>DATJJM010000471.1:0-40691 GCA_035492535.1 Acetobacteraceae bacterium | reverse complement strand
GGTGCGGGAGTTGGCGGAACGCGTGGTGCGGTTGACGGGCGCCGGTTCGGCGTTGGTGCATCGGCCCTTGCCGGCCGACGATCCGGTGCAGCGCTGTCCGGATATCGGCTTGGCACGCAGGGTGCTGGGGTGGGAGCCGACGGTGCCGCTGGAGGATGGACTGGCGAGGACCGTCGATTATTTCAGGCTGATGGTACGGGAGAGGGCATTATCGAGTGTCTTGTCCTAATTGGTGGCCTATTAGCTGATTGCCCTACGACATGGGGTTCGGCTCATTGAGGATTTTCACGTGTGGCGCGCGCGGCCAGTCCTCCGCCGACTTCGAGTGACGCTAACCGCCACCGGCCTTAGACTGCGGCTTCGCCAAAACTCGCGTATGCCTCTGATACAGACCGGAACCAGATTAGGCGCCTCGGTGAAAAACGCTTGCTCTGCCGAGCCGTCGTCAAATTCGACGTCGCCGTTGAGCAACAGAAATGGTACGATCAGCTTCCAGGCGTCATCACTATCCAAGAGCGCCTTCCAATCTTCCAGTCGCAGCGCAACTGCATCGAGGAAACCACCAGCCCAATCCGAGACGATAACATCACCTTCGGGACCTTCCCAGAAGATCGGATCAAATTCGTCAAGATCATCGTTGAAGCAGGCGGCGATCTCGTTATAGCGCCCCATGATGGTTCCGAGGACGGTTCGCATCTCATGCTCAGACCTGAACTGAGGCTGTTTGCCGTCCCAGATCACCGGGAGCCACTCACTTGGGAGGGCCAACCCTGGCCCGACCACAATACCTGTCAGAAATCCATCAAGGTCTGACAAGCCCATACTGTTCTCCGGGGCATCGTCGGACACCAGGTAGGCATCGAGCGCATCGAGGTCGGTGGCGCCGAGTGGATCTGGAACGTCAACCATGTACTGCCTGCTCTCCAAAGGCGAATCTGGTTGATCATTGATTTAAGTCAACACAAATACGCAAGTTTAGTTCGTCAAATCCCCATCCAATTTTCGCAAGGCATGCCTATAGATGGAGAAAGATACTTCTCGTGAGGCACAGAGAGTCAAGTGATAGCTCATTGCGGCCACCTGGAAACGGGTTACGAGGTGATAGTCTCGGCCACCACCGGGGCCGGAGGTGACGGACAACTGGGCAAGCGTCACGGATAAGATACGCGGCGCGCTGCGCGCTCTGCCACGTATCGACGAACGGTCCGCCGAATCCCCATTCGACGAGTGGCTGCCATGCATGGCAATTTCCTGTGGGGCACGCAGCCAGGAAACGGACTGGTGATGCGATCCAAGAACAGGTCGTCCCAGACGAGGGGCTATCGACAGTCTGGCATCCAGGTGCCACTGACGCGGGGTCGCGGACTCCCCGTGCCCGAACTGAAGGAGATGGTGCTTTTCACCGGTGGCCCGACCGGTTGTAGCAGATGGATTGAGGCCCGCACACATGGGCAGGTGTCGTCAGGGCGGACCGGAACGGAAGATCGCCACGATGATGTTCGGGGCACCACCGAGCATCGACCTACAGCGGTACCGCCGGCTCCGTGAGTTCTTTGTTTGCGGTGGCGATCTGCTGCTGCACGGCCGTCTCTCACTCTCATGCACACGCTACGAACACACGACCAAGTGTTCCAAATTTTAGTAGATAACTAACGCACCGTTGCGCTATTATCGATCCGATCGACAGGGGTTGTTACGTAACTCGAATGCTCACGCCTAGGTTGTTCCCGTCGCCAGCACACCGAGAACCCTCGTCTCCATCAAGTGAATGGTGTGGGGTTGTGTCGTCCGTCTACGCAAGGATCCTACGCCTAGTGGTGGGCACTGGCCTGATGGTGACGCAAGCCGGCGCAGCGGCTCGAGCCGAATAGAAACGAAGGCGGCGCGTCGCAGCTGATGAACCTCTCGACTGAACCTGTCGATTTCCTCGTGGTCGGAGGCGGCTCCGCGGGCTGCGTTCTCGCTGCGCGCCTCAGCGAGGATCCGGCGACCCGCGTGCTCCTGGCTGAGGCCGGCCACGATGTGACCGAGGAAAGCATGCCGCCTGATCTGGTGTCCGCCTACCCAGGGCGCACACGTCAGGCAGAGTGGTTGTGGCCCCAACTTATGGCATCGCGCGGTGATACAGGAACCAACTCTCCGAGCGAGCCGTGGCTCTACGAGCAGGCTCGCATTCTCGGTGGCGGCTCTTCGATCAATGGTATCTGCGCCAATCGGGGCGCTCCGTCCGATTATGATGAGTGGTCAGCCAACGGGGCCGCAGGTTGGGCCTGGTCCGACGTCTTGCCGTACTTCAAAAAGCTAGAATCGGATGCCGACTTCGACGAGCCGTTGCATGGGCGATGCGGCCCAGTTTCGATTCAGCGGCATCGTCCAGCCAATTGGTCGGGCTTTACCCGCACCGTCACCGAGATATTTGCCGGTATGGGCTACCCGATGCTGGAGGACCAGAATGGCCCTTGGGCGGACGGTATCTATCCAACGGCTCTCAATATCGATCGACAGGGGCATCGCGTCAGCGCCGCCATTGTCTACCTGTCACCGGACGTCCGGCGGCGCCCGAACCTGACAATTGCTACCGACATGCAATTGGAAAGACTGACCATTTCGGGCGGTAGGGTCGTCGGGGGGGAGTTCAGGCAGGGCGACCGGCGAATTGACATCGCCGCACGGCAAGTGATTCTGTCGACAGGCGCGCTGCAAAGTCCGGTCATTCTGATGAAAAGCGGTATTGGTCCAGGCGCGCATCTGGCGGAGCATGGCATCCAGATACGCGCAGCCAGACCCGGCGTCGGTGAAAACCTACAGGATCACCCCGCCATCGGCGTCGCGGGATTTCTCCACCGTTCGGCGCGGCAGACCCGCGAAGGGCACCACCTTCAGGCGTTGCTACGCTTCTCGTCGGGCATGGAAGGTGTGGCGCCCGGGGACATGCATGTATGCGTCCTTTCGCGCGGCGGGTGGCACGCAGTGGGTCAGCGGATTGGTGCCCTCAGTTGCTGGGTGAACAAGCCTTACTCCACTGGCCGTGTCCGCCTTTCGGCGGCTGCAGACAGATGTGCCGATATCGACTTCCGTATGTTGCGTGACCCGCGCGATATGATCCGGTTGAAGGCCGGGTTTCGCTTGATCGTGCAGGCAATGCGCGCCGCTACAAAGCAAGGAGCGGTGCTCGACGCATTCATCACTGGTCATTCTCAACGGATCCAGGAATTGACTCGGACCAACCGGTTGAACGGGATACTGACCATGATTGGCGGACCGCTGATGGACTACAGTACGATGTTTCGACGCCGGGCGCTGAGCTACAGCGTGGGAACAAGCTCTTCGCCAATGGAGGTGGCGGAGGACGATGCCCTGCTAGAGGCGCATCTGCGCCAGCGCGTGTCGGGCAACTGGCATGCATGCGGCTCGTGTCGGATGGGAGATCCGGCAGATGTCTCGGCCGTGACAGATCCGGCGGCTCGCGTGATTGGGGTTCAGGGATTGCGCGTTTGCGATGCGTCTCTGATGCCAAGTGTACCGTGTGCGAACATTAATATCCCAGTGATGATGATGGCGGAGAAGATCGCCGCCTCGATCCGCGCTGGGGACTAAAATCGTTGGCCAAATGAAATCCGCAAGCCTAGTCTTGATCCGCCAACAAGGGTCCCGCTCATGAAGCCACATCGCAGGCTGGTTGTCATGTTCGCAGGTGGTGGGGTTACTCATACGTCGGGTGGGGTAGGGACATTCATTCGCTATCTGATCGACGACTGGGCAGCCAAACCCGATGCACCAAGGATCAAGGTGATCGACACGAAAGGTGAGGGGAAGGCTGTCATGGCCCTGCATCTCCTCAAGGCGATCGTCTTTCTGTTGTCCTGGGGAATCATCGGGCGCATCGACCTCCTGCATGTCCACATGAGCGCGTACGGCAGCGTGGTGCGCAAAGGCGTGCTGATCCTGATCGGACGGCTGCTCGGCATTCCAGTGATCGTGCACATGCACGGTTCCAACTTCCACAAGTTCTATACCGGGCTCCCGTCCTCGTGTCAGAAGCTCCTGAAATTCATTCTGAACCTGGCGCAATATGTGATCGTGCTGGGCGACAATTGGCGCGATTCGCTGATCAATGTAGTGCACATCGCCCCGCAAAAGATCGTGGTGATCTTCAACGGTGTGCCTCTGCCCACTCGTCCCAAAATGCCAGGTACAAGCCGTGGCGACGGGATCCGGATGGTGTTCCTGGGTCACATCGGTGAGCGGAAGGGAGTGCCTGAATTGATCGAGGCCCTGCATTCGCCCCGGCTGTTGTCCAAGAACTTGACCGCCACTATCGCCGGCGATGGCGACGTGGAAGGATGTCGCGCGACCATCCGTAAGATTGGTCTGGAGGCGCGTGTCAGCGTGCCTGGCTGGGTGGACCGTGACGCCGCCAGCGACCTGTTGCGCGAGGCCGACATCTTTGTGTTGCCTTCGCATTTTGAAGCGATGCCGATCGCAATACTTGAGGCGTTGGCTCACGGCGTGGCGGTGATTGCAACACCTGTGGGGGCGATTCCCGAATTCCTAACCGATGGCGTTACCGCGCTACTTGTGCCGCCCGGGGCGCCTGACAAGCTCGTCGAAGCGATTGTGCGGCTCAGCGACGATGTCGAAGAGCGGGAACGGCTTGCCGCTGCCGGTCATCATCTGTTCCTGGAGCGCTTCGACATCAGCGTTGCTGCCGATCGGATCCTCGCGCTCTACGCGTCGGCGATGCAAAGTGAGGCAAGCCAGGCTCCTGCAGATAAGCGACCCGGGATAAACACGAACCATGGCCAAATGCGGCTCTGATCACTGGCAAAGGGGCTCGCTTGGATGATGTTCCAGAACGGCAACGCTCTCGGGTTGGTCGCTGGCAGCGCCAGGGAACGTGTTCTGGCGCCAGTGCCGCCTGGCCAGACGATTGGAATTCGTCGCACGGACTCAGCTCACATCGCATTCGTACTCGGCTTTATCACGGTCGTTCTGATCTTCCTCCTGCCGGCCAGCCTTCTGATCACTCTGAAGCTCTATTCAGACGCGCCTGGCGACAGTGTGCTGACCAAGTTCCATCCGGCGACCTACACAGCCGTGCTCGGTGCATGGTTTGCGCTCTATGGGAAACGGCGAAGTGGTGGCGTCGTCGGTCTGTTCCGCGAGCGACCCGGTCTTGCGTGGTCAATCGCGTTGATCCTCGCGACAACTGTGTATTCCGTACTCAACTTCGGCCTGAGCGGCATCGCGCTCTATGTCGAAACCTACCTGGCCGCCGCATTGACCGCTGTAGCGCTCGAGATGGGCACGCCACGTCAGCTCCGCTCACTTGCCTACACGATGATCGTATTCTGCCTGATCAACGTGGTCATCTCGCTGATGGAGGGGGCAACCCAAACCCATTTCCTTCCGCTCACCCCCGGACTGCTAAAAAATGGCGATCTCGGCGTCGACGAATTCCGGGGCCAGGCGCTGTATACCCATCCATTGACCGGTGCGCTGGTCACCTCGATGGCACTTTTCTCAGTACTGGCAATGCGGTTTCGCGGGTGGATCGCAGCGGCGATGTTCGGCACATTCATGGTCGGATTAATGAGCTTCGGCGGCCGCAGCGCATTGTTCACCTCGTTGACCACTCTCGTCGCCGCTGCGCTGTTTCAAATGGCATCAGGACTCGCGACGCGGCGCTTGAACATTGGCTTCCTGGCCGCCTTCATCGCCGGCGTGTTCTTGCTGCCCGTCCTGTTCGTGATCCTCACGACAATGACTGACGTTGGTATGCGGATCATTTCGAAGATGTACCTCAACGACAACAGTGCTGACGTTCGCATTGTGCAGTGGTACGTGTTGCCGCTGCTGGACTTCCACGACATGGTATTCGGCGCGTCTCTGGCTCGGATCGAGCAACTCAAGGTGCTGGTCGGCCTGACTGGGCCTGGAGCGGATATCGAGAATGGGTGGCTGTTGCTGTATCTAAGCCTTGGCCTTATCGGCTTCCCGATCATTACCGGCGCTCTGTTCTTGTTCGTGTCGCACCTGGGTAAACAGGCTGATATGCCGATCGCCTGGCTGGTAATCATCGTGACTGTGTTGGTCTCTGCAACCAACAACTCGCTGGGTAGGAAAACACCCGATCTCATCTTTCTGACGGCGTTTACCATTGCTCTCAGCGGGTTCGGCGCAAGGGCCAAGGAAACGAACGAGGAGCCGGCTGTCGCATCAGAAGAGTCTCCCTGGCTCCGACGCACCCGCCTCGCGCTATTGCCGAGCGGACCCTCGCGCATCCTGCGCGATCAGCCATCAATGCAACGGTTGCGCTCTGGACTGTCGCCGCTGCGGACTGGCCGCCAGCGGTCCGGGTGAGCGTGCCTCGCGTTGTGCTAAGCCTGCTGTGGTGCTGTCTGGCACTGCTCATGACAGTCCAAGAGGTTGTTGCAGATCCTGCCGATGGGCTCCTGCCGCCTGGCTACCTCAGCACCAGCGGCAGCCAGATCATCGATAACAGGGGTCGCCCTGTCCGTATCGCGGCGGTCGGTTGGCCAGGCGGCGATGACGACATATTTGTTCCCATTGGCCTCAACGCTGTGAATTACAAGAAGACGATCAGCGACATCAAGACGCTGGGATTCAACACGATCCGACTGCCCTGGTGCGACATGTGGGTCGGTGTGCATGCCTCGGCAGTGCCGATGAGGACACCAAAATACGTCGCGATCGATGCGCTACATAATCCAGAGCTGCAGGGCCTGACCGCTCTGCGGGTCACTGACCGCATCATTGAGCAGGCCGGCCTCGTTGGGCTCAAGATCATTCTCGATCATCACAACAATGATTGCCAGAGTGGACAGCAGTCGAATGGCCTCTGGTTCGATAAGAAGATTTTGGTCGAGGAGTTCGAGCAGAACTGGCTCGACCTCGCCAAACGTTATAGGGACAATCACACCGTCATCGGCTTTGACCTCCACAACGAACCCTTGCAGACGGCGAGTTGGGGGGGCGGCGGCGTCAACGATTGGCATACCGAAGCGCAGCGCCTTGGTGGCAGGCTACAGGCGATCAATCCGGGCCCACTGATCATTGTGGAAGGCATTCAGACGACGCGTCCGCAACTGCATATGCCTGATCCAGGACAGGAAGGAAATCTGCAGGGGGTGCGTGAACTCCCTGTCGTCCTGCCAGTGCCAAACAAGGTCGTCTATTCGGTGCATGAGTATCCGCCATCCACATATGACTACGTAACCAACCGCAATCCGGCTACGCTGGTTCAGCAGATGAACCGCACGTGGGGATACCTGGTCACCGAACGAATTGCACCGGTTTGGATTGGGGAAATGGGCTCATCCTTGATGGGCAAGGACGCACATGAGGTGACCTGGGCGAACACCCTACTTGACTACATGAACGGCAAACTCGCTGCGCAAGGTGGGCCAGCCTTCCATGGGGATGAGCAGGGTGTAAGCGGCAGCTGGTGGTTTTGGGGCCACATGGATAACTGGACTCCCAATGGAATATTGGCCAACTGGAATGGGAGCCCTCGGCCGGCGCAATATGCCGTTGTCAAGCGCATGTTCATGCGCCCTCAGCTACAAGCGCACCAATAACCGAACCGCTCGTGGCGGCTGACCGGCTCCCGACGGAAGCATCAATGCGTGGCGGCTGAACGAAACCAACTGGCTGACAGCCGCAGTCCCTGCTCGAGTGGTGTCTGCTGCGATTGCAGCTTGTCATGAGCCTTGCGGCAATTCAGGTGCAGATGCTGTCGCCAAAGCGAAAGCACTGACGGCGGGATTGGTTCTGGCAGCAACCCTGGCCGGAATCCCAGCCGCTGTCCGGCAAGTTTTGCTATCTGCAGTGGCGGCGCCAGCAGTGTTGTCTCTAGGTTTATGCGAGAACGCGAGACGCGCGGAACCCTCACACCGAGTTCATGCCCGAGGCGCAGAAAATACTGGTTCCAGGTACCTGGCTCGGAGTCTGCAATATTGAATGCTTGGCCGTTGACCCCGGCCGAGGTCAGCGCGGCGACGACGGCAGACGCAAGATCCTCGTTGAACGTAAGATTGCAGGTTCCCTCGCCGAGTTCGCCAAGAAGGCCGACGCGGCCAGCGCAGAGCCAGCGACAGATCCGACCCACCCATTGCTCGCCACCTGGACCATAGACACAAGCCGGACGCAGAATCACTGCATCCCCACCGGCCGAAATAAATGTCTGCACAACGGCCTCGCATGCAGCCTTGGCACGCGCATAGTGGGTGGCCGGATTAAGCACCGATGCTTCATCCACTGTTCCGTTCATCTTGCCATAAACGGCCATGCTGCTGATGTGCACGATCCGCCGCAGTTTCACCTGCGTCGCGGCAGCGCATAGATTGCGTGTCACAGCCAGCATCGTTTGATGGTTGCCCAGCACGCAATTGACCGCGTAGGACACACCGCGGAGTGCGCGCGTCAGCGCAGCGCTGTCTGTCGCGTCGCACGTCCTCTGCTCTATGCCAGCTGCCGAAAGCGCGTTGTTTGGGTGCCGCATGCAGGCGACGGGCACCAGATCGTGACGGCTAGCGGCAGCAAGAGCGACCGAGGCCCCGACGAACCCACTAGCGCCGATAATCAGGACTCTCGGCGCGTCCTGCTCGCGATCGCTAGCCACGGGCTTTCTCGTCAGTGCGGCAGCATTAGGTAGCAAGTCGCAGCCTCATCACGTACCAGGCGAACGAAAGGCCTCCAAGCAGATAGCGGCGCCACAGCCGCTGCGGCTCCTGACACAGTCGGAACAACCATTCACAACGGGCACGCCTCACCCATAGCGGAGCGCGCGCAAAGCGCTTGGCAAGTATGTCGGCGATGGCCCCGCCGTTTACGATGACCATCGGGCCACTCACCGACGTTGCAATGAGGCTGGCAAGGTCCTCCTGTCTCGGATTGCCCATCGCGAGGATCACGAGCTCGGGGCGCGAACGGCGGATTTCTTCGAGATAATCCGCATCACTCCTGAATCCGTCCATCACTGCGACGACCTCGCAGCCATAATGCCGCAACGCCGTGGCCGCCGAACTGGTCCAAGGCTCCTTTGTGCCAAACAGGGCGGTTCGCTTGCCGGCGAATTCCTGTACTAGTCGTGGAATGAAATCGGTGCCGACCATGTTGCGCCCAGCAGGACGTCCCAATATCGTGAGACACAACTCAATTCCGATGCCATCGCGCAACAGGATGTCGCTTCCGATCAGGCAGTCAGCGAAGTTCGGTAAGCGCCACGCGAGATTCATGACATGCTGGTTCACAAACGAGACGACAATCGTCTTGTCCACTTTAGCCATGCGTTCGATCAGGCCGGCTTCGTCCGAGGCGTCGGCCACGACCGTGATCCTCTTCAGCAAATCGCTCACAATGGTAACACCAGTTTCTTTGACCGATGCTTGCTGCGCAGATCGCATATCGTCCTCGTTTCGCTGACGCGGCAGGTATTAAGTAAGGTTGCTAACTGGTCGCAAACTGCGACGTGTTAGCAACATGCTCCGTAGACCAGCAAAATCGAACACCAGCGCGATGGTTCCGTAGAACAGCGCTCCCACCACTATCATCTCGACTAAGCCCAATGTGTTGTTTGCGAAGTCGAGCGCTGTTAGAACGCCGCACATGGCAAGTGTTGCCACCAACGCTCTTGTTGCGCCCCAGACTGGAAAGGGCAATGGCAATTGGCGCCGGCACAGCCAAAGGCTGATGCCAAGGGCAACCACATAGCTTGCCAATCGTGCCCAGATGGCACCGATGATCCCGACTTGTGGCAACAGCACCAAGTTCATCACGACGTTGATCAGCACTGCGGGGCACGATGCGGCCAGCAGAGACCAGGTCTTGTTGGTGAGATGCTGCGCGTGCGAGTAATAATGCACCCTGATCGAGTACATAAACACTGCAACACCGGCCAAGGGCAGCAGGCCAGATACGCGCGATGCATAAGCCGGACCCGCAAGAACGGTGGCTATGTGACCTGATGCGACTGTGAACCCGCCCCATGCCGGCAACGCGATCGCGATGAGCACTTCGACATTCTGACGCGCCTGCTTGATCGCCGCTTCCACCCCGCCGCGTTCCATTGCTCGGACGACAAGAGGATACGATGCAATGCCGAGCGCCATGAACACTGCAGATACCGACCGTTCGGCGATGCTATAGGCTACGGCATATATACCAAGCTCATGGGAGCCGAGGAAGAACTGTACCATGAGCCGGTCGCACGAAGACATGATGAATTCGACGAAGAACGAGATACAGATAGGTGCCGAGAACATCAGCACCTGCTTTTGCATGTCCAGGTTGAAGCTGCCGTTCCGCAAGCGGCTCTTGATGTACTTGGCATCGAGCGCCACGACCACGAGGGCACCGGCCATGATGCCCCACAGGATGCCGTTGGCTCCGAAACCGTAATACCAGCAAAGCCAAACGCCGACGCTGACGCCTATCAGGCTTTCGGTGCATTCCAACAGCACATAACGGGAGCGGGACAGCGCGGCCAGTTCCAGGGTCTTGGAGAGTGTCGAGGCCTCCTTGGCGATGATTGCTACGGCAGCCAGCCACAGTAAGGCCGCCATGCCCGGCGGCACGCGGAACAAGTGCAATCCAACCGTGCAACTTATCAGCAGACCGACAGAGCAGATCAACAGACCAAGATAGAGCGTCACGCACATCGCTGAGACACGGCCTGACTGCGTGGCGCGCTCAAAGAACCGCTTGGCCCCCATATCGATCCAGGACAACAGCCCGCTCTGTACGAGAAGCATGATGCTCATAACAAAAGCGTAGTCGCCATACTCTGCTGGGCTCAGAATCCGCGTGAATGCGTAGATGCCGAACAAGGTTGCCAGCATCGGCACAAGGTAGCCCGGCGCAAAGGCGAGCAATGCCATTCAGTTCAACCGTCGTTTGAGAGAAATGGCGAACTGGAAGGCTGCGGCTCGAGCGCCTTGGCCGCCGCACCAGGGATCTCGTTATTTGGACGTACGCGCCATTGATTGACCGCTATGGCAGCACGACCAAATAGCGTGCGTGCGCCTCCATAGCTGTGCAAAGTGACCTCACAGTTCGCCAAGCGAGACTTAAAGGACTCGTCACCGCGCAGGAAGTCCACGATCCGCAGGCCGTGGTCGAATGCCCATCGGGTGTAGCGGACAATCAGGATCATCCCCGGAGAGGCCCTATCGAAAGCCGGATCGTATGCGGTCAGATATGCCTGCATACCTTGGCCACAGATGAAGTTTATTGATGTCGCCGCTATCTTGTCGCCGCATGTCAGCACGAAAAGGCGCATCTGCCCCATCATGGAGACCGCGCGCAACATGGCTTCCAGTGCTTCACCGTCGCGCCCCAGCAGCGCCGAGTTTGGCTTTGCCGCCCTGAGCAATGTTCGTTTCAACGCCAGCGTATGGCGTAGCTCTGATTCGATCGATTGGTTGTGCGGATCGATGCAATGGAATTGTATCTCCCCCCCCAGCGAGGTCAGAATTCGCTCACCGCGCCAGAAGTTGTTGCGCCCCTTCTTGCCAAGACTACGGAACCACGCCTCACCATCCGACCAGACGCAATTGATTGCGTAGCATCGCTTTTGCCAGTGGCCGCGCCGGGAGATGATCTCGCTTTCGTCAAGCAGCCGTCGCGTTACCGCCTCAGGCTTGATCTGCTGGACATTGACCACATCGAAGCCGCCGCGCTGCCAGACTGCGCTCCACAGATCACGCAGGTATGGCGCGGCATCGGGAGTGGCCAGGGCGTCGCAGTAATCGCTGAGCGACTGCGCTGCCCATTCCAGGCGGTGCAGGCCGAGTTTTCGGCGGATGACCAACGGGACTGCCGCGACCAGTTCAGTGCCTTGCCATGCGACTGCAATGCGAAGCCTGACTTTCGCACCATAGATACCCAGCCACGCCGCAATCCAGGCATGGCTCTGGAAGATTTCGCCACCACATCGTCGCCAAAGCTCGTCCCATTGCGGCGCGAGCTCGATGAATCTTGCCTGCTGAGAGACAATCTCAACCTGGGGTGTCATGACATCCCGCAATCAGTCAGTGGTTGGAACAAGCAGGCCCCCCGCACGCTGCTGTGAGCGGCGTCGAATGAGGCGTGCAATCTTTTTCAATGGCAGGATGTGCAACCGCACAAGTGATTGGTATTCCCCGGCTTCGCCCTCGGGCAGACCGAATGCGAAGTCTTCATCCGGGGCCGGCACGACCAGGGTGCCGAACATCCTGTCCCAGATCGAAAGCGTCAGCCCGAAATTCTTGTCCCAGTGGTGCCTGGCAACGCTGTGGTGCAATTGATGGTAATGCGGACAAAGAAGAACATAGTTGAGCCAGCGTCCGTACGAGAGTTTCAGATGGGTGTGTCGTACGAAATCCATCATCAGGACGGTGTTGCGCAGGAAGTAGACATTGAGCCCGAAGATCGTGAGCTCCACCGGATCAAAGGCAAAGTACAGCCATATTCCATAGGTGAATCCGGGAATGATCCCATCCCACCACCGGTTCATGATTTCATCGAGCGGGTGGACCCGATCCTTTGTGACCCCGACCATCACCTCAGCTGAATGATGCACTTTGTGCAGTTCCCACAAGATCGGCACCCGATGCTGCAGCAAATGGTAGGTGTAGTAAGACAGGTCGTAGGCCAGAAACATCGTGACGGTGAAGGCAACCAGTAGCCAGGGCGTCAGTTGACCTGGCGCATGCTGCGGAACTCCGACGAAATAGCCCAGCAGTGAATAAGCAGTGTGACCCGCCGTCACTGTAGAGAGCGCGGTGGGAAGTACCAGCAACGGCATGAAGATGCGACGCGACAGCCAGAACAGCAGATCTGCTCGCGCCGAGGGATGCCGCAGCGTTTCCGGCGGTAAAACATGGGCGAGCAGACCGTGGAACGAGCGCGGCGCGGACGAACGCAGATAGGTAAGCACCACGGCGAAGGCGAGCACACCCCAGAAGGTCAGGATCATCAGGCCGTTGGTGCCCGAGATATGGAACCGTGCTTCGTTGAGAAGCCAGGCCCAAAATCCCCCGCTCAGCGCATCATGGATGCTCATGCCTGTTGCTCGGCCATTGATTCGGTCAAGAAGACTGGCAGTTGGGTCTGCATGCGGCAGGCGGGATCGATCACCGAAATCGCGCGCTGCTCCTCGCTGTGGATATGCCGAGCCAGGCGAACGGCAAGCGCGACGATGGTCAGTGTTGGATTGGCCTGCCCTGACGTCGGGAATACCGCGCTACTCGCAATGTACAGGTTATTAACTCCAAAGACCCGGCAGTTGCCGTCTACCACCCCCTCCGTCGGATCTAGCCCCATGCGCGCAGTGCCGATGTGATGGCCGCCATACGCGCCGTCGCGCCGGATCACAGCCTCGATGTCGGCCTCGTCCGGCTCCAAGCTCAGGTCCCCGATACCAGCAGTTGAAACGTCCCGCTGAAGTAGTTGAAATGCACTCGTAACGGTCCGCACGTCTGCCTCGGCATAACGCCAGTCGACGCGCAGCCGCGGCATTCCGAGCGGATCGACTCGATCTGCCAGCCGGACATGGCTGTACCAGTTCGGAACCTGCTCCGCGTTGAAGTCGAGGCTGAAAAGATTGGTCCGCGGACGGATGATCACGGTGGGGAATTTGCGCTCCGCCAGCACGCGATCGCGCAGCCAGTGCCAAAGAAAGCCAGATGCTCCAAGCGCATCAGTCCCGACATTCGCAACGTGCTGCAGCCAGAGACGCGCCGTGAGCGGCTCATGCGTCTCCAGGCGCTTGGCATACTCGTAGCTGATCATGCGCCGGGCCAGAAAGATGGCTGACAGGGCGCCGGTGCGATGCCTTGGATTGGGGATGCGAGGGTGGTGCAGCCGGAAAACTATATTGCCGATCCTGTCCCGACGCTGCGCAGAATCCCTGAGAGCGATCCGCCGACGGCAATAGACGCCATCGTCGGCACGATCGTAACCCTGCCAAATGTGATCAGCAGGCCGGTCGATCCGCAACGAGCCAATCGTTCCGGCGATATGCGACATATAATACCGCCCAACCAGGCCGTGTGCATTGCCAACTCCCGCGGCATGCACATCATTCGAGGCGAGTAGCAGCCGAACGACTTCCAAAGCCCCGGTCGCAAGCACGAACTGCGTTGCCGACACACCGAAACAATTGCCATCCAGCGTCCGCACCTCGGCCATCTCAATCCGAGCGCCATCGGCAGAAGCAATCAGTCGCGTGCAATTGGCATGCAGCAACACACGGGTCGTGGCCGATGACGCAAGTTGCTGGCGATACCGGCGCCCAAAGTCGGTCGGGCAGCTGAAACGTTCGACACTTGCTGTCGTGAAGTCCGCGGGATCAAAGTCTCGCACGATCGGCCGCATGCCTCCGGGGACCGACTCCTCAGCGTCGTAGGAGTAACTTCCGGCCTCGCAAATCATGTTCGCGCGCGGATAGTACTGCGCCACCTCATGGTAGCTGATCGGCCAACCACTGTTAGGGATCCAATCCCGGGCCTGGAAGTCGATTGGATCCAGCGGGACGCAACGACCACCCCATATCGTCGTAGATCCGCCGAAACGGCGCTGACGATACTTGTCCAGGGGGCTGTGCAGGGATGCATCGGCGACCTCGCCCTGATAGAGGGCTTGGTCTGCGTTATCCTCGGCCGTGCCACCGGCCTCCAGAAGGACAACACGAAGGCCCGTATTGAGCAGTTCGAGGGCAATGGAAATGCCGGCCGCGCCACCACCGATGATACAAACATCGGCTTCAATGGCCGCTCCGCGAACGGTGCTGCGAGCACTGCTGATCATGATGACGTCTTGTCGCTGAAGCCGGCCTGCGCAGCGTGCGTGCGTGTCACTCGCTGCGCGCGCCACCATTGCGCGGCCTCGCTGATCATTTCATCGAGCGGCTTGTAGTGAATGCCCAACCTGGCAGAAGCTTTGGCACTGTCGATGGTGATAGCCTGCTGGAGCGTGCCAACGAATGTCGGAGTCAGTGCGTCTGGGACGACGTTGCTGGCTCCAACACGACTGGCAGCCAAGGCGGCCCCTCTCAGCAACGGCGCTACGAGCTTCACTTCCCCTCGCAACCTAAGCGCGGAAATTCGCCGGATGGGAGTAGCGCCAATCGCTTGGGCGAATCGAATCAAGAATTCGTTCCAAGTAGGACGAGGCCAGTCGGCATTGGCGTTGAATATCTCGCCTGTCACATTGGCGGCCGACAACGCCAGGATGATGACGGCTGCCAGATCGTCGACATGGATCAGATTGCAGGTGCCATCGCCAAATGGCCCGAGATCACCCAGTCGTCGTGACAGCAACAGCCGCGCAATTCGGCTCACCCATGGCTCGCTTTCCGGGCCGAACATGCAACTGGGACGGATGATAACCGCATCCCCTCCGTCCGCCACGTACTTCAGCACCAGCGATTCTGCCTCGATCCTAGCCCTCGCATAGTCATTCAGCGGCGCCTGCAGTTCGGTCGCTTCGTCGACCACACCGGTCGCTGCGCCGTATACCGCCATGCTGCTGAGGTGAACGATACGCCGCGGTGGGTTACGTCGTGCGGCATCACAGAGAGCCTGCGTCACGGCAAGGATAGTGCGAGGGCGCCTGGCGACGCAGTTCACCACCATCGCAGCTTTGGGCAGAGCCGCTCTCAGATCGGCGTGTGTGCGAAGAAGAACAGGTTCATACAGAGCGCTGACCGACAGCGCTTGTGCTAACCGGGTATCGATGAATTCACCACCACCGATCACGAGGACCGTCTGTTTGCCTGGCGTGCCTGTCGACATGATGCTCTAGCCAGCGATCGCTACGTTCGGCGCGACTGGTGGCCGGCGTAGCCAATGCAGGAATGGTCTCTCGATACAGATGTAGCCGAGCCGCCCAACCGCCGCGCTGGCCAACAAGCTTCCGACAACCATGAATGGCAGCCACAGCGTGTCTGGGACAAGCCTTGCGACGCAGATGTAGACCAGGGGTATCACAAACAGATGCATCAAATAGATCGAGTAGGATGCGTCTCCCGCGTCCAAGAGCCAACCTGGTAGTTTGGGTGCCAACCGGTCTTCAAGTGCGACGGCACCCGCAACAATAAACCAGGCCGGGACACCCCAGGTAAGCGGGCGAAGCACGCCGGATACCACGGGACCGGTGAGGAGGACAGCGAACCCACCACACAACAGGACAAACGCGATGGCCGGCGGCAGTCGAAGCCCGCGCCTAACGGCTATTCCGATAAGCACGCCGAACAGGAACTCGGCTACGATTGTATTGGCAAAGCCATCGGATCCAAGTGCGATCGCCGCCACGACGAACGCACCGAGAGCCGGTCCTGCGACAGCCAGGATCGGCCACCGTAGCAAGAGCGCCAGTGACACCAGCGCGTAGAACAGCATTTCATAAGTAAGGGTCCAGCCGACTGGCAGCACTGGAAAGAGGTCACCCGCGCTGTCGCGCACCGGCAGAAACAAGTAGGAGCCGACGACATACGGCAGGTCGAGGCGGGTTCGTAGGACGAGCGAAGGCACCGCCAGTACTGCGGCGATTTTTGCCGTGGTCATTACCCAATACAGCGGCACAATGCGCACGAGGCGTTGACGCACGAAAGTGCGGCTTGCGCCAGGCCGGCCAGCGAGCCGATCGGCCGAAAGTACCATGACCAAGCCACTGATCACGAAGAAGATGTCAACGCCTGCCGAACCGTTCGGCCACACCTCATCGGTTGTGTGACCGAGTGCGTGCTGCGCCCACGTGTTGACCGCGTGGAACGCGACGACCAGCAATGCGGCCACCCCGCGCAACGCCTGGACTGTCGACAGTTCGGAACGCTTTTTCAGCGAGGCCACAATACTACCTCGGCGTCACCAGAACCACCGGGCTTGCCAGGGGTCTGTAGTTAGGAATGACCGCCAGCACTGCCAGCCCGGTATCTACCTCCAGAGCCTCTGGGCGCAAGTAGATGCCGTGGAAGAAGCCGGACATGAGGCTGCTGACAATGCTCACGATCAACCCCACGATCAAGCCAACGAGCAAAATCGCCATGCGAACTGGCTGCGCCGTGTCGGGCACACGTGGTTCTGTGACCACGCGTACGGACGGCTGCTGCTTCGCGCTTACGTTCTCTATCACCTCCCGGTCGGTTGCCACCTTCGCGATTGCCCGGTAGCTGTCTTCGAGCACTGCGCGTGACCGCTCCAGTTCGTGGACTTGGCTCTCATCAGCATTGATCGAGGCCAGGTCGCTGGCGATCTTCTGCAACTGCGGCCGGATTGCTTCGACAGTTGCCTGGCTGGCACGTAGGTCGGCTGCGGTCTTGTCGTAGTCTTGCTGGATCTGGAAGGCTTGCTGAGACCGCATCTTCGCGACCTCTTCCTGTGCCTTCATCATGTCGGTCCGTGCGAGATCGTAGGCAGGTGAGCCGCGATAGGTTGTCAGCGCGTCCTGCTGCCGCTTCTGATAGGCCCCAACCATCCCTTGCAGGGCACTCGCCGCGTTGGGGCTGCCTTTGCCGCTGGGCTGGCCGCTTGCCAGACGCAACTGCACAGTAAGACTATCGAGGCGCGCCTGTAGTCCCGACGTCGCGCTGTCCGCCTTCGCCAATTGGTCCTCAAGCGCACCCTGCTCCGCCATAAGGATCCTCTGCCGCTCGGTGAAATTCGCAACGTTGTGCACGCGCTTGAATTCCGCCAACCTTGCGTCCGCAGCGGCAAGCTGGGCGCCGGTCTGCTTCTGCTGTGCCTGCACAATGACCGCCTGCCGATCAGCAAACAGCTTGCCACGCAACTCGAGATAGCGCGCTTCGAGAGTCTTGAGTGTCTGCGCAGCCACTTCCGGGTTCGGATGCTGGAAGGACAACTGAATGATATGGGACTTGTCGTCGGGGGCTACGCCAAAGTTCTTTGTGAACATCTTCTCCGCTTGCGACAGCAGTTCGTTTTCAGCGGACTGGCGCGGCGGCTTGGTTTTGCCCAGAAGTTCGTCGATAAATGCACGCACCTGGCGGATGAGTTGCGCAACTGCGCCGGGTGGCTTCAGCAAATCCGGGTATAGCGTTGCTACGCCAATCTGCTGGATGACCGTGCGGTGCAAATCGTCACTGTTGAGAATGTCCGCTTCAGTCCGTAGCAATTGTTCCGGAGCAACGTTGAAGCCGTTTGGGGCGTTTTCGCCGGCGATGGGCCGGGCACCATACTCAGGCCCCAGCAGGACGAGCAGCATCGACTTCGATTGATACTTCGGCTCGATCTGGAATGCTACGAACCCAGCGAGACACACCGACACGACCATGATGAGCAGTATCCGCCACTTGCGAAACCACATGTTCAGCATGAGGTCGCGGATAACGATGCTAGACGGAAGACCCACTGTTGCGCTCATTGTGTGATCGATCCTTGCAAACTGATGGCCTTTGCCAGCGGCAGCACTAGGCTACGCTGGCGCCAGCCGCTGCACTGCTTTCACGGACGAGCCGCTGGAACAGTGACAGGTAGCCGTTGGTGCATGCGGCGTTGCTGAAGTCCGCAGCGCGTGCCTTCAGCATGTCGGGCGGATACCGCCGCCGGATGGCAGCGGCATCATCAAGTACAGCTGCCAGTGCGGGCGGGTTCTGTGGTGGGATAAGTACCCCGTAACGTCCCTGCCCCAGGATCTCCGCGGGACCATGGTGGCTGTCCGTCGACACTGCAGGCGTACCACAGCCCATGGCTTCGGCCAGTGCAATGCCGAAACCTTCGGCCCGCGATGTCAGAACAAACAGATCGGC
Source organism: Acetobacteraceae bacterium (assembly GCA_035492535.1). GTDB lineage: Bacteria > Pseudomonadota > Alphaproteobacteria > Acetobacterales > Acetobacteraceae > JAMXLO01. Next base: position 21,922 of record DATJJM010000471.1, on the reverse strand, counting down.
GTGGCGAAACCATGGTAGCGGATTGCTTTGAAAGCCGACAAAATCCACCGCATCCGCGATCTGAAGGTCGTGGACGAGAGCTTCTAGCGAGCCACGCGAAGGGCCGGTCCCCAGAATCAGTAGGCGCCCGCGGCCACCGTTGCGGACGTGCAGCGCCATGGCTTGCAGCAACGTGGACTGGTCCTTCTGTGGCGTGAGCCTCGCCGCAGTGATGAATACCGGTCCGCGCCCGTCGCAGAACCACGGATGCATCACCGGTTGATCGGCTCGCGCGCTGAACTCCGGATCGATCACCGCATTGTAGATGCGCACAACCTTGCGCGCGGGCACACCGCATGTCGACACCAGTTCGCGCGCAATCCCGTCCGAGACCGCGACCGCCGCGCTGATGAAGGGTGAAAGCGCTCGGTAAATCGGCGCAACAAAGTGATAGTGCCATCCATCGGTGGCAGCCTTACCCGCCAGCGCATTGTGCTGTGTAATGACGACCTTAGTCGGGGCAAACGACAACATGCCGGCCAGCGTCGCAACGATGTTCATATGGTCCACGTTCGCCAGCAGGATGTCGGGCTGGCTCTGCCGGACATATTGAGCGAGCGGCCGCACATCGTGACGTGTCCTGCGACGGTCCATATTGATCACACGCATGCCGGCCGGCACCTGGTCCGTTAATTCACCGCGGAGCCGGTGCAGAATCAGCTCGACACCCACTCCCTGGGCCATTAATTCGCGTGCCAGGGTCAGGCACTGCCTCTCTGCACCACCGCCGCTCAGATCATTCAGGTAGATCAACACGCTAAGCTGGCGCAGGTTATCGTTCTCCGGCAACGTTGGCGCCGCAGACCCTGGCATGGACTGCTGCGCGCTCTTGAAAGAAGCGAGAGTTGTCATGACGCAGGTTTCTCGCGGCCAACGAACTGACCGAGCTTACGCATGGCCTTCCGACGCAATCCAGCTGCATCAAAGACGAAGCGCTTGCCGTCGACCCAGACCCGTTCACTATCGACGGAAAGCGTATGCAATCCGTGCGGAAATGGGCCATCAGGATCAGGGTCCAATCGCGCAACCACAGACTCGCGAAAGGTGTCTGGCGTCAGGGTCTCTATGCGGTGAATGAGCACTGCCGCACCGTAGGTACGCGCGCAGTCCTGCCCCGGCCGGAATAGGGCCGCTCCTATACGGAACACCGAGCCCGCCGGCCTGGCGCCGCAAATATCAATTTTGACCGGAGTACACCGATGGGGCTGCCAGGGGCCTTCGGGCTGATCCGCGTAGAGGAAGCACAGATTGTCATGCGTGCCGATGTCCACGTCCGTGCACGCAATCCAATAACGGTTGTCATGCTTGAAGAGGGTGGGGTCCGCAAGTCTGCGCCCGAGCGCGACGGCGCAGATTGGCTTGGGCGTCTCGTCGCGCGCAAGCTCATAGAGGGTGGTCCCGCCCCGGTTGGTCGCCTCCGGGAGGAAAAGCGTTCTCTCACCATCTTTGACCGTACAAGGATAGGAATGGTGTTGGTTGGTGTCGAGCACGATCGACGACGTGCGCCAGACGCCACTGGCGTCAGGCGACAGGGCGACCACCCGACCAACGCCTCCGTGCAACGGCATCTCCTCGCAAAGAAGCTGATCGGTTCCGGCCAAGGGGAATGGATCGGCCAAGTATGAATTGCGATGATCGGCGGGCTGCCACTGTACGGCGCCCGTCGCGCCCGCGCTGAGTATATTGATGATGGGTGTCGTTGTCAGACCGACGCTCCATAGCTCGGAAAACAGACGCATATGCCATCTAGCGATCATGTAATCGATGGCGGCGGGACGGTGCGAACGCTGAGAGGTGCTCCGCAAAGTATCGACGGACAGTTCGGCTTGCCCGCGATTAGTCCCGGCAATGGCATCCTCGACCAAACGCGCGAAGATTTGCTCGACGCGGCCCAGGTACTCCTCCTGGCTACCCCGCGTTCCGATCGCTGCGACATCCAGAATTTCCGGGCTGCTGGAAGCTGGCCCATAACGCACCAATCGGAGCGGGATAACATATGGCGCACGGTGCCAAAGCTGCTTGACTGTATCACGGGTTAACGGTGTTCCGTTAAGCCCCTCCATCCGTAACAGTTCGGTGGCATACGGTGGGGCAGCTTGCACATGGCAACGAACCAACGTCTCATGTTGCATGCCGACATCATGGAGCACTTCACGGATCGCGGCCGTGAGGTCGAACCCGGAGACAGTGACGATGCGCCAGCCATGCCCGGAATTGTTGTCGTCTGCGGCTGTACAGCTTGGACCATCGAGACCTTGGTGATCACGGCCGGATGTTTGCAGTGCAGGCATTCGCGCGTCGATCAGGCTCAAGCGAACTGCACAGACTTGCCGCCGAGAGCGCGCCGCTCGCGGTTAAGAACAAGGCCAATGGGCAGGCCTCCGAATTGCCTGATCCGCTTGCAGGCGGCATCAACCTGCATTTGGGATGTGACGCCAGCCTCCAAGACCAACAGTGAACCATCGCAATAGCGCGATAGCGCGGCGGCCTCAGGTCTTTCTATCGAAGCGCTGTCGAAGACCACCAGATGGTGTCTCGCACTGAGAAGGTTGACCAGGTCTTGCAAACGGCCACTGCCGGCGGCCAGCAGCTCGTCGGAGCCCCGGCACAAACGCGCCCACTGAAGATTGTCAGCATTTCTCGCCGGAACGATCGCGTCGGCGAGGCCGAGGTCGCAATCGAATGCCTCGATCAGGGTCGGCGCGTCCGTGCCCGCGGCGTCATTCTTGCTCGGCCGGCACGAAGCGTCAACGAACAGCACGGGCGACGACCGTCCGGAGGCCGCGACGCGGGCATAGCCCGATGCTACAGTACTGACACCCGCGCCGGGCGATGGTGATACGAACTGCACGACCATCGAGTCCGATGACGATGTGCGGCGCGCTTCGATTGCGTAGTAGAGCTGCACGAAGGATGGATGATGCGTTGCGGTGAGGCTCGATCGGAGCCGCGCAACTGCACGCGACTGGGTGCCACTCGATCTTCGAACGAGCTCGCTTGGCAGCGTCTTGTTGGTCCAGGATTGGTCCACTGTCATCAGACTCCCAGTTGCATCACTCGAGGGTTGGCGGGGGCGCACACTGCCGGTAACGCGTTATCGTGATGAAATCGTAACAACGAAATGGGCCGCGGCATTGGTTTCCCTTACATCTAGCTATGCAACTGCTGGGCCAACGTGCGGCGGGTGCCGCATGCCCTCAGTATGCACCTTCATCCTTGATCAACAGCCGGACGGTCAGCCAGATGATCTTCAGATCGAATGCCAAGGACCAATCGCGTATATATTCGAGATCAAGTGTTACCCGGTTTTCGACCTCTGCACATGTATGGAGAGGCCCACGATTACCGTTTACCTGTGCCCAACCGGTCAGACCAGGACGGACGCGTTGCCTGAGGCGGTAGGCCGGCGTCGCCTCGTTCAGCGGTATGCCACTAGCCGTCATTCCAATCGGATGAGGCCGCGGACCAACCAAAGACATATCGCCGCGCAAAACATTCAGCAGTTGCGGCAGCTCATCCAGACTTGTGCGGCGCAGCCAGCGACCTAATGGCGTAATCCGTGGGTCGCCTCGCATCGTCTGTTGTGCACCAAGCGGATCGGCGAGATGGGTGTACATCGTACGGAATTTCAGTGCCTCGAACATCTCGCCCTTGTACCCAAAGCGCTTTTGCCTGAAGAACACCGGACCACGCGACGTGAGCTTGATCAGGACCGCAATCGACACCATAGCGGGCGCCACGATCAGCGTGATCATCCCGGCGATTGCGAGATCCTCGGCGCGCTTGAGAAAGACCTGCCAGCCGAGCAATGGCGGGTAGATCGCGCGCAACAATGGCACGCTTGCGTAATCGGCTGTGGGGGTGACCGGCAGGCCCAGCATGCCGAGACCGGGTGACAGCAGAACATCGACTGGTGCGCTTCCCACCAGCTCGACGATGCGGCCAATTCGATCTTCATCCGACGACGGGGGGGCGGCGATCACCACATCGACCTTGCCCTTCCGGACCATATCGGCCAGCGCATCGAGGCGGCCAAGGATCGGCGTGTCGCCGGCCGGCGGCGAGTGCGCAACACCGGGCGAAGGCCCATCAGCAGTGTCATCGAACACACCGAGAAGCTGCATCGATCGGTGTGATTGCCGCTTGAAACTGCGAACCAGGCCATCGCATTCCCTGGCATCTCCAACGATAGCGACGCGGCGGGGCCGAGCCAGCGGCGCGCAAGCTGCGCGCCCGGCCAGGCGCACCAAAATGACGGTGCAATAGCTGATCGCAATGAAGAGGAAGACCCACAGTGTCAGCGCGCCCGGGTTTATCCCAGCAAGGCCGAATGGCATGCCTGAATCAAGCAGCAATGTCGGGGCTACCAGGATCGGCGGAAGCGCAAAGAGCAGAACGGCACCGGCAGCCTGCAACGATGCCTTCGCAAGGCTCCACGGTCGAAGTCCGCAGTCCAACATCACGCCAGTTGCATAATCGCCGCGCTCGGCGATGCTCGCCATCAGCAGTAAAGCGACGACGAGCCGGAACCAAAGCTGCGGAGGCAGAAAATGGGGAACGAACGCACTCTCGACCGCAGCCGAGAGCCACACCGCTACCAGCACTGCGAACGCCTCACTCGCACACGCGATCGCAGCCAGGGTCACGAGGTTGGGACGACCTAGCAACTTGGGGACGGCGAATGCCGTGGCCGACTTCGGAAGTGAATTCATGAACGAAGTGGGGAGATCTTGTGGGGCGGCTCCGGACATCGTTCCTCGCTTGGCTCCGAAACACTGCCCGCAAGCCATACAGTATCGCTGGCTTCAGGCGTCTTACAAGTCACTCGTCTTTTGCTGGCAACGATCAGTGCGAATGCTCGCGCGTTCCTGCCTGAACCTGGTCGCGTGGTCCGTCTCGAACCGGACAACCAAAGCCTGTCCGGCGCGGGCGAGGTTGGACGAGGACACCCCAGGGGACATGTATCACTTTGACGCCGCTCGACGCATCGGTCAGCTCAGGTGAGTTTGGCCACAGTACAGCCCGCCGGGCAACGGCCTGCGTTAGGCCCGCTCGGTTCGAATGAATCGTGGAGCCAGTCCTGCCTGGTGGCATTCGCATCCCTTGCCTCTCCCGCACGAACCATAGCCGGACGCAGATGTCCTATGCGACTGCCAATATTGACAGGTCTGCTGAAGTTGAACTTTTCGTGCGTGCATGGTATCCAGCCAATACACATTCGATGTCATCACATAATGCGGATTCGTAACACGAGGCGGCCGCTCGCCGATCAAATTCCCGATTGCCCGAAGTGAGCTTTGCATTTGAGTGATTATGTCCGACATGGTTTGGTCAAGAGCCTAAAGCGGATTTGTCCGGACGCTGGGGATAAATATGTTGCGAATTCTGCTCGTTGATCCTGACGATTCCGTTTCGGGGGTGCTCAGCGAAGCTCTCACTCAGGAGCTTGGAGCGGTCGTGACTTGTGCCGGCAGCGGTGAGGTGGCCAGCCGCGCCCTGCGCGGGACGCAGTGGGATCTCGCGGTGGTTGAGGCGATACTGCCGGATATGACCGGCTTTGAACTGGGCGAGATAGCCGCCAATAACAACGTCCCGGGATTGCTGATTGCCGGCCATCCGCAAGCTCAAGAGAGATGCCGTGCTCTGGGATACCCCCATTTGGACAAGCCCTTCTCCCTCTCCGCCCTGCAAGTAGCCGCCACAACGGTGTTGCGAGACGCGCACCGGAATGTCGAGCGATTGCACGAGGCATACGAGAGGCTTGCTGCATCCTCCTTGCAAGCCCGTCGCATGATTGAGGAAACTCGTCGGACCTGGAGCCAGTCCCCGGGAATCAGTCCGAAAGGCTGTGAACGGCCGAATGCGGACGGCTCGGCAGGTGAGAGAGATCCTGCAGGTGGGCGCCCTCGCTATCACAGTCTTCCGGTTGAAGTACTGGCCGCGCTGGGAAGCGTCTCATGTTTCAGAAATATCCCACAGAAAGAGAAAATGGACGAAAGGTCGCGCAGAACGATACGGCGCTGCGCCTGGAAGCAGCAGTAAAGGCATTGACATTGCCGAAATAGCTGAATTAGACCACGGGTCCGTAAAGGTTGGATCACGGACTCGTTATGCCTGATGCGAGGCTACATTGTGGTTAGCTTCGCCGCGGCAGGGAAGCTCGCGCAAACTAGGTCGCTCGCGACGAGATTCTCCGCTGCGTTTGGTTCTGTTGGGATCAGCCTGTCGTATGTGGTTACCATTGCGAGCACCACCGGAGTGGGTGTGTGGCGTAGGCGACCATGGGTGCTTGTCGACCCAGCGTGGCCCGGCGCTTGCCTGACTGATGTCGTTCGGGTCAACGGTCTGCTTTAGTGAGGAGGATTGCCCAAGATATGGATGCGCAACCAGTGTGCCATGCGCAGCGTGTGCAGGGGAGTGCCACCCTAGGAAGCGGCACTGTTGTTTCCCCAACGAAGGCATTTCCGGCTGCGCGTTCTGACAGTTTCCGGACTGGCTTAGCGCTTCGCGGTTTGGTGACACTCGGTGCCGTGGCTGCGCTCGCAAGCTGCACATCGACGAGCGGTATGCCCCCGGCCCCGGCGGTTCCTTCGCCAACCGTTGGCTATGTCGCCAACCTTCCACCCTACAAGATTCAGGTCGGCGACATTCTGGATGTTCGCCTGATGTTGAGTCCGGAGCTGAACGAGGAAGTGGCGGTCCGGCCGGACGGCCACATTTCCACAACTGTGGTGCCTGATGAACTTGCTTATGGGCGCACCGTGGCGGAACTCACTGCGGCACTGCGCCACGACTACAGCAAGGATCTGCACAACCCGCGCGTGACAGTCGAGGTGAAGTCGTTCGCTCCCACACGCATCTATGTTGGTGGCGAAGTGACCACGCCTGGCGAGTACATCAACGTTGGTCCGACACTCACTCTGTCGCAGGCGATTGCGCGCGCGGGTGGACATAAGCCAAGTGGTGATACCCACGAGGTGTTCATCATCCGGCGAGGGCCGAACGATGTGCCAGAGTTCCTCTCCACACGTTACAATTCGGTTATCGGCGGTAGTGATGCGACGGCTGATGTCCGGCTCGCGCCATACGACGTGGTCTATGTGCCGAGGACAGGGGTCGCCGAAGTGTTCACGTTCTTCAACCAGTACTTCCAACAATTCGTGCCGATAAGCTGGGGCTTCTCCTATCTCGTCAATCAAAACTCAGGCAGCACAAGCGTCGTCTCGGCTCCTTCTCACTAATCGCCCGGACCGACGCTCACGTCCTGCGTGGGCGTTTGGCTGGAGCCTGACGGAGAATGTGTATAACCTTGAGCCGACCAGGTTTTGGGCGGAGGCGACATCCACTGCCATAACGGCACAACGTCATGCTGGTGTTACTATGTCTCTGTCGTTCTATGTGGCGCGCGCTTGAGCGCACCCACTCACAGACGACGCGCGTCTCGGCGGCCAAAGGTGGTGAAGCGTATAACGCGCGGCGTGGGCAGACAGACGGGCTCTCCTGCCCCACGGCTCCTCCTCCTGCGCTGAGGTTGCGCTCGCCCATGCGAGCAACCCTCGCTCACTCGCGCAGTGTGGGACGGGCCACCTCATTCGAGGACGGACATACGGTCTTACGCGACGCATCAAGCTCGGCACCCGTTATACGCGCATAGCCGGCCGGGCATAATTGAAGAGTATGTTGTACGGATTCCGTCCGCGCGGGATGTCGCGTATGACAAACAGGCCGATGCCGTAAATAGGAGAAGGGGCCAGCCGACAATAGCAATTGGTCGGGCACCCGACGGGGAAGCTCGGTGCGTTTCATGCGTGGAAGGTTGTCAGGCTGATCATGTCATTGTCTGCGTTCCGACGCGCAGCACAGTCGCGAAGGCATAGGAACGTGTGGATCAAATGTCAGTCGTGAAACCGGCGACCTGATAATGGCACACGCCGAATTCGTTGCGGAAGGACGAGCCTTTTACTACACCCCGTTATTCGCCGCGCCATGCCTGCCGCAACCGAGCCAAATGGCCGAGCTTGCGTCGCGCCTGCTCAGCCTGCCGGAACGCCGAGGCATCAGCCTCCGCCATCGACCTGGCGGCCCGCTCTGCCATCAGCGCCGCCTGCGCCTCTGCATTGATAACTTCCTCTGCTCTCAGTGCGCGTTCCAATGACCCGCGCACCAACCCGGCCATCTCCGCCGACGCCCGAAGCTCCATGACCTGGGATTCTGTCTCCGCCAGGCGCGCAGCCAACTGCTTTGCCGCTTCCGCTACCTCGTCCGCCCGAGTACGTTCGCGATCCAATTGCTCCCGAAGTGCTGACAGCGCCGCCTCCAAGCTGCTGACCAATAGCGCGACGTCATCGTCTGTCGCCGGCGTCTTACCGTTCCAAGGTGTGGCCTCATGGATCGGTACAGCCACTCTGGTCGTTCCATCATTGCCGGCCTGGCGGCGCCATTTGCGTCGGACGGTCAGCCGTTTTGCCGACGCGATATTGATCCCGCGGACACTGCCGAGTTCGGCGTAGGACATCCACCTGAAGGCAGGGCCCTCGTCGCCGACAAGGTGCAGATCCCTACTGTCACCGACTTCAGGCATTGCGGACCTCTTTCCAGCGGGCCGGGTGAGTGAGCCTATCATCTGCACAGGCAGCAGAATGCATCACTCTGGCCACTCAGACCCCCCTGCCCCCAGGCACGTCATACACCCGGCACGTCCCCCTCTCCTGTCAGACAATGCTGCGGCGTGTTCCTTCTGTTGGTTGCCAATCGGAACCCGTGGTCCGACAATTCGCTGACCAATTCCCCCTTGCTTGTATCAGCGCATGCCGCCATAAGCGCACAAACCATTTCGTCTCCGCCCCGACGACCAAGGCTCTCATGCTACGAGTCGGTTGCATAGACACATGAACCTGGTCAATGGCGAGCAGGTTTTGCGTCCCGCTGAAGTCTTTCAGCTTGCGCCATCCCGCTGTCAATGGCCAGGACACCCACGCCGGGCTGGTTCACATCGCGCGCGACACGAGGCGATTTCTGGTTGGCAGAGTGGCCGACTGCACCGGCCCTCTTCCAGCAATGGAGAGAACATTCCGGAGGCGGCTGGATGATGCAGCAGACCGGCCGCCTGACACGGTGTTTTCCAGGAACATGCGGACAAGGTTGATGGGCTCGATGCCGCCACCCGTCGATAGGCTTGCATTTTCGGGACTGGAGGGGTCCCGTGATCTGATCAGCCCGACTTGTCTCGCAGAGGTGCAATCGCCGGTATCTTTGGCAGATGTTCAAGATCATCCGGTTTTAAACGAAATACCTCAGGGTATTTATCTGGATCCGTGTTCTCCGTTGGCTCTGTAGAGCGCCACGTATAAAAGCACGTGTCACACCCATACACGATCCAGACCCCCGCGATCGGCGACACACTGCGCGTCTTCGTTGTTGCTGAACGGCAACGTGGGCAAATTGGAAGCGATAAAGTCGCCATGCTGCCGCTCACCCCTTGAGTGCCTTGATGAGTGGTTGCAATTTGCTGCGCCACTCATCGGTCTGTTCTGGCATGTCCAGTACCTGGCCGTAGTCGCCGCGGCGATCCGGTGCCTTCGGCGTAGTCGCATCGATGATCATTTTATGGGCCATACCGTTCGGCTCGCTGGCAGGATCGAGAAGATTTTCCGCAAGATTAGGGATGATCACCACATCGCCTGCTGGATTAGCCCTCACCGAGATCGCCCACATGACCTGGTTGAGGTTGAAGGGGTCCACGTCTTCGTCAACGACGATGACGAACTTGGCATAGCCAAGCCCATGCGGCGTGGTGAGCACGCCCATCCCGACAGATTTGGCAAAGCCGCCATAACGCACGCGCGTCGATACGATGACCACAAGCCCGTGTGTGTAGAGCGCATTGACAGCCACGACCTCGGGAAACATCTGGTTGAGCTGGATGAAGATCGGAGCGCTGGTGGTCATGGCCTGGAGGAAGTCGAGCTCGGTCCAGGGGCGTCCAACATAAACGGACTCGAAGATGGGGTTCTTGCGGTGGGAAACCCGATCTATTTCGATCACCGGGTAGGCATGTCCGCCGGAATAGTAGCCGGGGAACTCTCCGAACGGGCCCTCCATTTCGCGCTGCCGTGCCAGAATGCGGCCTTCCAGCACATACTCGGAGCCCCACGGCACATCGAGGCCCTTTGCTGTCTTGACGACCTTGTACGGCGCGCCCTGCATCACCGCCGCCATCTTGTATTCCAATTGCGTATACAGCAGCGGTGTGGCGGCCATCAGCAGAATGATTGGCTCATTGCTTATCGAGATCACGATCGGCAGATCTTCGCCACGCGCCTCAGCATGAGCCAGGTGGATAGCGATGTCGTGCTGCGGCACGGGTTGAATGCCGATGCGGTTCGGGCCCTTTACCATCAGCCGATAGACTCCGACGTTCTCGACGTCGTCATTGTCCCAGTCATCCGGGTCGCGTGAGACAATGCAGGCCTTATCAATGTAATACCCGCCATCGCCTCGGTTGAGACGAAATAGCGGTAACAGCTCGAATAGATTGATGTCGTTGTTGACCGTGACTTCCTGCCATGGAGCCGATGCAACGCGCTCTACCTCGCCCGGAAACAGCTTGAAGCGCCTTACGAACTCGAAGAACTGATCGCGTAGTGACGCCTCCTTGTCCATGCCGAGCGCCAAAGCGTGGTTGGGCCAGGAACCATGTACGTTCATCACCACCCGGGCATCAGCACAGCCGGCTATCTTGTCGAACATGATGGCCGGAACGCCATCGCCAATTTGCGCCAGAGCGCACGCCGCGGCGGCCAGGTCGGGTTCGAACTTGACTTCGTCCTTGATGTGCAGAAGTTGTCCCTGCTGCTCGAGCGCTGCCAGAAACTCACGCAAATCCTGATAGCATTTCATCGGATTGCCCTACGGATAAGTGACTGCGCGGCACGCGGTGTGCGAGTTATGCCGCATGTCGCATCGCATCGATTTGCTTTTGCCACCGCCGCATTACCGACTGCGGCTCATGCAGGGCAAAGGTAACCCCTCCACTCACGGTCGCGTAAGGCGCCTTGTGCATCCGCACTTCGACCAGATCGGCCTCGAAGCAGGCAAGGGGCGATTCGGCCGCCAGCTCGGCAAGTCGACGGGACTTCAGCCGCAGTTCGCACATCCCGCCATCGAGTGCCAGCGTTATCGTCACCCGATTGTCACGCATGAGGTTGGCGGTCGTGGTCGACTCAGCAAACACGAGAAAGCGGATGCGTCCCGGCGCCGTTGCCAGCACGTCTCCCGCGCTGAGCAGCGACGCATGAGGCCACCCTTGGGGATCGACTGTCGACAGGCGCAATGCCTGGGTCTTGGCGAGCAAGTCCGTTCCGTCGAGATACTTCGCAAGTTGCGGAGGAAGCACCGCCGCGCTTGCAGCGTCGGGAGGCGTATAGATGTGGGTTTCATCGCTCATGATCGTCTCCGGTATCACTTCCGCAATTCAGGAAAGTCATAGTCCTGCCAGCCAGGCACGTCGGCGACCTTGAAGAATTCATGACCCTGCTCGGCGACTGCCGGACCGCAGACCTCGCCAGCCGGGACGTCGGCCGCCTTCTGTTCGTCTTCACCGAATGGAAAAGTTGCATCGATGCCCATCGCGGAACCCACTCGTCGATTCAACGGAAGCGATCCGTCGATCGACGGATCAAGGGTGCCTCCGGGCAGACCATCGATGATGATAATGTCTCGAGCTGGTTGGGTGCGGAATGTGATGGCCCATTCAACCTGGTCGGGATCTCGGACATCGATATCGGGATCGACCACCACAACCTTCTTGGGGCGTTGGCTGCTTGCGATCGTGGTCAGGATCGCATGGCGAGCCTCGCCCGCATAACGCTGCTTCATCGACATGACGACGTAGAAGGCAACCCCGCCGGACGCCGGTATCGCGAGGTTGGTCAGTGTCGGATGCTGCGCCTTCAGCATGGCAAAGTACGATGCCTCGTATGGCATCTGCTTGAGGATATGATTTTCGGTCGGCGGCACCCCGGTGAGCAACGCCTGGTAATAGGCGCCATTGCGATGCGTGATCGCCTTGATCCGCGCGATCGGTTTTTTTGAGCCAGGCGTATAATAGCCGGTGAATTCGCCAAGCGGCCCTTCAAAGGCTTCCTTGGTCATGTCGACTTCCAGTTCGAAGACGAGTTCGGCGCGCGCCGGTACGTCAACATCAATGGTCTTGCAATGGACAAGCTCGAGCGCCGCTCCACGCATGCCGCCCACCACCTCGAAGTCGTTGGTGCCGTCGGGCACCTGAACCGGGCATGTATAGGCCATGACCGGATCCACACCGATGACCAGTGCCGCGTGGTAGGTCTTGTGCCCCATACGACGGGCCTTGGCCAGGTGCCGGCCAAAGCGATGGTTCGGCAGAGCAAGAAACGACATCGTCTGCTTGTCAATAACTTCGAAGCGATAGTGCCCGATATCCGGGACACCCGTTTCCGGATCTTTGCTGACGACGATCCCTGCTGTAATATACGGTCCACCGTCATCTGGGCTGTACTTGCACACGGGCACCCTGGAAATATCGACCGCATCGCCCGTAATGACGTTCTCATGCACTGGGCCATCTGCAACGACAACTGGCGGAATACGGGTCGCCATTCCGTGCAGCACCCTTTCAAAAGCCTCCTTTTCAGTGGTCTGAAATGCGATCAATGCCTTAGACCGCGTGTTGTAGACACCGCCTACCACGGGAAACGCAGTTCCGTTGTTCTTGAATATGATCGCCGGCCCCGACATTGCCGCACTCTTTCGCATCGCCTTTGCGACCTCGAGTTCGGGAGAAACAGCGCGATCCACCTCGATAAGCTCGCCGGATTTTCGCAAGGCCTCAAGAAATTCACGGAAGTCCTGATATGCCATAGCGACGCTACCTTTGGTTGTGCGACTTACTAGCGCTGCTTGTGCTGCTGCCCCGTCCATCGCTGGACCAAACCGGCATCCTGTCCAAACAGGTCCAACACACGTCCAACGGTATGATCCACGATATCAGCAACCGTCTCCGGCCGGGTGTAGAATGCTGGCACGGGCGGAAAGATGATCGCGCCATTTTCGGTTGCCGCCGCCATGCTGCGAATATGGCCTGCATGAAGCGGCGCCTCGCGGAACAGCAGCACAAGCCGGCGCCGTTCCTTCAAGCAGACATCTGCGGCTCGGGTCAAAAGGCCATCGGTGGTACAATGGGCTATCTCAGCCAGGCTATGCACTGAGCAGGGAGCAACAACCATCCCCATAGTGGGAAAACTCCCCGAGGCGATAGCTGCACCGATATCAGAGTCGGGATATGTGTGGTCCGCCATGCGCCGGACTTCCAGAATACTCACATCGGTCTCATAGGCCAGGGTGCGTTCGCCAGCCTTCGTAACGACCAGGTGGGTCTCAATCTCCAGTGCACGCGCCACTTGCAGCAACCTGATTCCGTATACGGTTCCGGTCGCCCCACTGATACCCACGATGAGCCTTTGGCGCTGCATGACTGGATTCATCGCCTTCGAATATCGTCAGGTGAGCTTCCTGACTCGGGAACGTGAATGGTCCTGGGCGCCCTACAGGTTTGTCGACTATACCTATCGTTGCAGTCTTCGCAACCTGGCCTCAAACCGTTCCGCCGACGAACGCGGCTCCTCAGTCGTCACCACTGCGCGTCTGCATCGGCCCGTGGTTTTCCAAGTTCAGTGCCGAGTTGATCAACGCCAGATGTGAGAACGCCTGTGGAAAATTCCCCAGCTGGCGTTTGTCCCGTGGATCGTATTCCTCCGCCAGAAGCCCCACGTCATTCGCCAATCCAAGCAGCCGTTCGAACAGTGCGCGCGCCTCGGCCTTCCGTCCCTGCATAACCAGGTTGTCCACCAGCCAAAAGCTGCAGGCGAGAAACACGCCTTCACCCGGCGGCAATCCATCGACACCCTCATGCGTCCGGTAGCGCATCACCAGCCCGTCGATGGTCAGATCGCGTTGGATCGCTGCCACCGTCCCCACGATCCGAGGATCATCCGCCGGCAGGAACCCGACCAAAGGCAAAAGCAGCAGGCTCGCATCCAGCCCATCGCCGCCATAATACTGAACGAAACTGTTCTTCTCCGCGGAAAATCCCTCCCGGCAGACGGAATCGTGGATTTGCTGCCGCAGCTTCCGCCACTGATCCAACCGGCCCGGTAGATTGAACTTCTCCGCTCCGCGTATGGCGCGATCCATCGCGACCCATGCCATTGCCTTGGAAAAGGTGAAGTGCCGCGCCCCTCCCCTGACCTCCCAGATGCTCTCGTCCGGCTGGTCCCAGATCTTTGTCAGATGGTCAACAAGATGGCGCTGGATGGACCAACTCGCGTTTGGACGCGCCAGCCCCAGATCCAACTCCTGGAACAGCGCATCCATCAGTTCGCCATACACATCAAGCTGCAACTGCCCACTCGCGGCGTTGCCAACGCGCACCGGCCTGGCGCCTTGGTATCCGTCGAGCCAGGGAACCTCCCACTCCATCAGCCAGCGCTCACCCGCCAGCCCATAGAGCGTCTGGATCTGAGACGGTGTTCCCGCCACACTGCGCCGCAACCACGCTCCCCAGGCCTGCGCCTCCTCGCGATATCCGGCATGCATCAACGCCAGCAACGTGAACGTCGCATCGCGCAACCAGCAATAGCGATAGTCCCAGTTACGCGGGCCGCCAGGCTGTTCGGGCAGCGACGTGGTGGGCGCGGCGACAATGCCACCAGTCGGATGAAAGGTCAGCGCCTTCAGCGTCAGCAGCGAACGCACGACGGTGTCGCGCCACTCGCCTTGGTATAGACACCGTGACGACCAACTGGTCCAACCCGCCTCGATCTCATCCAGCGCCACATCCGCCTGCGGCATCCGAGGATCGGCCAGATGCGAATCGCCATGCGACAGCACCAGCCGCACGCGCTGGCCCGTCTCCACGGTGAAGTCACTCACCGTGGTCAGCTTCTCACCGCGGAGCTTCACGTCGCTGTGCAGCAACACGACATCCGGCCCGGCAATGGCACGAAAGCCTGTGCGATGCTGTAGACTGGTGACCCACGGAACGGCCGACCCGTAGCCAAACCGCAACGCCAGATCCATCCGCATCGCGACGCTGCCACTACGGCCCTCGACGATCCGGACCACCGAAGAATACCCGGTCGCCGCCGTCATGAAATCGATCAGCGCCACACTGCCGTCTTGCGTATCGAAGATCGTTTCCAGGATCATCGTGCCAGGGCGGTAGTGCCGCCGCAGGCGCGTCACCGGTCCCGCCGGTGCAATGCGCCAACGCCCGTTGTCCGGCGTGCCCACCAGTGCGGCGAAGCATGCCGCGCTGTCGAAGCGTGGCCAGCACAGCCAGTCGATCGAGCCTTCGCGGCTGACCAGTGCCGCCGTGTGGCAGTCGCCAATCAGCGCATAGTCCTCGATCCGCGCCGCGTAGCGCGCACCGGCTGGCGATGCTGGCGGAATATGCCTCTCGTCATTCGCCTGTTCAGGGGGGCCCGCACCTGCCGAACCAGACATCAGGTCGCCCGACCCCAAACGCGCCCCTGTGAGGTCGTGCAATAGCAGGAGGAATCCGATGCGACCGGATGCTCCATCGGGCACACCGATGTGCCTGCCACGATACAGGACTGGCTCGACGCCGAATATTGCATTGGCGGGTTATAGCTCACCGGCGGCGGAGAGTACATCGGCGGAGGCGCGTAGTACGGCGGTGGATAATATGTCGGAGGAGGGTAGTAGGCTGGCGGAGGATAGTAGACCGGAGGGGCGACGAGGAACGGGAAGCCAAAGCCCACCCAGACCCGCGCTTGCGCTGGCTGCGGCACTCCCGCCACGCCGAATCCGGCAGCGCACAGCACCGCCAACGTGAGCATCCGGCGAAGAGCGCCCATCAGCCAATCGGTCATATAGAACCTCCCTGCCCAACATTGTTGCTTCGATGAGACCTGGCAAGTGCTGGTTTCCCTACACATCCAGCGCTCACGGAGCGATGCTTCAACCTTGACTCGCCGCCATTTAATCATGATACCCGGTCCGATATACGCGGTCTTCCGCGCGGCGCCGAATCGCGGCGCCAGCATGAGCCAGCGACTGGACAAAGCTTGAACGACACCACGACCGCCCCGGCGGAACCGACCGAACACGCGCCGATCGAACTTTCGCAACCGGTCAGCGATGAACAGACGCGCCCAACGTTCGCCGATCTCGGACTTTCTGAATCCGTGCTGCGCGCCATCGCCGAGATGGGCTACCGGCATCCGACCCCGATCCAGGAGCAGGCTATCCCAGTCGTGCTGATGGCCCGCGACGTGCTGGGCACCGCCCAGACCGGCACCGGCAAAACGGCCAGCTTCACCCTACCGATGCTGGACATCCTCACCGGCTCCCGCGCCCGTGCCCGCATGCCGCGCAGTCTCATCCTGGAGCCCACCCGCGAGCTCGCGCTTCAGGTCGCCGAGAATTTCATCCAATACGGCAAATACCTGAAGCTCACTCACGCCCTGGTCATCGGCGGCGAAAGCATGACCGATCAGCGCGACGTGCTGATGCGCGGTGTCGACGTGCTGATTGCCACGCCCGGCCGGCTGCTCGATATGTTCGACCGCGGTTCGATCCTGCTGAGCGACGTGAAGATCCTGGTGATCGACGAAGCCGACCGCATGCTGGACATGGGTTTCATCCCCGATGTGGAGCGCATCGTCTCCCTGCTGCCACGTACGCGCCAGACACTGTTCTTCAGTGCGACGATGTCGTCCGAGATTCGGCGCTTGGCGGATGCGTTCCTGTCCAACCCACGCGCGATCGCGGTGTCGCGTCCTGCGTCGGTGGCCACCACGATCACCGAAGGTCTGGCGCTGGTCGCTGAACATGATAAGCGCGAGGCGCTGCGCCGCCTGGTCCGTACACAGAAGGTGCAAAACGCGCTGATCTTCTGCAATCGCAAGCGCGACGTGGACATTCTCAACAAATCGCTGACCCGTCATAAGTTCAGCGTTGGGGCGCTGCACGGCGACATGGCCCAGACCGTGCGCTTCGCCACGCTGGAAAAATTCAAGGCGAACGAACTCCAGTTGCTGGTGTGCAGCGACGTCGCCGCCCGCGGCCTCGACATCGGCGGCCTGTCGCACGTGTTCAACTTCGACGTCCCCCACCACGCCGAGGACTACGTCCACCGCATCGGCCGCACTGGTCGCGCCGGCCTGGAAGGCCGCGCCTTCACCATCGCCATGCCAGACGATCGTGCCGCCGTTGAAGCGATCGAGAAACTCATTGGCCATCCAATACCGCCTGTGACAGTTGAGGGTCTCGATCCCGTGGCATGGGCGGAAGACGATGGCCGGCGCCGTCGCGGTCGCGGGCGGACGAAGGCGCCAGCGCGCGAAAAGCCGGTCTCGCGTGAGAAGCCAGTCTCGCGTGAGAAGCCGGCCTTGCGTGAGAAGCCCACGCCGCAACCACGGGTGGCGAAGCCGCCGCAGGAAGGACAGGCATCGGACAGACCCCGCGAGGCGCCACGCCGCGAGCCGCGGCGCCGCGACGAAGATCTCGGCCCCGCTGTGAAGGGCTTCGGCGATGAGACGCCCGCCTTCATGTTGCTGCGCCCCCGAACTCCTGCGAAGGAGGAGGCATGAGCCACTTCCAGCCCTTCCAATGGGAAGACGCCCTGCGTCTGGACCAGCAACTGACAGAGGACGAGCGCGCCATCCGCGACGCCGCCCGCGAATACTGCGAGGACAAACTCTTCCCGCGCGTCCTCGAAGCGAACCGCCACGAGAAGTTCCATCGCGAAATCATGAACGAGATGGGTGAGATGGGCTTCCTCGGCGCCACACTCGAAGGCTACGGCTGCGCCGGCGTCAATTACGTCAGCTACGGCCTGATCGCCCGTGAGGTGGAGCGCGTCGATTCGGGCTACCGCTCCGCCTTCTCAGTCCAGTCCTCTCTGGTCATGTATCCCATCTGGGACTTCGGTTCCGACGCGCAGAAGGAAAAGTACCTGCCGAAACTACGCAGCGGCGAATGGGTCGGCTGCTTCGGCCTCACCGAACCTGACGCTGGCTCAGATCCCGCCTCCATGCGCACACGCGCCAAGAAGGTGGGTGGCAGCTATATGTTGAACGGCTCGAAGACCTGGATCACGAACTCCGCCATCGCCGATGTCTTCGTCGTCTGGGCCAAGGACGACAACAACGACATCCGCGGCTTCATCCTGGAAAAGGGCATGAAGGGCCTTACCGCGCCAAAGATCGAGGGCAAGTTCTCCCTCCGTGCCTCCGTCACCGGCATGATCATGATGGATAACGTGCAGGTCCCAGAGGACGCGATGCTGCCCAAGGTCAAAGGTCTGCGCGGCCCGTTCTCCTGCCTGAACAACGCCAGGTACGGAATAGCCTGGGGCGCGCTCGGCGCCGCCGAGTTCTGCTGGCACGCCGCGCGCGACTACACGATGCAGCGCATCATGTTCGGTCGCCCGCTCGCAGCCACGCAACTGATCCAGAAGAAGCTGGTGGACATGCAGACCGAGATCACGCTCGGCCTGCAATCCGTCCTCCGTCTCGGCCGCCTGATCGATGAGGACAACGCCTCGCCCGAAATGATCAGCCTGCTCAAGCGCAACAACTGCGGCAAGGCGCTCGACATCGCCCGAACCGCCCGCGACATGCACGGAGGCAACGGCGTCTCCGACGAATACCACGTCATCCGCCACGTGATGAACTTAGAAGCGGTGAACACCTACGAGGGCACCCACGACGTCCACGCCCTCATTCTCGGTCGAGCCCAAACCAACCTCTCCGCGTTCGGCGGCTGAAGGGCGCGGTGGCAGAACCGAAGGGGGCAGCGGCCTGCCCCCACTTCGGCACCTGCGGCGGTTGCACGCTGTTTGATCTGCCCGACACTGCCTACCTCATTCGCAAATCCAGCGTCTTGGAATCCGCTCTCCGCCGCGCTGGCTTCACCGATGTTTCGCTGCATCCGACCGCTCGTACCGGCCCTGGTGAGCGTCGCCGCATGGACCTGGCCGCCCGTCGCACGCGCACTGGCGTGGCGCTGGGCCTGCACCGTCATCGCAGCCCCGAAGTCGTCAATCTCTCGACCTGCTCCGTGCTCCATCCGACTCTGGTGGCGCTGTTTCCTTCCCTGCGCGATCTGGCGCGCCGCCTCCAGTGCCTGCGTCGTGAAGCTTCGGTGATTGCGAACCTGCTGGACTCCGGTCCCGATCTCCTGCTGCGGACCGATGCTTCGCTCACCCTCCCCGATCGTCTCGCACTCACCGAGTTCGCCCACGTGAATGCGGTCCCTCGCATCTCCTGGGCCAGGACCAACGACGAGCCGGAACCCATCATTGTTCAGCAACGCCCGATCATCGCGCTTTCCGGCGTCCAGGTCGCGCCGCCCCCGGGTGCCTTTCTGCAAGCTTCACCCTCCGGTGAAGCCGCGATCATCAAGGCAGTTCTCGCCGCGCTTCCAGCAAAAGGCCGCACCGCTGAGCTTTATGCCGGTTGTGGCAGCCTCACCTTCGCGTTGGCCAGCCGTACACGCGTCGTCGCCTGGGAAGGGGATGCTGCTTCCGCCACCGCTCTGCGCACCGCCGCACATAGCGCAGCCCTCTCCGGTCGTGTCGAAGTCATCCACCGCGACCTGGCACGCCAACCACTGCAACCAAATGAACTCTCCAAATTCTCCGCCGTCGTGCTGGACCCGCCCTACGCTGGCGCCGCGGTCCAGATCAGCCAGATCGCCACGGCAAAAGTTCCCGTCGTACTCTACGTCAGTTGCAACCCTGCGACTCTCGCGCGCGACGCGCGAACGCTCCGCAATGCCGGCTATCGCTTGACCGCTGCGCAGCCGATCGATCAGTTCCTCTGGTCAGATGAACTGGAAAGCGTCTGCACATTTGTCATTCAAAGTTGACATAGAGGTCGAACAGGCTCTCCACGCGGTTCTGTTCCTTGTCCGAAATCTTCAGTTCGCTCCTGCCATGGCGTGGTCAGTTGTGACGAACTTCCCAGGATGTTGATTTCCCGACCGGATATCAGGCACGAAGCGGTCGATGAGCGACTCATCCATGGCATTGCCTGTGACCCGCCAGCCGTGATCGATGAAATGTGCAACATCGTCCCGTTCCTCAGTGCTGAGGTCGCCATTGCTGAATCTCCTGTCCAGCCGAGCAATCGCATTTGTCAGTGTCCGCCCAGCGCGTCCTCAGCGCTTCAGCCGACTGGGGCATGTGTCCCCCATTGGATCGATTTCGCTGACCCTACTTTCAGGCCTTGTGGAGTCCACGAACCTGCGCGTTCAGCGCATGGGCCAGCGCTTCCGGATTTCGCAGCGTCAACTCGCGCTGCGGCCACGGAATTTCGATCCCATTCTGTTGGAACAAATCCCATAGCTTCAGCATCACCTCGCTCCGCACGTTGGCGGTCCCATTCACTGGATCCTTGATCCAGAATCGCAAATCCAGATTGATCGTGCTGTCACCGAACTCGACCAGAAGGCAGTTCGGTACCGGCTCGTGCAGCACGCGCGGCACATCCCGAGCCGCCTCGAGCGCCAGCGCAATCGCCTGGTGCGGATCCGCCTGGTACGAAATGCCAACCCTCACATGCTGTCGGATCAGGTCGCTCGAGAACGACCAGTTAGTCACGCGTTGCGTGATCAGGTCTTCGTTCGGAATCAGGAACTCCTTGCCGTCCCGCGTCTGCACCGAGGCATAGCGCGCATTGAGCGCAATGACCGAACCGTAGGTGTTGTCGATCTCGATCACGTCCCCTGGTTTGATCGAGCGGTCCATGAGCAGAATTACGCCGCTCACAAGGTTCGATACGACCTTCTGCAGGCCGAACCCCACTCCCACACCGATCGCGCCGGAAAACACCGCGAACGCCGTCAGATCGATGCCGATGGACCCCAGCGCCAAAACCACTGCCAGCGTCAGCAAGGTCATCCGCACCAGCTTCGATGCCAGCACCTGCACCGCTGGCGTCAGCGGCGTGAACACACGCAGCCGCTGCTCGGCCAGCCGGGACACCGCGTTGGCGATCCAGACGAAGATCGCCAGCGTCACCCCGCCTTTGAGCACCAGGAGCAGGCTCAGCCGGAAGTTGCCGATCGGCACGGCCATCGCATCCAGCAAGCCCACCACCGGCCCGATCATCCCGGCGATGTTCAAAGCCGCGATCACCCATGCCAAGATTGCCACCGCCCGCGCCAGGCGTTCGTCGCGCACAAGCATTGAGCTGACCCGGATCAGCACCCACACGAGAGCCAGGCTTTCCGCCAGCCGAAGCACATCGGCCCGGTGGCCGGTGTCGTTGAATGCGACGCGCGCGAACCACAGCAGCAGCAACAGGACTATCCACTGCGCCACCCGCGACAGAACCAAAGTCAGCAAATGCAGCGGTCCCGCGGGCAAAGGCCTGGCGAGACTCAGAACCGCCCGCTCCAGCAGCGGCGCAACGATTCGCATGATAAGCAAAAGCACGATCACGCAGACGATCTGCGCCAGGAAGGCCGGCACCAGCACATAGCGGTGCAGCCAGTCTATGCTATCCTGGAGAACGTTCTGCCAGTCGATGGGGATCAACGCCTGCACGCCCCGATAGCGAAGCGGCAACGAGGCGGAATCAGGGCACTGACTTCACAGTCGCGTCAGCCGTCCAATCTGATCTAGACGTGGAAGCTCTCTCCACACCCGCACCGCCCCTTTTCATTCGGGTTAGTGAAGGTAAACCCCGAGGCCAGCGCCTTCGTCTCGTAATCCATCACCGTCCCGATCAGGAACAGCGAGGCTTTCCGGTCCACCAGCACCGTCAGGCCCTTGTCCTTCACAACTTCGTCGCCCGGCCCGGGCTCATCGGTC
>DATJJM010000470.1:0-5590 GCA_035492535.1 Acetobacteraceae bacterium | reverse complement strand
ATCCTCCGGTCGTCCGGGGTGCTTGATCAGGTAGCGGTCCATGATCCGTGCCAGTTCGGCCTGCGGTTCGGCGGCTGTCTCGAACGAGCTACGGAACATCGGTGTTTCGATAATGCCGGGGCAGATCGCGTTGACGCGAATGCTGTACGGCGCGAGGTCGACGGCGAGTGACTTGCTGAACATCACCAACGCGGCTTTGGCGCTGCAATACGCCGTGCGGTGCTCGAGTGGACGCAGGGCGGCACCGGAGGCGACGTTGACGATGGTCGCCGAGCCGGCTGCGCGCAGCGCGGGCAGTGCCGCGCGGCAGACGAAGAACGGGCCGTCCAGATCGACCGACATGATGCTGCGCCAGTCTGCGGCGGTCATGTCCTCGAACGGGCGCAGCAGATCGATGCCGGCACAGTTCACCACCCCATCCAGTCCGCCCATGGCGGCAATCGCAGTATCGACGGCCGTATTGACGTGCGTCTCATTGGCGACGTCGGCGACCACGTGCGTCGCCGATGCGCCGAGTTCGTTTGCCGCGGCAGCGACGCTGCTGGCGTTGCGATCCAGCATGGCGACGGCCGCGCCTTCCGCGACGAAAAGGCGGGCCACCGCCAGGCCGATGCCTGAGGCAGCGCCCGTCACCAGCACGCGGCGGCCTTGCATTCGCAGTGTCGTCATCGCGGCATCAAGGCGTTGCGGTTCTTCGACCAGGGTTGGTCGAAGGGCGTGATGAATTTCAGCGTGAACTGCATGCGCCGCATCTGCCAGCCGATCGCGGTGCGCACATACTCGTCATCGGTCGCCGCGGCGAGGAGGACCGAGAGGTTGTCCTTCTCGAACGTGCAGGGCTGCCACAGCAGCCAGGAGCCGCGCGCCGTGTCGCCGTTCAATTCGATGACCGGATTCAGGAAGTAATGCAGCGAGAAGCTCCAGCCGCCGGCGCGCAGGTGGTCGTAGATCGCCTCGCGTCCATGGCGGGCGCCGAACTGGGGCCCACCATCCCATACTGCATCCTCGGTGAACACGCGATCCACCTGGCGGCGGGTGATCGCGTCGATCTCGGCCTGTGGCTTGCGGCGATGATCGTCGGTGTATTTGGCGTCGGCGCAATGCGCATAGAAGGACTTCAGGCCGCGGATCTGCTCGTAGTCCTCGCAGCGTTGCAGGCGCTGTTCCAATGTCAGGGATGCTGTGTCCGGCATCGCTTGATTCTCCTTTGCGTTATTCCCGATCGGCCAGGCCGAGGTAGATGTCGTGCACCCGCGCGTCGCCCCGCAGTTCCTGCGCCGTGCCGGTGAGCTCGATCGCGCCGCGTTCCATGATCACCGCACGATCGGCGATGCCGAGCGCGATCTCTATCTGCTGTTCCACGATGATGATCGATGTGCCCTGCCGCGCCCAGCGCCGGAGGAACTCCAGTATCGGCGGAATCAGGGCCAGCGCGATGCCGAGTGATGGTTCATCGCACAGCAGCACCTGTGGCTGGGCGACGAACGCCTGCGCCAGGGCGAGCATCTGCTGCTGGCCGCCACTCAGATCGCGCGCCTCTGCCTTCAGTTTCTCGCGCAGCGCGGGGAACATGTCCAAGGCCGGTCCCGCGGCCTTGTCGAAATCCATGCGGCCGCCGCGGAAGGCCGCACCCAGGCGAATGTTGTCGTAGACGGTGAGCGTGGGGAACACGCGATGTCCATCGAGCACGAGCCGCAGACCACGCCGCGTGATGTCCTCGGGTGCCATGCCCGCGATGTCATGACCGGCGAGCATGATCGTGCCGCGCGTTGGCTTGATGAAGCCGCCGACGGTGCGCAGCAGCGTGGATTTGCCGGCACCGTTCGGACCCAGGATCAGCACGATCTCGCCGGGGGCCACGGCAAGGCTGATTCCGCGCAGGACCGGTACGCGTCCATAGCCGGCATGCAGGTCGCGGAGTTCAAGCATTGATGGTGCCTGTGAACAGCGCGCGGACACGCGGGTTGTCGTGGATTTCGTCCGGTGGCCCTTCCGCCACGATTAGTCCGGCATCGAGCACGCTGATCCTGTCGGCAACCCGCCAGACCAGGTCCAGGTCATGTTCCACGATCAGGATCGTGCGTCCGAGCCGATCGCGCAGGAAGCGCATCAACCGCGCGAAGTCGCGCCGCTCTTCCGGTGACAGACCGGCAGCAGGTTCGTCGAGCAGCAGGATCGGTGCGTCAGAGGCAATGACTCGCATGATCTCCAGCACGCGACGCTGCGCGTGCGGCAGCAGATCGGGGCGGCTTTCGGACCACGACTCTTCGTCGCGCGCCAATGTGCGCAACAGCCAGGGATCGTGCGTCGGCGCGGCATCGGCGCCGATCATCAGGTTCTCCCAGATGGACATGCTGTCGAAGATGCGCGGGGTCTGGAACGTGCGTCCTACCCCGAGTGCCGCGAGACGATGCGCGGCGAAGCGGGTGGCGTCAGTGCCATCGATGCGGATCACGCCGCTGTCCAATGGCGCGAGGCCGGAGATCGCGTTCAGCAGCGTAGTCTTGCCGGATCCGTTCGGACCCACGAGTCCGTGGATGTGCCCGGCTGTCACCGAAAGGTCCACGCCGCCGAGGGCGGCAAGCTGGCCGAAGCTCTTGCGTGCGCCGGTGACCACGATCGCGGATGTTGCCGAAGCTGGCGGCGATAAGTCGGTGACAGGATCGTTGAGGAGATGGTCCATGGCGATCAGCGGAACGCTCTCCCGTGCACGAAATCGGCGCAGGCGATCCATCATGCTGCCGACCACGCCATCGGGGAACACCAGCATGATCAGCAGCGCGACGATGCCGTAGCCGACGAGCCGGTAGTCCGACCAGCCGGCCAGCAGTGCATTCGGCACCAGATAGAGGATCCATGCACCGATGAGCGGACCAAGCAGTTGGCCGTTGCCGCCGATGACGACGGAGAAGAAGAAGAAGATCGAAAGATCGACTCGGAATGCGTAGGGGCTGACGAAGCCGAGCACCGGCACATAGAGCAGGCCCGCGATTCCTGTGCCTATGGCGGCGATCGAGAATGCCAGGAAGCGAAGCCGGCCTGGATCGATGCCGAGCGTCATGGCCGCTTCGGGACTCGCCGCGGCGACGCGCATGCGCCGCCCGGCACGCGTTGCCCGGAATGCGGCGTGGAACAGCAAGGCCGCGCTGGTGAGGACAATCACCAGCAATGCGATCAAGGTGAAGCCGGTCTGCCCCTGTTCCGACAGACCTGGGACGGTGACGGGGATTCCGTTGATACCGTTGGTGTAGTCGTTGAGCGCGACGAGCATCTGCGGGAACACGACGGCGGCGCTCAAGGTGACGAAGCCCAGGTAATAGCCTTGGACGCGCAGCGCCGGCAGTGCGAAGAGGAGTCCGAGCAGGATCGCCGCGGCCATGCCGCACAGGGCTCCGATGACGAATCCTTGCGACCACAGCGTGCCCACCATGCCGACCGTGTACGCCGCGATGCCGAACACGGCGCCCTGGCCGAACGAGACCTGGCCAGCATCCGAAAGCAGCAGATTCTGCACCACGGCCACGCTGACGAACAGGCTGACGATGAGGAAATTGTGGGTCCAGTAGGCACTGCCTGCGAGGATTGGAATCACGATGCTGGCGATGACCAGGACAATGCCGATCAGTGCCTGAGCGCCATCGGCGCCGCGCAACAGGTTGATGCGTGCGAGCGCGCGAGCCACGCGTCAGACGCGCCGCGCGGCGGGGCGGCCGAGCAGTCCTTGCGGACGTAGCATCAGCACGCCGACAAGCAGCGCCAATGCGACGGCATCCTGGAATTCGCCGCCATAGTTGAATGCGGCGTAGCTGGTGATGACGCCGACGAGAAATCCGCCGATGAGCGCGCCCAAATTGCTGCCGATGCCGCCAATCACCGCGGCAACGAAGCCGTTCATGACATAGGAGATGCCTGAATCGCTGGCGATCGCCATCACCGGGGCGGCGACGAAGCCGGCCGATCCGACGATGAGGCCACTGATGGCGAAGGACAGGATCTGTAATCGGCGCACGCGGAGTCCGGCGGCGCGTGCCGCATCGAGATCCTGCGAGATGGCGCTCATCGCCAACCCGGTCAGCATGCGGGTGTGGAACAGGTACAGGGCGACGTACCACAGGATCGCAAGCAATGTGGCGAGCGCGTATGAAGCGGGAACGCGCATGCCCATCAGGCGAAAGCCGGCAAACGGACTGTGGACCGTCGGTTGCGCGGACCCCTGGTAGATCATCAGCACGCCGCTGATGATCACCGATGCCGCAAGCGTGGTGATCAGCCAGGAGTGCTGCTCGACCGAGGATCGCAGCGGCAACAGCGTGATCCCGCCCTGTATTGCGACCAATGCCGCCAGCACGATGGCCGCGATCGGCAGCAAGACAAGCCAGCCGGTCACAGAGGGTTCGCCCGGCAGAGTCAGCAACGCGAACAATCCGCCGAGCACCAGCAGGTTTCCCTGCGCGAAGTTCAGGATGCCGCTGGCGTTGAACACGACGTTGAAGCTCATACCCACCAGGGCGAAGATCGCGCCGGCACCGATGCCATGAACCGCTATGATCAGCAGGTCCTGCACGGGACTACGGACCTAGGTTTCAGCAGCCATAGCGTTGCTGCATTCCGGCATCCAGCAGCCGGGCGGGATACACGGCGGTGAGCGCATTCGGGCCGACGAGAAAATGCGATGTCGTGCTGCCGTTCAACGGTCCAAGGATACCGGCATGCTTTCCGGCGTTCGCTTCGATCCACGCGGCAATCGTCGGGCCATCGGTCTTGCCGCCGTTGGCTTCGACCGCTTCCTTGAACAGCCCGACGGCGTCATACATGATTGCGGCGAAGGGCAGCGAAAGGCGGGCCGCCTCGGCGGGCTTGAACGCTTTGGCCTTGGCGACGAAATCCAGGTACGGCTTCGGCAGTTCGTCGGCCTTGCAGTAAGTGAAGGCGCGATACGCCATGCCGGTGACATCGAATTTCGTGAAGGCCTCCTTGCCGGCGATGCGGATGGCGGCGTCCGCGAACGTGGCCACTGTGTAGTTGCCCGTGACCTTCACGGTCCAGCCGAGATCATCCAGGCTCTTGAGCACATTGCCAACGTCCTCGCCGCTGCTGGCGAACAATATCAGCGTATCGGGAGTGCCGCGCTTGAGGTTCAGCAACTGCGGCGTCATGTCGACTGCGCGATATTGATATTCCTGCGTCCCTGTCAGCTTGATGTTGCGCGCTGCCAGTTCCCGCTTCATCGATTCGACGAAGGACTTTGACTGTGCACCGCTGTCGGAAATGATCGCCGCCGATTTGGCATGCAGTACCTGCTCCGCCTGCGCCACCATCGCCTTTGCCTGTCCGTCGGCGTTGATCAGGACGCTGAAGTAGTAGGGACCGTTCTGCGGCGTGATCTGGTCGGAACCGGTGGAACCGACGCCCGGGACCTTTGCGTCGTTCATCACCGGGAGGGCGGCAAGCAGGACCTGGCTGATCAGCGGTCCGAACACGAGGTTCACCTTGTCCTGGAGCACCAGGCGCTTGATCTCGCCAACGCCCACCGTGGGATCGGTCTGGGTATCGGATGTGAACAACTGGATCTTGTGGCCGGCGATCCCGG
>DATJJM010000469.1:0-2901 GCA_035492535.1 Acetobacteraceae bacterium | reverse complement strand
CGCGCCACTGCCATGCCGGCTGACCTGGTGGAGGCGCAGGCGCGCGCCAACTCGGCGTGCGAGAAGATCTGGCGAGAGGCGCGGCGGCTGTCCGACTTCGCCATGGTGCGGCCACATCTGGAGGACGTCGTCCGGTTGACTCGCGAGGCTGCTGCCGCGCTGGTGCCGGCATTGGGCCTCAGCGCGTACGACGCGCTGGCGGACGGGTATCAGCGGGGTGTGCGGGCGGCCGACGTGGCGCCGGTGTTTGCCAGCTATGAGGCGTTCCTTGCCACCGCCCTGCCGCAGGCCGAGGCTCGGCAGGCGCAGCGTCCCGCTCCCGTGCGTCCGCAGGGGCCATTCCCGGTTTCGGCCCAGGAAGCATTGTGCCGGCAGTTGTCGGAGCGGCTTGGGCTGGATTTCGCGCATGCGCGGCTGGATCGATCCGCGCATCCGTTCTCGGGCGGCACGGCCACCGATGTGCGCATCACCACCCGGTATGACGAGAGCGATTTCACGCAGGCGGTGCTCGCAGTGGTGCATGAGACGGGGCATGCGCTGTACGAGCGCGGCCTGCCCAGCGATTATGCGCGCCAGCCGGTCGCGGAGGCAGCCGGGATGGCGGCGCACGAGAGCCAGTCGCTGATCGTGGAGATGCAGGCGTGCCGGTCCGACGCGTTCCTGTCGTTTCTTGGGCCGCTGCTGCACCAGGCGTTCGGCGGCGACGCTGCGCCGTACCGGGCGGACAACCTGGCGGGGCTGTGGCGGCGGGTCGAGCGTATCTACATCCGTGTCGACGCCGACGAAATGACCTATCCCGCACATGTGATCCTGCGGTTCCGGCTGGAGCAGGCGCTGATCGATGGCTCGCTGACCGTGGCCGATTTGCCGGGGGCCTGGAATGAGGGGTTCCGGAAGCTGCTGGGCCTGACGCCGCCGGATGATGCCCGGGGATGTTTGCAGGATATCCACTGGTACGATGGCGCGTTCGGGTATTTCCCAAGCTATACGCTGGGTGCGATGGCAGCGGCGCAATTGATGGCGGCGGCGCGGCGGGACGTCCCGGCGCTCGATGCGTCGCTGGCGAAGGGGGACCTTTCGCCGCTGCTGGGCTGGCTGCGCAGCCATGTGCATAGCAAGGGCAGCCTGCTGGAGTTCAACCCGCTGTTGCAGGCGGCGACGGGTGAGCCGCTCAACCCTGGCTATTTCCAGCAGCATCTGACGGCGCGCTATCTGCAATAGCGGCCTTGCCAAATTCCGCGGCGCCACGCATGACGGTGGCATGCGAAACCATCGTGCGACCGTCGTCGCGGCCGTTTGCGCCGTGCTGAGTGCCTGCGCGTCACCGACCCCACCTGCGCCGACGCCGCCGCCCAAGCCGGCGGTGGATATCGATGGCGAATATCGCGGCACCAGCACGCGGTTCCAGGCTGGAAGCAAGGCCTGTCCGCATCCGGGACTGGTGGACTTCCAGGTGATCCAGCATCAGTTCCAGTATCGCTGGGACTACCAGACCTTTGTTCTGGCCACCATTGCGCCCGATGGCGGCGTCACCGGCGGGGCGGAGAGCATCACGCTGGTCGGCAAGCAGAACGGGCTGGTCATCGAGGGCGACGTCACCAATGGCATCTGCGGTCTGCACTTCACGGTGAAGCTGCGCCCGGCGCCGTAATTGCTGCGGAGCGGGTGCCTGAAGTACCTTGCTCGCCATGCACTACGTCTCCACCCGCGGCGCAGCCCCTGTGCGTGACTTCGCCGGCGTGCTGCTGGCAGGGCTCGCCGAGGATGGCGGCCTCTACGTCCCGGAAGCGTGGCCGGCCTTCACGCCGGCCGACTGGCGTGCCTTGCGCGGGCTGCCATACCACGCGCTGGCGGCGCGGGTGATGCAACCGTTTGTGGGCGAGGCGATACCGTCTACGACGCTCGCCGCGTTGTGCCGCGAGGCATATGCCGGTTTCGATCATCCGGCGGTGGTGCCGTTGGTGCAGCTGGAAACCAACCTGTTCGTGCAGGAGTTGTTCCATGGGCCGACGCTGTCGTTCAAGGACATGGCGCTGCAGCTGATCGGGCGGCTGTTCGACCACGTGCTGGCGGAACGCGATGCGCGCGTGACGATTGTCGGCGCGACGTCGGGCGACACCGGCTCGGCGGCGATCGAGGCGTGTGCCGGACGTGAGCGCGTCGATATTGCATTCCTGCATCCGCATCATCGCACCAGCGAGGTGCAGCGGCGGCAGATGACCACCGTCACCGCACCGAACGTGGCCAATATCGCGATCGAGGGGACGTTCGACGACTGCCAGGACCTAGTGAAGGCGATGTTTGGCGACACGCCGTTCCGGCAGGAGATGCATCTGTCGGCGATGAACTCGATCAACTGGGCGCGGATCGCCGCACAGGTGCCTTACTATGTGGCGTCGTCGCTGGCGCTGGGCGCGCCGGACCGGGAGGTGGCGTTCAGCGTGCCGACGGGGAATTTCGGCAATGTGCTCGCGGCATGGGTGGCGCGGCGGATGGGATTGCCGATCGCCCGGCTGACCGTTGGTTCCAATCGCAACGATATCCTGGCGCGATTCCTGGCGAGCAATGACATGTCGATCACCGGGGTGGAACCGAGCCTATCGCCGAGCATGGACATCCAGGTCAGTTCCAACTTCGAGCGGCTGCTGTTCGAGCTGCTGGAGCGCGATGCGAAGACGACCGCGGCGACGATGACGGCATTCCGCAGCTCGGGGCGCATGGCGGTGCCCGAGGCGCAATGGCATCGATGCCGCACGCTGTTCCATGGTTTCCGGCTGGATGACGCGCGGACGGAAGCGGAGATCGTGCGGGTGCATCGGGCGACGGGTTATCTCGCCGATCCGCACACCGCGATCGGGATTGCGGCGGCGCGCGCCAATCCGGTGCATGGCGTGCCGGTTG
>DATJJM010000468.1:0-6012 GCA_035492535.1 Acetobacteraceae bacterium | reverse complement strand
TGCCTATGAGAAGCTGCGCGCCGCGATCATGGCGGCGCCGCCGCAGACCACCAAGCCGATGATCAAGGATGCGGCGGTGAAGCTTGGCCTGGATTGGCCGCGGCTGGAGCATGACATGGACGACCCGGCGATCGCCGCACGGCTCGATGCGAATGTGAAGCTGGCGCGGAGCATCGGCGTGGATGGCACGCCTGCACTGGTGATCGGTGGCGATCTGCTGCCGGGGGCGATGGAACTGGGGGATTTGCAGGACGCGGTGGCGGGCGCGCGGAAGGGGAAGTGAAGTCGCAGACCGTATTATTGGCGACGATACGCGTTGGCCAGCCCGGTCCTCGTCATCGCTTTGAGGCTGGGAATGCGTTCGCCATCCCTGCGATCAGAACCGATAGGTTATACCTGAGAACAGTACCACTGGATTGAAACTGACATGGGCGCTGACAGGAGCGCCAACCAGTGTAGGGATAGCCGCATTACCACTGGCGTTGGTGGCAACAAAGACTTTGTTGACACTCAGGAATGCCCCCCATCGGTCGGAGAACATGACATCGAAACCGGCTCTGATGACGCCGCCGATTGAATTATTGACCCTCAAGTTGACGATCGCGTTGTCCTTGGTACCGAAGATCACCGTGTAGGTGACGCCGGCACCGAGAAACGGTTGGAACGCGCCGAATTGCCGAAAGTGGTAGTTGGCGACCAGCATGCTTGGGCCATAGGTTACCTTGCCCAGCGTGATCCCGCTGAGGCGACCCTGGCCAGTGAGCGTTGTTGTCGGTGGCACGCCAAGGATCGCCAGCAGTGAGACATTGGGCGTGACGAAGTATCCGACGCCGAGACCCAGCGTAGCATTGTTGGAAGCACGCAAACTTGCTCCGGGCAACTGATTGCCCGCTACGCTGATCGATGCATTCGTGTCGAATAAAAGCCCAGCTAGCCCGACATCGACATAGAAGCCGCTCGCGGCCGATGGTTCGGTCGCTTCTGCGGGCTGTCCTGCCATCGTCAAAACACCGAACGTGGCAATCATGAGCAGGTTTCGACGGGTCGATTGCATAACGCTACTCCCGGTATCTGCTCGTACCGCTGGTCAACAATCTCCAAGAAACTCACGATCCCTCTCGCGAAGCTTATTCGTTGGCTATTTTCGTGTCCGACCAAGCCGTTGAGATGAGCTTCGAGATGCTGATCGAGTATACTCTCGCGCAAGACTGCAGCAAGCGCGACGAACGTTACCCTCGCTATGCCCGGTCAACATCACCGCGTTGGTCTTTGCCGACCGCAGCCTGTACTGCAACGTGGCTTGATACTGCGGCGAATGATACCACTCCATCGTCCGTTCCGGTCTATCGAATTCGAGCAGCACCGAGCGTGGCGGCGGACCATCGCCCTCCAACACCTTCGGATCGCCGCTACCCAGCACCGAAAGGTTATCTCGCGCCCCTGAAAAGTTTCCTTGCCTACTCCTAACGGACTGTCATATATAATAACTATGGAGCCAACCGCGCGCACCGTACCGGCCGACGCCTCTCCAGATCCACCGCAGGATCACCCCGCCACCACTCTGCCCAACAACATCGAGGTCCTGCTCCACGCCTGCCGCATCCTGCTCGGCTATGGCCGCCACCTGATCGACACCGTCCGCCAACGCGCCTCCGCCCCCAACTTCAACGCCATCGCGGCCTGCTTCGGCACATCCAAACTCTCCACCATCCTCGCTCACCTCAATCGCGGCCTGCTGCGCGCCGCCGCCCTGGAGCGCGTACTCCTCGCCCGTGCCGCCACCGGCAAAGACATCGAGTTCGTCGAACGCCACCCCCGCACGCCGCAGGTCGAGTTCGCCCCAACAGACATTCAGCCCGCACAACCCACGGCCACGCCTTCCATCACCCGCAGCCGCGCCCCCCGCGCATCCCGCCCCGCCGGCTGGGACGACCCCGAACTCTTCATGCCCACCTTGCAGGATCTCGAACGCCAGGTGCGCCGCCGCCCCATCGGGCGCACCGTCCTCGATATCTGCCTCGACCTCGCTGTCGTGCCCGGCTTCTGCCACAGCGCCTTCTGGAGCGAACTGACCGATATCCTGATCTGCTTCGGCGGCAGCATCGACAAGCTGATGCGCAAAAAATCCCGCCGCCAGCAGGCATTTTCGGACGAACAGGACCGCAGGCCCGACGGCAACTGGGATTGGTTACGTTTGAAACGGGATGAGCTCCGCCAGATCCTCGGCTTCTTCATCGGCGAGCCGCCCGTCTACCCGCTCGAGCCCGCGGCAGCCATCGCCACCGGCCCACCCTGACCCGTCGAGAAGCGATCCATCGCCAGACACATACAGGACCGCGCGGGCCTGCTATGGCCCCAGGACGTCCAGCAGTTGCTGCGTTATGCAAGCAATTGCAGCTCACCCGCGACAGCCCGCTTACGCCTCCTCCTTCGGCTTCAGCACTCCGGAATACGTCAGCAGCGCCAGCGACGTCGCCAGCTTCCCAATAAACGAGAAGATCGCCCACAGCACCTGCCACACCTCCGTCCCCGGCCTTGTATCCACCGAGCAGCGCGACACCTCCTGCAACGCGACCACCGGCAGCATCATGTCCATCGCGTAGAACACCGGCTGGATGTCGTGGCCGCCGCATTCGGGTGCGCCCGCGGTGGGCTGGTCCTTCGACGGTCCCGCGAACACCGGGCCGTTGGCCACCTCGGTCATCGCATAGGAATAGTTGATCGACAGCACGTGTGCCTTCTTCCATGCCCACCACACGCCGCCGCTGCCAATGGCGAGCAGCACCAGCACCGTGGCCGTCGCGCGCACCGGGGAGAAGCCGAAGCCAAAGCACACACCCCACGCCGGACGCAGCAGGCGCGTCACGGCATTGGCCGCCGGCTTGGCCCATTGCTCGGCAATCGCCACCTCGCGGGCCGCCTCATAATGTCCCTGGCTGCGCAACACCTTCGCCAGGTGGCGGTACGGCTGAGGATGGAATTCGTTGGGACGCCGCTGCTGCCGCTGCACCCAGGCCAGCCGCTGGCGCACATGCGACCGCTGCGCGTGCATCAGGCGGCGTGCCAGCCGCAGCGCCCAGCCTGCGGTATATCCGCGACCGAAAGACGTCACCCAGCGACCCAAGGCCGAGAGAGTGATCCCGATCCCGCTGCCTTCATCGGCGGGAAGCTGGCCAAACCGCTCATAGACGAAGCCGTCGAGATTGAGATGGCAGAACTGGCCGCCACGCTCTCGGCCCACGCCCCACCCCGCAGGGAAGCCCGCATCGTCCAGCGTCACGACGCGCGCCCCTCCGAGGTCCACCGTGATCTCCACGTCAGCCGTCATGTCGCGCGCCATCAGTGCCGCGCCGATGCGGGCATGATCCAGGCGGATGCGCGGCAATGCGTCCACGCCTGGCTGATAGCTGAACCGCGTCTCATCGCGGATCACCTGGCGCGGAAAGCGAAGGCCATCCCAAATCAGGCTGCCGCCGGTCTGCAGGCTGACGCAGTCGAGCCGGCCCAGCACCGTCGTGCCGATGAGCTTCATGTCGCCGGCAACGGAAAGGTTCGTCGCGACCATGGCGCCTGCCATCGAGCGGCTGGCCTCCACCGGCGATGGGCCGATGAATGTGGCCGTGGAACAGTCGAAGTCACGGCCGATATTGGTGCCCCACAGGCTGACATAGCCGAGGCTGGCAAAGCCCTGGTTCAGCAGCACGTCGCCGGCGATCTCCGCATTGGTCAGCCGCAGCGTCTCGCGTGATCCGGTATCCGGCCAGTTCTCCAGCACGGCGCCGCAGCATTCGACATTGCTGCCGATGGTGGCGCCCAGCAGGCTGACGCTGCCGCGCGCGACGAAGCCGTGTCGCAGCAGCACGGCCCCGCCGATGGACGCATTCTCCGCCGCGAGCGACACGCCGGTGCCGTCGGGCGTGGCATTGGTCAGGGTCGCGCTGTCGCACTCGAGATTGCCGCCGAGCTTGGCACCGATCAGGCTGACCGCGCCCTGCGCCTGGAATCCGTTGCGCAGCAGCACGGCGCCGCCGACGGTGACATGATCAGCCGCGAGTGCGATGCCCAAGCCGTCCGCCGTGGCATTCGTCAGGTTGGCACCATCGCATTCCAGGCTGTTGCCGATACGGGTGCCGCGCAGGCTGATCGCGCCCTCGGCGGTGAAGCCGTTGCGCAGCAGCACCGAGCCGCCAATCTCCGCCGTGTCGGCGGCCAGTACGACGCCCTGGCCATCGTCGGTGCGGTTCACCAGCCGCGCACCATTCATGTCCAGCGTCCCGGCGATGCGCGCGCCCATCAGCCAGATGACACCAGCCGCCACAAAGCCATCGCCAAAGATCACCACGCCGTCGAAGCGGGCCGCCTGACCGCCGATGGCATCGCCCTCTCCCGCCCCCACGCCGGCACCACGCGCCACCACGTCGCCGGTGACATGCGCGGTATCGAGCGAAATGCCGCCAATGGCGACGAAGCCGCCCATCAGGTCGAGGCTGCCACGAATCTCGGCACCGGACAGGCGCAACGCGTAACGGGCGTCGCGGTGGGCAATGCCCTCGCGCAGCGGCGGCACTTGCAGCCGAGCGGCGCGCGCGAGCAGTTCGCCCTCGATCACCGCGGCATGCGCATCGACCCAGGCAGTTTCGCCCAGCGGTGCGACACCAGCAATGTCCAGCACGCCCTCAACGCGCAAGCCACGGGCACGCACCTCGCCGATACGGCTGTCGCGCAGCGAAAGGCGAGCGACGCGCGCATTGGTCAGGTCGATCGGTGCGGCAAATTCGCACGCTTCAAGTACCAGTCCGGGCAAACCGACACTGTCGGCAAGATCCAGCGTGTCATCGATGCGCGCGCCGTGGATACGCACGCCAGGCAGCCGGATCGGCCACGCATCAGGCGATAGTTTCAACAGCAGATGCCGCAGGAATGCGGCACGCAGCACAGGGCGCTCCGCTTCGGGAAACACCGCGATCTCGCCCTTCGCGGTGCGGGCGACCACCTCGGCTTCAGCGTCGAGCAGAACCGCCGGATCGAACTCCGGTCTGCGCAGTTCGTCAGGCATAGCTCGGTTCGGTCAGCACGGCGGGACAGTAACAAACCAGCCGCCGCCGGCAAGCGTCAGCGCTTGCCGGCGTTGCGCGCCTCCTCCAGCAGGATCGGCACGCCTTCGGTCACCGTGTGGATACCGATGGCGGTGGTGAGCTGCAGCACCTCCATGATCTCCGCCACCGTCGCCCCGTGACCGAGCGCGTTGCGCACATGGGTGCGCAGGCCGGGCAAATAGAGATGCGTCGTCGCGGCGTCGATCGCGATGTAGATCAGTTCACGGAATTTCGGCTCCAGCGTGCCATGCTTCCAGGGCACCGATGACAGCCGTGTATACGCATCGAAGAATTCAGGCGCGTGTTGCAGAAGCTGTTCCCAGACCGGGTTCCAATAACCCCGGTTGGCGACAAACTCCTGTTTCAGCCCCTCCTGTTCCGCGCTGAGCGCACCTTCCTTCACTTCGGCGCCACGGCCGGCAGTGCGCAGCTCATCGATCAGGATCGGCAGGCCCGTGGACATCGTATGGATGCCCAGCACCGAGACGATCTCCAGCACCTCCATCACCTCGTCGCGCGTCGCACCGTGCCTCAGCGCGTTGGCGATGTGGATACGCGTGCCCGGATTGTAGAGATGCGTGGTGGAGGCATCGACCGCGACGTAGATCAGCTCCTTGAGCTTCGGCGCAAGCGTGCCGTGTTTCCAGGGCACCGAGGACAGTGCGCTATAGGCCTCGAAAAACTCCGGCGACAGTTCCAGCACGCCGTCCCACAGCTCGCTCCAGTAGCCGCGAGCGGCGATGAAGGCGTCCTTCAGCGTCTGACGATGCGGGTCGAGTTCCGGCATGGCTTTCCCTTTCTCCTAGCTCCGCCTGACGTTCCACATCGCAGTGATGCCGGCTTTCACGAACCCCGACAGATCCGAGCGGAAGCCATACGGGAAGAAATACTGTCCAAGCGGCAGGAACGGCGGCTG
>DATJJM010000467.1:0-2354 GCA_035492535.1 Acetobacteraceae bacterium | reverse complement strand
CCTGGCGATTTCGAGTACGTGAAGATCGAGGCATGACGCTGCCGGCCGAACGCTATTTCGAGGACTATACTGTTGGCCTTGTCGATGAGTTCGGCGACGTGCTTGTGACTGCTGACGCGATTGTTGATTTTGCCCGACGCTACGATCCTCAGGCCATGCACATTGATGCCAAAGCGTCAGCGTGCGGTCCATTTGGCGGCCTGATCGCCAGCGGCTGGCATACTGCGGCGATGACGATGCGGTTGTTCGTTGAGCACTACCTGTCGAGGGTGGCGACGCTGCCGTCGCCCGGCATCGATGAACTCCGCTGGGTGCTGCCGGTGCGCGCCGGTGACAGGTTGCGTGTGCGAGTCACGGTGACGGATGCGCGGCGGTCGCGCAGCAAGCCGGACCGCGGCATTGTACGCAGCCTGGTCGAGGTGCTGAACCAGAGAGACGAGGTCGTGATGACGCAGCGGCCGATGAACCTGATGCGATGCAGGACTGACGAGTGAACAACAGTGACGAAGCAAACTGAACGAGATTGCTTTGTCGCTTCGCTCCTTGTATCGAGAAATCGGCTGGTGATGCTAGCATTGCTGGCTCGATAGTGGAGCGGAGCCCGGAGGCTCCTAGGGCTGGGAAGCCCGTTTGCGAGCGAGGTGCCCGCTCCGCTGGTCCGTCCATCCCGAACGGTCGAATGGGCCGCATGTCGAGCCCGAATCAGCAAGGCCGGGAGCAGGACCGTATGTATATTGGTATTGATGTCTCCAAGGATCGCCTGGATGTGCATGTGCGTCCGGCTGGAGAGGCGTTCTCGGTGACCCGCGACGAGACGGGTCTGGCGGAACTGGTCACCCGTCTGGGTGCGGTCGGACCCGCATTGATCGTGCTGGAGGCAACCGGTGGCTTCGAGACCATCGTCGCCACCACGCTTGCCGCCGCGGGATTGCCGCTGGCGGTGGTCAATCCGCGGCAGATCCGCGCCTTTGCCCAGGCCTGCGGGCAACTGGCAAAAACTGATGCGCTCGATGCGGCGATCATCGCGCGCTTCGCCGAAGCCGTGCGGCCGCAGCCACGCGCCGTTCCGGATCACGCAGCGCGCGCGCTGGGCGAACTGCTGGCGCGGCGGCGCCAGATCATCGGCATGATGGTGGCCGAGCGAAATCGTCGGCGCCAGCTCACCCAGCCGCGCCTGGTGAAGACGGTGGATCGCGTGCTGGCCACACTGCAAAAGCAACTGTCCGCCGTGGAAACCGACATCGATACAGCGATCCGCGACACGCCAGCCTGGCGCGAGAAGGAGGAACTGCTCACCAGTGCGCCGGCAATCGGTCCGAAGATCGCCCGCACGCTGATCGCCGACTTGCCCGAACTCGGCACGCTGACCCGCCGCCAGATCAGCGCTCTCGTCGGCGTCGCGCCGTTCAGCCACGACAGCGGCAAACATCGTGGCAAGCGCGCCATCGCCGGTGGGCGTCCGAGCGTGCGCGCCGCTCTCTACATGGCCGTGCTGGTGGCGATCCGCCGCAAACTGCCACTGGCGACGACCTATCAGCGCCTGCGCGATGCTGGCAAACCAGCCAAGGTCGCCATCATCGCTACCATGCGCAAGCTCTTGGTCATCCTCAACGCCATCATGCGGGACAACACAACATGGCGCGTCGCCTGAACCCATCCGCACGAGGCGCACAACTCGCCCTCGTTGCGATATTGGCCAAACCGCCGAACGCGAGGGCGAGGTCAAGGCCGAAAGCCGCCGCAGGCGGGGGGCCGAAAGGCCCAGCCTTGAGCCCGACCTCGCGGCCGGCAACAATCAATCCATCGCAGCAATCGCCGTTGACTCACTTGACGGTCGCTCGCAATGACAGTAAGGCAGCGTCACGCTGCGCTCTTACGCCCTTCGGTGAAGCGGCTGAAGCGAAACGGGTGTGGATCCACGATCGGTGTGTCGCCAGATACGAGGTCGGCGGTCAGACGCCCGGCGCCGGGGCCGATGCCGAAACCATGACCTGAGAAGCCAGTGGCGAGGAAGAAGCCGGGAAGCGACGGCACTTCGCCGATCACCGGCACCGCGTCGGGGGTCACATCGATCATGCCGCCCCAACTCTGCGCGATCTGCATTCCAGCGAACGCGGGGAATTTCTGCGACAGCACCGAGCGGGCTTCTTCCAGTACTGCGCGACGAGGCTCAGGGTCCCAGACACGTACAGCTTCGAACGGCGTGGGTTCGTCCAGGGACCAGCGGCGCCTGGTCCGCAACTCCTGGAAGAAGCGGCGGCCAATCCGCATGCGGATCTCGCCATAGTTCTCGCGCAGGGTTGGCAGATATTGCCGCAGCAGGCGAAACGAATCAGGCGTGATGTCGGCGATGT
>DATJJM010000466.1:0-8320 GCA_035492535.1 Acetobacteraceae bacterium | reverse complement strand
ACTGGGGGCTTCATGAAACGACGGACCTTCGTTCGGGCCGGTCTCGCCGCGGGTGCGGCGGCGGCATTGCCGCGGATTTCCGTCGCGCAGCCGGCGAATGCGCGCGTGTTGAAGTTCGTGCCGCAGGCGAACCTGACAGTGCTGGATCCGATCATCACGACCGCCGCGGTGACAATCAACCACGGCTGGATGGTGTTCGATACGCTGTTCGGCATCAACGCACAGTTGCAGCCGAAACCACAAATGGCAGAAGGCTATACGGTCTCGGACGATGGCCGGACCTACCTGATCAAGCTGCGCGATGGGCTGAAATTCCATGATGGCGAGCCGGTGCTGGCGCGCGATTGCGCGGCGAGCCTGGCGCGCTGGGCAGCGCGCGATACGTTCGGGCAGACGGCAGCGAAATCGGTCGACAGCTGGGGGACGGCCGACGACAGGACGGTGAAGATCACGCTGAAGCGGCCGTTTCCACTGCTGATCTCGGGTATGGCGGTTCAGCCATCGTTCATCATGCCGGAGCGCTTGGCGAAAACCGATCCGTTCAAGGGCGTGACGGAGATGATTGGTTCGGGCCCGTTCCGCTTCGTCGCATCGGACTTTGTCGCCGGCAGCAGCGCGGCCTGGGAAAAGTTTGCTGGCTATGTGCCGCGGCAGGAGCCGCCGGAGTGGACCTCCGGCGGCAAGGTTGTGCAGTTTCCGCGCATCGAGTGGAAGGTGATCCCGGATGCATCCACTGCCTCGGCCGCATTGCAGACCGGCGAGGTGGATTGGTACGAGCAGGCAGCTGCGGATCTGGTGCCGGTGCTGCGGCGGAATGCGGATATCGTGCTCGGGCCGTCCAACCCGCAAGGCTATATCGGCGGCATGCGGTTCAACACGATACAGGCGCCGTTCAACGATGTACGGCTGCGGCGCGCCGTACTGACGGCGGTGAACCAAACAGACTACATGCGCGCGATCATGGGTGACGATAAGGCGGCGTGGCGCGTCTGCCGGTCACAGTATCCGTGCGGGACGATGTACGGAACCGAGGTCAACCTGCCGGTGCAACAGGGCGACCTGGAAGCGGCCAAGAAGATGATCAAGGAAGCCGGCTACGATGGCGCGAAGGCGGTGATCATCAACCCGACGGATTTTCCGACGATCGGACCGCTGGGGGATATCACCTACGACATGTTCAAGAAGATCGGCATCAACGCTGAACTGGCAAGTACCGATTGGGGCACCGTGGTGCAGCGGCGCGCGAGCAAGGCGCCGGTGGACAAGGGTGGGTGGTCGGTGTTCCACACATGGTTCACCGGCGGCTTCATCCTGAATCCGGTGCTGACAGCGCCGTTCCGTGGACAAGGCCAGGCCGGATGGTTCGGCTGGTATGACAATCCAAAAGTCGAGGAGCTGACACAGGAATGGCTCGACGCAACTGACGACGACTCGCGCAAGAAGATCGCGGCGGCAATCCAGGTGGAGAATTACTCTCAGGCGGCGACGATCACTTTGGGCCAGTTCCAGATTCCGACGGCGTACCGGAAGAGTCTGGTGGGGAAGCTTGAGTACAGCGGACCGCTGTTCTGGAATGTGAAGCGGGCGTAGTCCCCCTCCCGCAAGGGGAGGGGGTTATGGGTGTATATATGCGCGGATTGGTTCGGGCGGTGGGTCGGGGGGGACCGGAATTGGCGGCGGCGGTTCCTCGATCGGCACTGGAGCATCGGGGTCGCGTTCGCCGGGTGGCACGCCGGGCGGCTTGGGCGGATCGGACATCAGCCTGCGGGCTCCTCGGCGAGCAGTTCCGGGATAGGACGTTCGGCGACCTGGCGCAGCGCTTCGCGGGCACGGGTCAGCGCAACGGACTGCGTATTGTCCGGCTGTAATGCGAACAACACCAGTGAGCGTCCGGTGATCTGATAGTCGTTTCCGGTGCTGATACGCGGCGCTGCGGTGAGTTCCGGAATGTTGGTATCGAGCAGGCAGCGCCACGCATGGCCTCCGACGACGTCCGGCAGAGTGAAATTCACCACGTCGTGGTGCGCGTTCAACACCAGCAGCACGGTTGCATCCAGCGAAGGCCGCTTGATGCCGGTGGCCTGAGCGCGGCCATCGATCAGCATGCCGAAACAGCGCGCGTTGCCATCGCGCCACTGCTCCTCTTCCATGTCGGACGCCGCGGGTGTCAGCCAGCGCACGTCCTTCACTTCGAGTTCGGCATTGTATTCGCCGGTGAGGAATCGCGAGCGGCGCAGGATGGGGAAGGCGCTGCGCAGCGCAATCAGGCGCCGCACGAACTCGATGAGTTCCGCGCCGCTGTCGCCAATGTTCCAGTCGAGCCAGCTAATCTCGTTGTCCTGCGCATAGGCATTGTTGTTGCCCTTTTGCGTGCGGCCGAACTCGTCGCCGGCGAGCAGCATCGGCGTGCCCTGCGACAGCAACAGCGTGGACAGAAGGTTGCGCATCTGGCGGCAGCGCAGCGCCTTGATCTCCGGATCGTCTGTTTCGCCTTCCGCACCATGGTTCCAGGAAATGTTGTCGGAATGGCCGTCCTGGTTGTTTTCGCCGTTCGCCTCGTTGTGCTTGTCGTTGTAGGAAACGAGGTCGTGCAGCGTGAAGCCGTCATGCGCGGTGATGAAGTTGACGCTCGACCACGGCTTGCGGCCGCGGCGATTGAAGGCATCGGCGGAGGCAGCGAGGCGGGTGGCGAGTTCGGGGAGCTTGCCCTCGTCGCCCTTCCAGAAGGCACGCACCGTGTCGCGGAACTTGTCGTTCCATTCAGCCCAGCCTGGCGCGAAGCCGCCGACCTGATAGCCGCCGGGGCCGATATCCCAGGGCTCGGCGATCAGTTTCACCTGTGACAATACCGGATCCTGCTGGCAACTCTGGAGAAAGCCATGTGTCTCGACGAAACCATGATCTTCGCGCGCGAGGATGGTGCCGAGATCGAAGCGGAAGCCGTCGACATGCATCTCGGTGACCCAGTAGCGCAGCGAGTCGGTGACCATCTGAAGCACGCTGGGATGCGACAGGTTGAGCGTGTTCCCGGTACCGGTGTCGTTGATGTAGTAGCGCAGGTTGTCGGGCAGCAGCCGATAGTACGAGACGTTATCGATGCCGCGGAATGAGAGCGTCGGGCCGCGTTCGTTGCCTTCGGCAGTGTGATTGTAGACGACGTCGAGGATCACCTCGAGGCCGGCATCATGCAGGCGAGCGACCATCTCCTTGAATTCGGAAAACACGAAGGCGGGGACCGCGGAATAGCGTGGGTCGGGTGCGAAGAAGCCAAGCGTATTGTAGCCCCAGAAGTTGGTGAGGCCCTTTTCCAGCAGATGGCGGTCATTCACGAAGGCGTGTATCGGCAGCAGCTCGACCGATGTGACGCCGAGGGAGCGAATGTAATCCACCACCTCTTTGCGTCCGAGGCCGGAAAACGTGCCGCGCAGGCGCTCGGGCACGGCCGGATGCAGTTTGGTGTACCCGCGGACATGCGTCTCGTAGATGATTGTGCGGTCCCAGGGGATTTCCGGACGCCGCTCGCGGCCCCAGGTGAAGGCGGGATCGATCACGCGGCATTTCGGCATGAACCGTGCGCTGTCGCGCCGATCAAAGCTGAGGTCTTCGTCCTTCGAGCCGATGGTGTAGCCAAACAGTCCATTGTCCCAGCGAAGATTGCCAACGAAGGCTTTCGCATAGGGGTCAAGCACCAGCTTGTTGGGGTTGAAGCGATGGCCGTTCCGCGGATCAAAAGGCCCATGGACGCGATAGCCGTAAATGGTGCCGGGCCGGGCATCGGGCAGATAACCGTGCCACACTTCATTGGTGAACTCTGGCAATTCGATGCGCTCGTGCTCGGTACGGCCGGCATCATCGAACAGGCAGAGTTCCACCTTTGTCGCGTTTGCGGAAAAGAGAGAGAAATTGACGCCAAGTCCGTCCCAGGTCGCGCCGCGGGGGTTGGGGGATCCCTCGCTGAGGCGCGACTTTCGGACGATTGCTGGCATGATTCGTTCCCCTGAAGATTCGCGTTGAAATGCGGCTCAGGAGACATTCATTCCAGACAACTTTTGTTTAGGCGGTGAATCGTCCAAGCAGATAACCGATGCCGACAGCAACCAGCGCCGAGGCTATCGGCTGGTCCTTGATGACATCGCTGATCTTGGCGACTTGTTGCTCGGCCTGGCCGGCAGCCTGATTGTACAAGCCGCTCGCCTGCGTCTTCGCGTCACCAGCGAATTCGCCTACCTTCTGCTGCACCCTGCCGCCGAATTCGCGGGCAGCACCTTCGACTCTGTCACTCATTGGAACCTCCATGGAGAGGCGGCGTCAACGCGCGACGCCGCCGGAGGTTCCGTGCCTCAGTTGAAGTTCAGCTTCAGTCCAGCGTCCGGCCATGGCAGTGAGCCCAGCCGACCGGTCGCTGACAGCGTGACATAGGCGGTTCGCAGGTCGGGGCCGCCGAAGCAGATATTGGTGGGGAATTCGTCCGGCATGGTGACCTGGCGCACGACCTTGCCGTCCGGCGAGATGACCGTGATGCAGCCTGCGTGCAGCGTGGCGACGGCGACATCGCCGTTGGCCTGCACGGCGAGGCTGTCGAAGCGCTGAAAGCCGCCGAGGCCAGCGATGAGACGACCACCATGCGGTGACGGCCAGCCTTGCTTCTTCACCACGCCTGGCGAGGCGATGTCGAATGCCCACAGGCGCGCAGGTTCCGTGTCGGCGACGTAGAGAACCTTGCCATCAGGCGACAGGCCGCAGCCATTGGGGCTGAGAATCGGATAGGCGACCTCGACGACTTTCGAGCCATCCGGCAGTGCGTAGTAGAGGCCGCCATGATCGCGCGTGCGGGCGAAGCGCTTGCCGAGATCGGTGAAATAGAAGCCGCCACTCGTATCGAACACGAGGTCGTTCGGGGCGGAGAGCTTGTGACCGTTGACGTGCGTGTACAGCACTTTCGTGTCGCCGGTCTTTGGGTCGATCCGCTGGATGCAACCGCCGTCGTAGTCGTCTGCCGGTCCCACCGCC
Organism: Acetobacteraceae bacterium; assembly: GCA_035492535.1. GTDB lineage: Bacteria > Pseudomonadota > Alphaproteobacteria > Acetobacterales > Acetobacteraceae > JAMXLO01. The sequence continues at coordinate 3,310 of DATJJM010000466.1, read as the reverse complement.
ATCCAGTGGCCGGACGGATATTTGCCGCCGCCGTTGTTGCAGCAATACAGCGCGCCGTCTGGGCCGAGTGCCAGGCCGTTGGGGCCACCGCCGGCATTGCCGACAGTGGAGCGAGAGCCATCGGGACCGATGCGGGTGCAGCAACGGCCGGCAATCTCGGTCAGGATCACCGAGCCGTCGGGCATCGCCACCGGGCCTTCGGGGAAGCCGAATTTCTCGGCCATGATGCGGACGTCTGGCATGGTTTCGTTTCCCCCTTCGTGCAGAATGATGCGGCAGTGTCGCGCTGAGGCGGGTTGCGTCAAGTCGTGGCGTGTCAGGGGGCGACTTACTCGACGGCGGCGCTCGGTGTCTGGCAAGATTGGGCAATGCGAATGCTGCCGCCGGAAGCGACCTATCTGCCGTTCGAGAGCGGCCCGTACCGCATGTCGATGTCGCTGACGACGGTGCCGGAGAGCGCATGGTTCGAGATCGACGAGCGCTACGCCGATGAGATGCATGAGCGGCGTGAGCTGCTGGCTGTGCGACATGGCGACGTGTTTGGCGTGTTGCCGTGTTCCGATGCGGCACGTGTCGAGACATTGCGCGAGATCGTCCGCAACCTGTGTGAGTACGCTCCGCAGTGGTTTGTCCGCGAGGGCGACCGATTGGGCAACGCGCTGACCGGCGAGAGTTGGAACCTGGCTGGACCGCCGTGCGATCCGCTGGAACTGGCCGGCCGGCTGGTGCAGGAAGATCTGTGCGTCATCCAGAGCGGCGTGGATGGACCGCGCTTTACCGCGGCGGTGCTGTGTTTTCCCAGCCGGTGGCGGCTGCATGAGAAGCTGGGCAAGCCATTGCCCGCGGTGCACGGCCCGGTACCGCACTATGCGGAACGGCTTGCGGCGCCGGTCAATCGCTTCATGGCGAAGGTGAAGGTGGGACACATCGCCTCGCGGCTGAACTGGTCGGTACTGGACGATCCAGCGATGTATCAGCCGACCGGCAAGTGGCGGGAAGCCACCAATCCGCGCATCACGCCCGGGAACGCCGGCGACATGCTGTATCTACGGGTGGAGCGGCAGACGCTGCGGCGGCTGCCGCAGTCCGACGCGATCCTGTTCGGCATCCGCGTGCACAGCTATCCGTTGGCACGCGCGATCACGCAGCCTGAGCATGCGGCGCGGTTGGCGGAAGCGGTGCGCGCACTGCCGGAGGAGACGGTGCATTACAAGAGCCTCAAGGCGTTCGGGCCTGCCTTGCTCGCCTGGCTGGACGCGCGCGCTCGCTGATCAACCAGTCGCGGAAGGCGACGATCTTCGGCTGCCCGGCGGTGGGGCGCGGGCAAACCAGCCAATAGGAAAACTCCTGCGGCCAGGCGACATCCAGTACGCGGACGAGGTTGCCGTGGTCCAGTTCGCGGCGGGCAAGTGTTTCGGTGACGAGCGCAATACCCTGATCGGAGGCGGCGGCACGGATCAGCAGCATCTGATCATCGAAGCTGATGCCCGTGGAGGCCGCGTGGCTGACATCGGTGACTCCCTGCGCCTGGAACCACAGGGCCCATTCCTGTCGCTCCGCATCATGCAGCAGGCTGAGGTGAAGCAGGTCGGAGGGCGTGCGCGGGCGGCGCGGCAGCGCGGCGAGGAAGCGCCGGCTGCACACGGGTATCATGGCGATCGTGGCGATGCGGTCGCAGCGCAGGCCTGGATAGCTGCCCAGGCCATGGCGGATCGCGACATCCACACCATCGGCCGCGAAGTTGGCTAGGCCGCGCGTGGTGGCAATGTTGAGTTCGATCTCGGCGTGCTGCGTGCGGAACGAGCCGAGGCGCGGCACCAGCCAGGACTCGGCAAAGGCGGGCGGCGCGCTGACGGTGAGAACGCCGGCGCTGGGGGCGGCCTGCAAGCGGCGGGTGGCCTCGCCGATCTGGCGGAACGCGTGACGGATGGGGGTGAAGTAGCCCTGGCCAGCTTCGGTCAGTACGAGCGCGCGGTTGTTGCGGCGGAAGAGCTGCGTTCCGAGCCGCTGTTCCAGGCCGCGTACCAGTTGGCTGACGGCACCTGGCGTGACCGACAGTTCAGCAGCCGCCTCCTTCATGCTGAGGTGGCGCGCGGTCGCTTCGAAGGCACGCAGCGCATTGAGTGGGGGCAAGGCCATACGCCAGTTTAGAATTTCTCCTCTGAGAGTGCCATGAAGAATCGTTTGTGACGGGCCGCGACCGATCCCAGCTTGGCAACATGAGTGATGTTGCTGTTGTCTCCGCACAGGGAGAGTTCCGTCAGGGCTGGCCGGTGGTACTGGCCGGCTTCTGTACCGCCGTGTTTGCCTGGGGATTCGGGTTCTATGGACAGTCGGTGTATTTCGCCGATCTGCATGCAAGGCACGGTTGGCCTGCATCGCTGATCGCATCGGCGACCACTGTCTATTACCTCGCGGGCGGCCTGTTGCTGGCCTATGTGCACCGGGCGATGGCGCTGCTGGGGCCGCGCCTTCTGCTGGCGTGCGGCGCAGTCGTGCTGGGTGTCGGCACGATGTGGCTGAGTTGCGTGACGGCGCCCTGGCAGCTTTATGCGGCGGGAATTGTGATGGCGGTTGGCTGGTCAGCCACGACCACCACGGCAATCGCGACCACGCTCGCACACTGGTTCGATCAGCGCCGCGGCCTGGCGTTGAGCCTCGCGCTGAACGGCGCAAGCGGCGGCGGCTTCATCGTCACGCCGATCCTTGCTCGCATGGTAGGAGCGTTCGGACTGGGACCGGGCGTGTGCTGGCTCGTGCTGTGCGCGCTTGCCATCCTGTTGCCGATTATCCTGCTGGGTGTGGGGCGCGTCTCGTTGGCAGAGCAGAGCGCTTCGCTGCGCCACACCGTGCAGCGCGTGGCGGAGCATTTGCCGGCGTTCGCCACCCAAAGGGAGGCGTTGCGCAGCATCCGCGTGTGGAGCATCGCACTGCCGTTCGCGTTGGCGCTGGCGGCGCAGGTTGGTTTCATCGTGCACCAACTGGCGTTCCTGCAGCCGCATCTCGGCAATGGCGGCGCAGCCAATGCAGTAGCGGCAACGGCCTTTGCCGCTGCGGCGGGACGCCTCGCGATGGCACCGCTGATCGATCGGCTGAACCAGCGGCTTGCGTCGGCGGTGAGCTTCGCGTCGCAGGCAGGAGGCCTGGCACTGATGCTGGCGTGGCCGGACCAGCCGGCAGCACTTTACGCGGGCAGCATCGTGTTCGGATTATCGGTGGGCAACGTGATCACGCTGCCTGCGCTGATCGTGCAGAGGGAATTCGCGGCGCAATCGTTCGGATTGGTGATCGGGCTGATCTCGATGGTCGG
>DATJJM010000465.1:0-12036 GCA_035492535.1 Acetobacteraceae bacterium | reverse complement strand
CTCTTAATCAGCGGGTCCAAGGTTCGAGTCCTTGTGCGCCCACCAGTAGAACATACTGAAATATCACTAGTTTTCCTACCACGGACGACAGCCGGATGCGGCCCATTGTGCAAACAGGACATTGACGGGACCGCGAGGCGGAAACCTGTCCCTTGCACGTCTGGAGTGCTCTCCTATCATGCCAAATGCCCCCGCTCGTGGCCGGCGCCACGCGATCCTGGCTAGAGCGTGATGAGATTACGTGGGCTCATACCCTGAGTTGCGGAAGTAGTTGCGGCATTCTGCTGAGGTGACGGTATCGAGGATGCGGCCGCTGGCGCGAGAGACGGCGTCGATCGAGCGTTTGGCGGCGTTGCGCAGCCAGTGTTTCAGCTTGGCAAAGTGCTGCTCGATCGGGTTCAGATCGGGCGAGTATTTTGGCAGGAAGAACAACCTGGCGCCGACTGAGCGGATGAGCCAACGGATCACCTTGCCGCGGTGGCTGCCGAGGTTGTCGATGACGACAATGTCGTCCGGATGTAGCGTCGGCAGCAGCCTCTTCTCGACATAGAGCCGGAAGCGTTCCCCATTGATCGGGCCATCGATCAGCCAGGGTGCGTCGACACGATCGAGCCGCAGCGCGGCGAGGAAGGTCATCGTCTTCCACCGTCCATGTGGCACTTTGGCTCGCAGCCTCTCGCCGCGTGGCGCTCAGGTCCGGAAAGGCGGTCACGCGCTCGCGCAGGAAGTCGAGATAGGCCGCCGACTTGCTCGGCCGTCCCGCGGAGCGAGGCCCATAGGCGGGAGCCTCGATGCCGCGCTCGATGTATTTGCGGATGGTCTTCGGGTCACGCCCTGTGCGTCGGGCAATCGCGGTGATCGAGACGCCTTGGCGATGCAATTCAAGGATCATCATCAGCTCTCCCAGTCGAACCATCAACGCCTCCCCGCGCGGGGGACTTGGCGCCGATGGCGGCTCGATCATTCCGCCAAGGCTAGCCCCGACGGAATGATCCGAAAGGAACGCCAATCAGGGAATTTTCAACGCCCACTTTCGGGGAGAATTGCAGGCCCGATGACACCAGGACTGACACTGCCCGTCCGCCGCAGCCGCTGCACCCACCTGATCGCTGTGCTGATCCCCACATCGTAATACGCCGCCGCCTGCCGACACGACAGCTCACCTCGCTCCACCGCACCCACAATACGGTCCCGCAGATCGTTCGAATAGGTCGGGTCATATCTGCTGGCCTCCACCCCAGCCAGCAGGTTGAATCAGAACTCATCCGATTTGGGAATCGCTCGGCGACTCACAGCAACATCATCACGCTCTAGCCCTGATCTTGAGTTGGCCGGCTTCGTCCTGGTTGTTGACTGTCGCGTACGCGATGCGGCGGCGAGCGGTCTTACGCGCCCACGGCCCCCCGGCATCGCCGCCTCTTGCGAGCAGTCGGCCATGCTCCGGCTAGCTATATGTCCTGATTTACACACAACCGGGAAGCTCCCCCAACAACAAGCTCGGGGTGTCAGGGATCGTGAAGCTTATCCGGTTTGGAGCACCACCTGGGCTGCTAAATGTCTCAGTGGGGCCGTTTGCTATCGCGCACAACACGCCCGTGACTGCCGACGTGATCTCTCCGTTCGCTGCCTTTGCTCAGACCGCTCGGACCTCGGCAAGTCGCTTGATTGAAAACTCGTCGTCCCAGCAGACGGCGGCTTCCCATGCAGCCGACGCTTGCTCCGCGATGTCATGCGCAACGCCGTCCAGACCAGCGGCGTTGTGAGGTAGCACCAGGTCGAGGTCGGGGACGTCAACGTGGGACTCGTCCCAGTCGATCAGCGCGACCCGATTTGCGGTCATACGGACGTTACCAGGATTGTTCGGGTTGCCGTGGACGACGTTTGTCTGACGTCCGATGAACCGCGCCCACGCTGCTCGGCATCGAGCAACGTCCTCAGGCGGCATTGCGCCGAGGGTCGATCCTTACCTGCTCAACGGCGTCCTGATCGAGGGCATCGCCAGCACTCTAAGCGGTCGTATTCCGGAGCGGGAGGTGGCTGCCCATGCCATTCACCTGCCGCACGAGCGGCCTACAGCCTGGCGGGGCGATCTGAGCACGCCGGGCAGCGCCGTGTGGCGCTGCTGCGCCGGCGGCGTGTAGGGGTTGCCGTCGTCTACAGGAGGTGCGAGTTTGAAACGATGCGAGCATCCGCTCACAGATATCCCATCACTTCGCGAGTTGCATCGCTGCATCTTTCTTCGGGGAAACCGCCGACCCATGGAGCTTATTCGACCTGCCCTGCGCGAGTATCGGACTTGGACCACCGACAGCAGGCGGTGGAACAATTACCGACCCCGGCAAGGCGACATCGTCATCGCCACATACCCGAAGAGCGGCACCACATGGATGCAGCAGATTGTAAGCTCACTTGTATTCCAAGATGCGATTCCCCGATCGCTATTGGATATATCGCCTTGGATCGATGGCCGCGCATTCGGGGAACCGGACGTGGCGCACGCTCCATTCAATCAGCAAACTCATCGTCGCTTTGCAAAATGTCATCTGCCTGTCGATGGCATCCCACTCTACGATGAAGTGCGATACATCCACGTTGCTCGTGACGGGCGCGATGCAGCGATGTCGCTCCACACGCAGTGGACCGGGTTCTCCGATCGTCACCGCAAAAACTTCGATCGCATCGGCCGAGAAGATGCGGCCATCGGTCGCCCATTCCCAGAAATCCCGACGGATACTAGGGAGATGTTCCACTTCTGGCTGTCTAACTCGGGCATTTTGGGCCAAACCGATGGCGGGGTCGGAGTGTCCTTCTTTGATCTCGAAGTCGGCTATTGGAGGGAGCGCAAACGGTCGAATTTCCTGATGGTGCATTATAACGACCTGCTTGCTGATCTCGATTGTGAAATGCGACGTGTATCGGCGTTTCTCGACATCGCCATCGACGAAACGGTGTGGCCTTCCCTAGTGCAGGCGGCGCGATTTTCAGAGATGCGGGATGCGGCTGATTCGTTGATGCCTCATCTTCGGCTCACCCGGACGGACGGTCCGCGCAGCTTCTTCCACAAAGGGACTGTTGGCCGCTGGCGCGACATTCTGACACCTGATGACGTCACCATTTATGAAGACAAGGTTCGGGCTAAATTCACGCCGGCGCTGGCTGCATGGATCGAAGCCGGCAGAAAGGTCGCCGGCGATCCACGCGTGAGTGCCGACTAGCTGTCTGCAGCGAACGACCGTCGCCCCAGATGCGATGCGAGCGGGGCTGTGGCAACCACTCGGTAGCTGCGTGGCCGGCGCTGCTTTGAGCGAGACTTGATCAGACGTAGGCTGTGCCGGCATGAGCACCAAGCAGGCAGTCGTCAATCTCCTGCTGCGCCACGGGCACCGATTGTTCTGCGCTAGGTGCCTGGCAAGGGCAGTCAAGGCGCGCTCTGTGCCTCCGGTCGAGCGCGCCATGAAGGATCTGGGGGCCACGCTCGGCTACCGTGTTGAGGAAGGCGATTGCAGCATCTGCGAGCGGACGATGCTGACGATCCGCTCGCTGTGGACGGGCATGTGACGGCGATCCCAGACCTAGTGCGCCCACCAGCGAAACCCATTGAAATCAAACCGTTCCAGAGCCAGTTGCCGCCCTTTCCCGCCTCGCTGTCATAGTCGGGGCGCCGCCTCGTCCAGGGCCCTGGATGGCATGTGCCATGTTATGTGGCCGGAAGTGACGAGAAGGACGAGTATCTGGCGAATGGGACTCCCGAAGCTGGACTGACTTGGAGCGCTAGCTGCCACGGGCGCAACGCAAACCCTGTGGCGCCAATCATCCATCGCCACCGGCAGCGCAGGGGACCCTTGGCTGGTTCAACGCCGCGCAGCGACGATTGCGGCAGTGCGGAGGCCCAGCGCCAGAGCAGTGAGTGTCGGATTGGCCTCAGCCGACGTGGGGAAGACCGAGCTGCCAGCCACGAACAGATTGGCACAACCGTGCACGCGGCAATCGCGGTCCACCACCCCACCGGCTGGTGATGCGGACATCCGCGTTGTGCCGATCTGGTGGTGACCGTCGGAACATTGCGCAATGATATGTTCGCTGCGCTGCTCCACGGGGACCGACCAATTCATCCTGCCAAGGCCGGTTCGCTCGAGCCATTGTGCGAAACACCCGTGTGCCCGCAGCAATGGTTCCGTATCTGCCTTTGTATATCTGAAATCGATCGCCAAGCGTGGCAAACCCAATGCATCCGTCCCACGCGCCAACGTCACGCGCGAATCCGGGTTTGGCAGGTGCTCGGCATGAAACCTCACTGCATAGCGACGTGCCGCGTTCCGCTGAAAGAACCCGGGCATGTACGGGTCAGCCAAATAGCGGCGGTAGATGAATGCTGGAAGAAAGGCGGCGGTTTTTGGTGCGTCACGGACGATATTGGCAATATGAGGCAACCACGCCGGTCTGCCTGGGCCAACATAATGGCTACGGATCGACTCGGCCACGATCATGCGACCAACAGGAGGAATCGCCAGACCGCAATATGCCAGCGACATGATGCCGTTGCGGTGGTCGGGGTTGCGGATGGCAGGGTAGTCGGGCCACATCGATAAGTTCGTCAGGCCCATGCGCTGTTGCAGTTCCTCGCTCGGTGTGAAACGACGGCGGACATAGTGCCCGTCTCTGCTAAGGTAATATTCGATTCCGCTGTCCAATTTCTCGGAATGCAAAACCATTTCGGCCGCCAGACCATACAAATGGCCCATATAATAGCGGCCGAGTGCACCAGCAGGTCCACCGAAACTGTTAGGACGATCCCGCTGCGTCGACAGAAGTAACCGCGTATTCTCCAACCCACCCGCAGCGAGGATAACGTAGCGCGGAGTAACTGTAGCCTCGCTGCCCGACAGATTGCTGACACGGATACTCAGGACCCGGCCATCATCGGCGTGGTGCAAACCCACCACTGTCGCCTCAAGCCTGAGATCGATGGCGCGGCTGTCGCGGAGGCGGCGAGTGTAATTCGCTCCGATGCGTGGGCGGGCGCTCCATCGTTCAAGGCGACTGAACAGAAAGTCCGGATCAGAAATCGGCAAATCACGGATCGGATCGTCGAACTCCGCTTCGCCGCAACCCAGGTAGTCACAGGCGGCAGTGTAGTAAGAAGCGACATCAGCAAAACTGATCGGCCAGCCGCTGTCAGGAACGTATGCGCGCGCCGCAAAATCAATTTCCTCCATGGCGACGCATCGACCACCCCAGAGGTTGGACGCGCCTCCGAGGCGGCGTTGTACCGCCAGGTTCATTACGGCATGATGATCGGGATCGGCGATCTCAGCATCAGCCAGTCCTTGCAAATCAGCGGAGAAGCGCTTCCCGCCGGATTCCAGCAGCAGGACCGAACACCCGAGGCGCTCAAGTTCGAGCGCCAAAGGGATACCGATCGTGCCCGCGCCAACGACGCATACGTCCGGCTGCATTTCTGGGAGACCACCCAGATTTGTCGAAATCATCGAGCTGACCTTACAATTCTGGAATTGCCTGCCGAACCGCACGCGAGAAGCCAATACGGCCCTGGATCAGAGAAATCGTGGTGACAATGGCGGCGCCCATAAGACCAAGCCACGGTATCAACACGATACAGAGTGCGCAGCACACCCAAAGCTGCTGGAGGTTGACCCGACGCAGGGTCGCACCGTGACCGGTCATCGCCAGAATCATGTCCTCCGTGGGAAGCAAGATATTCACGATTTGCCCAATGGACAGCACGATCAATGCAGCCGACGCATCGGCAAAGCTGCCACCGAGCAGCGACAGCAATGTGTGGGGCACGATCAGTATGACGGCAACAATCGGCACGCAGACCACCATCGCAAGCAGTCGCGTCTGGCGGTTTACCCTGCGCAGCTCAGCAAATTCACCCAGCCGATGGTGCCGCGCGAAGCCTGGCGCAGCAATCATCGCCAGACTGAGCAGGATTGTATTGATCATCATGGTGACGCGATTTGCGATGCTGAACGCACTTACGGCGACAGCATCAGCGAACACGCCAAGTACCAGCACCGGCATTGACAGCAGCGCTGACTGGACGAGTTCAATGACGAGGAACGGGCGGGCGGTCGTCCAAAGTGACGGCAGCGGCTCTGAGCGCTCAACGTGGATGGCCGATTGGTTTGCGAAGGCACGCCGCCATTCGTAGCCTACAAACCCGAAGCCCAGGCAACAGCAGACGGCGTATGATGCCGCGTAGGCGGTCAGCACTGATTCCGCCTGGTTTAGGCCGGTCAGCAAGGCAAGCAGTGATAGCAATGGAGGGATGGCACTCTGAACCATCTGGCCGGCAACACCGCGCCCCAGGCCAATCAGGGTAAATCCCAATGTGAATGCAATGCTTTGAGGCAGGAGGATCAGTGCTGCGAGGCGGAGTGGTTCCGTCAGGTCAGGTTGGTGAAACAGGAGCAACGCCGCTGGACGGGCCAGCAGCCAAGTCGACACTCCAGCGATAATGCTTGCCAGCGCCGTCCAGGTCACGCCGGCAAGCACGGTGCGTTTGGCAGCCGCACCATCGCCAACAGCCAATTCGGCCGCCACATGGCGCGAGGTGGCACGCTCGAGCCCCAGGCGCGCACCGGTGGACACCAGATTTACCCAGGTTAGGCAAAGGAAAAACAGGCCCGCCTGGTACCCACCCATCCTGCGAGCGGCAATGACATAAAGCCCAAATTTGGCAACGACCTCCAGTCCTCTAGCGATTAGGGCTCCGGCATAGCGCAGCAGGTTGCGCGGCGGTACGGCTGCCATGAAGCGTCCAAACGTCAGTTCCACTGGAGAGATGGTCCTGCTTGCAGGTCGATACGATATCGTAGGGGGATTGTAACTTTGTTGTTTGATTTTAGGTGATTCAATTATCGGCTCCTGGCCAAGATAAAGTATGCCGTTTGGATGAGAGGGCTGTTAACCCTTGCGTGGACACCATGATCACCAGCCAAATCCGCACCGCCCTGCTACAGACCTTTGTCGCAGTATTCGCGGTCGCAGGTGGCCCGCTGGACGAACTGCCAATACCGACCCCGCCGCCCGATCCATACCGTCTGCTGGACGCGCTGCATCCACAGCTGCAGCCGAACTGGCATTTGGGGCAACCGTATACATATCTTGGAATTCCCTATGTGCGAGTGTTTATTCAAGACGAATGGCGCGGAAGTCCAGTCGCCGCTGCCATTGCCCTATGTCCTGGACCGGAAAACAAAATTTGGCAGGAAACGCGCGTGATCCGATTGGTAATGCAGCACAAACAGCGCATGTCGCCGGCATACGAGTGCCGACCATGAAATGGATCGTCTTACCGACGGGGCGCAGCTCATGAACGAGATCCGTGCCCCTGGTGATGCACCACGGCTCCCAGCGCCTGAACAAGCATCGCCTCTTTCCCCGGTTCCGACCTTCACACAGGGCGCATCCGAACCGCGCATGACGGTACGTGACGTGCTCGTGCAGTTCTTTTACTGCGGCCCGTTGCTCCGTAACTGCATTTTGTTGGGCGTTTTCATCGGGCTGTTGGCGGCTGCGCTGACCCGGACCGAATACACGGCGGACAGTCTGGTCCTCGTGCTGATTGGTTCGGAGTCGACAAGCGCACAGAACTCGTCCGGTATCACTCCCACCGTTTTGTCGATTGACGGCCTGAAGGCCGTACAGTCGGAGATCCAGATCGCCACCTCCGACGAGGTATTGCGAACGGCCATCAGGAAGGTGGGAGCCGGTTCTATCTATCCGTGGCTGGTACGACCCCGCTGGTTCGGCCTACTGCCGCCGCGGGAGCCATCAACCGTGGAAGGGCTCGCGGTCGAGCGGCTGCGGTCGGATCTTCGTGTGGAATCGGACGCCGGAAGCAACGTGATCCGGATATCTTTTGCCAGTCCCGAACGCCCCGTCGCCATCGAAGTCGTTCAAGCCGTATTGGACGCATTTCTCGAACAACGCCGGACAATCTATGCTAGTACGAACGCCACGTTCGTCGGCCGCGAGATCGATCGCTACCGGGATTCGCTGGCAAAGCTCGATACCCAGATTCAGGATCTGCGCAGCCACTACAACGTGCTCGATATGGCACAGGATGTCGTGCTGGCGACCAACCGCCTGGATGGCGTCGTACAACGGCAGAATCAGGTGCGTGAGCGACAGGTCGCCGTTCAAACTGAGATTGCCGCGGTTAAAACCAACCTTGCTGGGCAGCCGCAGACAGTTCTCGACTTTCGGGAGAGCACGAATAACACCGGCAACGACGAGGCACGGAACACACTGGTTCGGTTGGAACAGCAGCGGACGCATCTGATCAATCAGTACAAGCCGGATTGGCCGGGGATTGCCGCGGTGAACCAGCAGATTGCGTCAGCACGGGACCAGATGGGGCCGCACGAGAAGAATCTGTACTTTACAGAACGTCAGATCCGCAATCCGGCCATCGAGCTTCTGAACAATCGATTGGCATCACTGGAAGTGGAGAACCAGGCTCTGGGCGAGCAGCTCGTGGAGCTCGACCAGCAATACAAACAGGCAGATGATCGGGTACAGTCGTTGCGTACTGCCGATGGACAGCTGCACGGACTGCAATTGACGCGCGATGTAACAGAGGGCGTATACCGGCAGCTCGCGCAGCGGCAGCAGGCGGCGGTGTTTCAAGACCACGTGGTGGATGAGCGGAATGCCAACCTACGCGTGGTGCAGACTTCGACAGCACCAGTCGTCGGCCGCAGCATGGCCCTCTCCTATGTACTCGGCGGCCTGATCCTGGGCATGCTCTTGGGTGCGGCGGCGGCAGCGATCGCGACGTTGATGCGCGAAGTGTACATCATGCCATCGGAGGCCGAACGGGACCTGCTGATGCCGGCGCTCATATCGTTGGATAGTAGCAGTGCGAAGCCGCACCGAGATGATCAGCCAGAAATCGCCGATCTGGGCTCACTGCTTCAGGAGGCGACTGTTGACCGTCGATCACTCGCAACGCTGCAGATCATCGGCGTCTCGGACGAGGACGACAGAGTTGCGATTGTACGGAAACTGGCGACAGAGCTCGCCGTCGGCCACGAACGCAATACGCTGATCCTAGACTTGGAAAGTGATGGGGCCGAGTACACTTCGGCGCTTGGCACGGCAGATGACCCGGCAACGCCGGCGAGGACGTTGCCAATGCGGGTTGTAGCCACAAGAGTACCACGGCTATGGGTCGGGGTGAGCACCTTGGAGCCGGTTTTCGGCGACCGCCGGGCATCCGTTGTCCATACCCGGCGTATTCTGGATGAACTGCACGAAGAGTTCAGCATGATTCTGTTGGTAGCCTCGGCTGACCTATCCGGTTATGCGGTTCGTCGCCTGGCAAATATGGTCGACGCCAATATTGTCATCGTGCGAGCTGAGCGCACGCGAGGAGCCGTCGTGACCCGGCTGTGCGACGTGATCCGGTCCGGTGGTGGCAATCTGCTCGGCTTCATTTTCGATGGCCGGAAGTATTATGTACCGAGTTGGCTCTATCGATGGGCATGAAAATCGTCGACATCGAGTCAACGCGTCTGTCGGCCCAGGTCGATGACGGCGCGCTTGTCCATCGATGGTTCCTTGGTGTTCCGTTCACTCCGCTCGGTCTCGCGGAAGCAGCAGCCACTATTGCTGCCCGGCCGTCAGGATCCCGATTTGCATTCATTACGACACCCAATGCTCACCATACTGTTCATTGCGCACGTGGCGACAAGCGGTTCTCTGTTGCACATGACGCGGCGTGGCTTGTCCTCAACGACAGTCGGATTCTGCGCCTGCTGTCTCACTGGCTGTTCGGTCAGGATCTGCCCATGACGGCCGGCAGTGATCTGACTGTGGAATTGTTCCGTAACTATATCCGCCCTGAAGACGCGATTACGATCATCGGCGGCACAGACGAAGTCGAAACCAGGTTGCGCACGCTGCATGGGATGCAGTCCGTTGCGCGTTTCAATCCCCCGATGGGCTTTATTGACGATCCCGTCGAGATCGAGCGTTGTGTCGATTTCATCCTTCAGCACCCAGCACGTTATGTATTTCTCGCTGTTGGCGCCCCACAGTCGGAGGTGGTGGCGTGCCGGGTGCTTGAGCGAGGCGGTGCAGTTGGGACAGCGTTGTGCATAGGGAGCTCGCTGCTGTTCGTCACCGGCGTGGTGCGGCGCGCGCCACTGATCATTCGAAGATTGAATGCGGAATGGGCATATAGGTTGATGCAGAATCCGCGACGGCACGCACGGCGGGTCTTCGTGGATTCATTGCCTGTTTTGTGGCTAGCACTAAAAGCGTTGTTTGGACGCTCACACGAGCGGCACGCGTAACGCGGATGGCAAGCGTTGGCCGAGTGGATACGCTGGATTCGAGCGCGCAGTGGTGGCGCGTGCTGATCGCACTATTCGCTTTGCCCATGTTTGCACAGTGCTTTCAGTACATGGTGGACATTCCGCCGCTCTATTTACTTTCCAAAGCGTGGCCGATACTCACCGTTCCTTTGCTCGCTTGGGCAGTTCTGCGGCTTGATATACCCTTCAAGCTGCTATTCCTGGTAACGATGGTCTGGATCATCGGCGTGACCCCGATGATCGGAATGGTGGAACTTGGCAACGAGGCCGGTCCTGCATTTTTGACTACGGCAAAGGTGTGGGCCTACGGTTTCATCTTCTCAGCGGCGGGGCTTCTGGTAATGTTGCGCCTGCCCGCAGAGACACTGGGCCGGATTGTTTTGGGACTTGGGCTCGGAACTTACGTCATCATGGTAGTGCTGTGGTTGGTGGTTCCGACCAAGGTCTATGGTGCCGGCGACATCAACACCAAGCTGTTTATGTACGATCCGGAGCGGGGAAACCACCTGTACATGCCAATGTTCTTCGGTATGTTGCTGGTGTTCTTTTTCAATCGGTCGTTCTGGATGCGGCCTCGCGTATGGAAAGCCATCGCAATCGCCTTCGCCTTTGCGCTGCAATACATGATCTACAAGGAGCGTACGGCAATCGCGGGAGGCGTTCTCGTAGTCATCATCGCAAGCGCGCTAAGTGCCGGGCGGTGGCGTATTCCCGCACTGGCAATGCTGGGGATCGTAGCGGGAATTGCTGTTTTCTATCTGATTCATCGGATAGGGAGCGCAACTGACGTCCACTCGTCGCTGGGCGGATCACTGGCAGTAAGACAGGTCTCAGTGGCAACGGCCTGGAATTACCTGAGCCTGGAACCGGTTCGATGGCTGTTGGGTGTCGGCGCAACAACGCGCTTTGGAAATGTGACATTGGCACAGCTTTTCGGCAACCGGATGTTCTTCCTCACCGATATAGGTTGGCTCGGCGTCGCATTTGAATACGGCGTTATCGGTGCGCTGTTGATGTTACTGGTGCACCTGGCGGGATTGTGGGTGGCGAACAAGTGGTCGTGCCCAAATGATCCGTTGTCTCAGGCACTCGCTGACTACGTATTGTACCTGATCATTGTATCGGCTGTGTATTCGGTCGTGTTTACACCCGGCGAGCTTACAACGGCTCTGGCGGTGAGCTTCTATCTGGCACGTTGCCGAGCAGGTTATAGACCCTCCGAATCGCAACGGATCAATCTCATGCCGCGGCACATTGCTTTGGCGAGCCCAAGGCCATCTGGCCGGTTTGCGCTGCCACGACCGTCAGGAATCCCCAGAACCGGATAGATCATCATCCCCCCGAGAGGATCGCTGGCTACCGTTCGGGCAAGCAATTCCGCTTCGGGCACGGTCGGAAAGGGGCCGGTACCGCCATCGCGTTGAACCGCAAGTCCTAGGGCGAGGGGGCCGTTCCACAGAGCACGATAAGCGTGCCAAGCCTGAAGAGGATCGAATGTCGGCCCTGCATCATAGGCCTGGATCGACAGTAGATCGAGGTCGGATACCGTCGGTGATTTTAAAAGACGCAGCATGAACCCGGTGTAGCGGCTGGAAGGCTGGGCGAGGCGGAAGTCACCTTCACCATACGCGCCGACACTCCAGACGGCAGCGGTCAGTAAGGCCGGGCGCGGCAGTGCCGTCCGAAG
>DATJJM010000464.1:0-38869 GCA_035492535.1 Acetobacteraceae bacterium | reverse complement strand
CAGGGGGGCGATCTCGGCTTCTTCAAGAAGGACGAGATGGTGCCGGAATTCGCCAACGCTGCCTTCGCCTTGCAGCCGGGGCAGACGTCGCAGACGCCGGTGCACACGCAGTTTGGCTGGCATGTGATCATGGTGGTGGAGAAGAAGCAGGATCAGCCGCCGACGTTTGAGCAGGCGCGAGACGAACTCCGCCAGCAGGTCATCAAGGACGGCGTGAAGCAGGCTGTTGCCCAGGCGCGCGCCGATGTGTCGGTGGAGAAATTCAACCTCGACGGCTCGCCGATCCGGGCCACTGACAGCGCGGTACCGCCACCCGCACCATCGAAGCAATAAACGTCAGCCAGACCGGGGGAACGACCATGGCCGCTTCTGTCTCTCCGCTTGCCATTCCGCTGCCGGAATTGCCGCCGCTTGCCGGTGTGCGGCTAGGCGCGGTGGCGGCCGGAATCCGCTACCAGGGACGTACTGACCTGGTGATGATGGAGCTGGCGGCCGGGACGACCGTGGCCGGTGTGTTCACCTCCAGCAAGTGCCCTGGCGCACCGGTGGAATGGTGCCGGGCGTCGCTGCCTGGCGGCAAGGCGCGAGCGGTCGTGGTGAACGCCGGCAATGCCAACGTCTTCACCGGCAAGGCCGGGCGCGATGCCTGCACTGCTACGGCGGCCGCCGCGGGGAAGCTGGTGGGCTGTCCGGCCAAGCAGGTGTTCATCGCCTCGACCGGTGTGATCGGCGAGGTGCTGCCGCACGAGAAACTGGTGGCTGCGCTGCCGGCATTGCATGAAGGGCTGAGCGAGGATGCCTGGCCGGCGGCGGCACGCGGCATCATGACCACCGATACATTCGCCAAAGCCGCCACGCGCACCGCCTGGATTGGCGATGCGAGCGTGCGGATCAGCGGGTTCGCCAAGGGAAGCGGCATGATCGCGCCCGACATGGCCACGATGCTGTGTTTCGTGTTCACCGATGCGAAGCTGCCGGCCGGTGTGATGCAGGCGATGCTGAAGAAGGGAGTGGACGGCAGCTTCAACTGCACGACGGTGGATTCGGACACGTCCACGTCGGACACCGTGCTGCTGTTCGCGACCGGCCAGACGAAGCATCCACGCGTACCAGCCGAAGGTGGCGCGATTCTCGCCGACTTCGCGCGGGCACTGGATGCGGTATTGCTGGACCTTGCGTTGCAGGTGGTGCGCGATGGCGAGGGCGCGCAGAAGCTGGTACGCATTGATGTGAGCGGTGCCACCAACGCCCGGTCGGCCAAGCGGATAGCGATGGCGGTGGCGAATTCGCCGCTGGTGAAGACGGCGATCGCCGGCGAGGACGCCAACTGGGGCCGTATCGTCATGGCGGTGGGGAAGGCGGGCGAGCCGGCGGACCGCGACAAGCTGTCGGTGGGTGTCGGCGGTGTGTGGATGGCGCGCGATGGCGGCGTGGTGCCCGGTTACGACGAGACGCCTGTCGTGCAGCACATGAAGGGACGCGAGGTTGAGATTGCGATCGACCTTGGGCTCGGCCGCGGCAAGGCGTCGGTCTGGACCTGTGACCTGACGCACGGCTACATCGATATCAACGGGTCGTACCGTAGCTGACTGAGATTGCAGGACTATCCGCCGAACACGCGGCGGCCGGCCTTCCAGGTTCCCAGCACGCGGCCTTCCAGCGCGCGGCCGTCGAATGGCGTGTTCTGCGCCTTGCCGGGCAATTCGCCGGCCGTCACCTGCCAGATCCGATCCGGATGGAACAGGCACACGTCGGCTGGTGCGCCTTTCGCCAGGCGCCCTGCCTGGATGCCGAGCAGCCGGGCTGGTTGGGCGGTCAGGAGATCGATGGCGCGCATCAGGTTGAGGTTGCCGTTATGGACCTGGGCCAGCGTCACGCTGAGCAGCGTCGCAAGGCCGGTGCCGCCCGGCGTTGCCTGAGCAAAAGGCTGGCGCTTGTCGTCGGCGTCGCGCGGCTGGTGGTCGGAGGCAACGGCGTCGATCGTGCCGTCTGCCAGTGCCGCCACGACGGCCTGGCGGTCGGCCTCCTTGCGCAGGGGCGGTGAGAGCTTGGCGTAGGTGCGGAAGTCGCCGATGGCGGTCTCGTTGAGGTCGAAATAGGGCGGAGCGGTGTCGCAGGTGATCGGCAGACCATCAGCCTTGGCGTGGCGGATCAGTGCCAGGGCCTCGGCGGTGGAGACGTGGGCAAAGTGCAGCGTGCCGCCGGTGAGCGCGGCGAGGCGGATGTCGCGGGCGACCAGAATGGCCTCCGCGGCGGCGGGGATGCCAGGGAGGCCGAGGCGCGTGGCCAGTTCGCCCTCAGTTGCGGCACCGCCTGAGGCAAGCGACGGATCTTCCGGATGCTGCACGATCATCGCACCGAAGCCGCGGGCGTAAGACAGGGCGAGGCGCATCAGCCGGCTGGGGCCGATGGCGCGGCTGCCGTCAGTGAAGGCGACGGCGCCGGCTTCGCGCAACAGGCCGAGTTCGGCGAACTGTTCCCCAAGGCAGCCGGTGGTGACGGCGCCATAGGGGAGGATGGTGACGCTGCCGGTTTCCTCGCCCCGGGCGCGGAGCAGGCGGGCCAGGGCGGGTTCGTCGATGGCGGGCTGGGTATCGGGGAGGGCGGCCAGAGTTGTGATTCCGCCGGCGGCGGCGGCCTCGGCGGCGGAGGCGATGGTCTCGCGGTATTCGTAGCCGGGCTCGCCAAGCGCGGCGCGCATGTCCACCAGGCCGGGGCAGAGGATGGCGCCGTCCCCGTCAATGACAGTGGCGCCGTCGGGGCGGCCAAGATCAGGGCCGAAATCGGCGATCAGGCCATCGCGGATCAGCAGGTTGCCATGCTGGTCGAGACGGGTGGCAGGGTCGAGCAGGCGCACCGAGGTGAAGAGCGTGTCAGAACTCATTGCGGCCGCCGCGCGAGAGGGTGTCGAGCACCGCCATCCGGACGGCGACTCCCATCTCCACCTGTTCCTTGATGACGCTGCGCAGCGGATCGTCGGCGACCGCGCTGTCGATCTCCACGCCGCGGTTCATCGGGCCGGGATGCATGACCAGGGCATCGGGCTTGGCGACGGCCAGCTTTGCCTCGTCCAGGCCGAAGAAGCGGAAATACTCGCGTGCACTCGGCACAAGGCCGCCCTGCATGCGCTCGCGCTGGAGGCGGAGCATCATCACGATGTCGGCGCCGGCGAGGCCGCGCTCCATGTCGTGGAACACCTCGACGCCGAGCCGTTCGGCTTCGGCCGGCATCAAGGTGGGTGGCCCGACCACACGAACACGGCTGCCCATGGTGGTGAGCAGGTGGATGTTGGAGCGCGCCACGCGTGAGTGCAGCACGTCGCCGCAGAGGGCGACGACGAGCCCTTCCAGCCGGCCCTTGCGGCGCTTGATGGTGAGCGCGTCGAGCAAAGCCTGGGTGGGGTGTTCGTGCGTGCCGTCGCCGGCGTTGATCACGGCGGCATCGACTTTCTGCGCGAGCAGGTTGGGGGCGCCGGACTGCGCGTGCCGCACGACCAGCAGGTCGCAATTCATCGCATTGAGGGTGGCGGCGGTGTCCAGCAGGGTCTCGCCTTTGTTCACCGAGGAGGTGGAGACCGACATGTTGATCACGTCGGCGCCCAGCCGCTTGCCGGCGAGCTCGAAACTGGTGCGGGTGCGGGTCGAATCCTCGAAGAAGAGGTTGATCAGGGTGCGGCCGCGCAGCAGATCGCGCTGGGTCTTGCCGGAGCGGTTGAGCAGCACGTAGCTCTCGGCGAGGTCGAGCAAATGGCCGATCTCGGGGGGGTAGAGTCCCTCGATCGCGAGGAGATGCTTTTTCCGGTACGACACGACCCTTGGTCGCAGATACCGGCCGCGGCCGTCAACGGCCGGCGCGAGTCGTCACTCGCGTGTCATCACTGGGGTGGGGTGGGCTGGCCCCAGAGCATGCCGCGCGCATGTTTCGCGGCGCTGGGACCGAAACCGCCGGCTGCCAGAGCGAGAAGTTGGACATCCTCCTGGTCAATCACCAGATCGGCCGATGAACCGCAATTGGCGCCATCGGTGGCGGTGCGGTTGCCGGCCCAGTGGATTTGGATGCTGCTGTTCAACGTGGGTTGGCGCGACTCGATGATCAGGCTGCCGCCACCCTGGTGCATCGCCTGGACATCCAGCTCGCAGGCGATACCAACCTGGCCGACCGGAATGGCCATGACACGGGCCTTCATGTCGCCGGACATCGAATCCTGCGGATCAAATGCGACAATGTCGCCGACTTTCGGACCAAGGATGCCCACTTCGCGGATCAGCCCGATCGTTCCGACCATCCCTGCGAGCGCAATCGCCGCCATGCCCAGCAGGACAGTGCCGATGCCACTTGCCTTGCTGTTGTTTGGCTCGGGGTGATGTGCGCGCATCCTCTACTCCCACGCTGTTGCCCTGACGCATTATCGGCCAGCGTAGTTCATAAAATATGAAGTCAAACCTGAGGTAGGGTCCGTAATAATACGGATTCAAATAAAAAATGGCGGCACCGAAGGTGCCGCCGAGGGTATGGGGAGGAGTCCAAGAGAGAGGAGAGAACGGATCGGAACCCGTCCACCTCACGAGCGCCAAACTGCGCCATCGAGATCCGGTGGACATTGATCCAGATCAAAGACGAGCGAGTATTTTCAGCAATCAGGCCACAGCGGCGAGGCGGGCCAGGGCTTCCTCTTTTCCAAGTGCCGCGAGGGTCAGATCGATCCCGGGGCTCGCCGTGCTGCCGGTCAGTGCCGCGCGCAGTGGCTGTGCCACCTGCCCGAGTTTGCGGCCCGTGGTCTCGGCGAACCTCCGCAAGGCAGCGTCAATCGCGGGCGGCGAGAAGTCGGTCGCGGCCAGGGCGCTCGCGACGTCGCGCAGCATCAGCCGCGCCTCCGGGGTAAGGATCGCGGCTGCCTTTGGCTCGAAGGGCAACGGCGGTGTGCGAGCTAAAAACGATGCTGTATCAGCTAGTTCTGCCAACGTCTTCGCGCGCTCTTTGAGTGCTGGCATCAGCGCGCGAATGCGCTCGGCTGCCTTGCTGCCCAGCGCAAGGTCTGTGCGATGGGCGAGCCGCTGCAACACGTCGTGGGCGAGACGTTCGTCATCAGCCTGCCGGATATATACCCCGTTGAGATACATGAGCTTGGCGTAGTCCATCCGGCCTGGCGCGCGCCCCACGCCGTCGAGGTCGAACAGACGGATCGACTCGTCGCGGTCCAACACCTCGACGTCGCCGTGCCCCCAGCCAAGGCGCAGCAGGAAGTTGCACAGAGCCTCGGGCAGATAGCCCTGCTCATCGAATTCCAGAACGAACTGTGCGCCGTGGCGCTTCGACAGTTTGGTGCCGTCGGCGCCATGGATCAGTGGCAAATGGGCGAACCGGGGCAGTTCCCATCCCATCGCCTGATAGATCTGCACCTGCCTGAACGTATTGGTCAGGTGGTCATCGCCGCGGATCACATGGGTGATCGCCATGTCGTGGTCGTCCACGACGACCGAGTGGTTGTAGACCGGGACGCCGTCACTGCGCAGGATGATCATGTCGTCCAGCTCGCAGTTCGCGACCCGGACGTTGCCCTGCACCAGGTCATGCACCACCGTGTCGCCCTCGCGCGGCGCCTTCAGGCGGATCACCGGCTTCACACCGGGCGGCGCAGTCGCCGGGTCACGGTCACGCCAGCGGCCATCGTAGCGCCAGACGCGCCCCTCGGCGCGGGCGCTTTCGCGTTCCCGCTGCAGTTCCTCCGGGGTGCAGAAGCAGTAGTAGGCGTTGCCGGACTCCAGCAGCGCGTGCGCCACCTCGGCATGGCGTGACTGACGGGTGGACTGGAACACAGTCTGGCCGTCGCGGGGCAGGCCCAGCCAGTCGAGGCTGTCGAGAATCCCCTTGGTGGATGCCTCGGTGCTGCGTTCGCGGTCGGTGTCCTCGATGCGGAGGAGGAATTCACCGCCGTGATGGCGGGCGAACAGGTAGTTGAACAGCGCGGTGCGGGCGCTGCCGATATGCAGCGGGCCGGTCGGGCTGGGAGCGAAGCGGACGCGAACGGACATGCGCATGATCTAGCACGCGCGTTCACCGGCTGTAGAGGCGAGGGCGCTAACCTCCCATGCATGCGGCAGAAGTACTCCGCATGGCTGGAGGCCTGGCGGGCCGCCGAACACGGACATTTTGCCCTCTGGCTGCCCGTGTTCATGGGCGCCGGTGTGCTGCTGTATTTCGGACTTCGGTCTGAACCCTGGGCATGGCTCGGTGCATCTGTCGCAGTTCCTGGCGGCGCGGGCGCCGTGCTGGCGCGACCGTGGCCGGCAATGCGGGCCGTACTGGCGGCGGTGGCGGCCGGGGCGCTCGGATTTGCCGCGGCGCAGTTCGCGACTGCCATGGTGGGGCCGCTCGATCCGCTGCCCACTCATGCCGCCGTGTATACAGGCACCATTCGCGGCGTCGAGGCGGTGCCAACTGGCCGCCGGGTTACGCTTGATACGGTGACAATCGAGGGAGCGCCGTCACCCCTACACCGGCGGCTGCGCGTGCGGCTGAAGGCGAACGATGCCACTGCGGTGACGAGTGGCGACAGCGTCAGCCTCCGTGCCGTGGTGCGGCCGGCATCTCCGCCCGCCTATCCCGGCGCCTGGGACATGCAACGCGACGTGTTCTACTCCGACCTCTCTGGCATGGGATATGCGCTTGGGCCTGTCGTGGTGCGGGGGCATGCCCCTGACGGTGCTATGCTGTGGATGCTGCGATTGCGCGAGTCGATCAACCGGCGGATCGACGCGGTGCTGGACGGCGGCGTGGCGGCGCTGGCGCAGGCGCTGCTCTCGGGTGTGATGACCGGCGTGCCGCCTGCGGATATGGCGGCCTTTCGCGATTCGGGCCTGGCGCATCTGCTGTCGGTGTCTGGCCTGCACATCGCGATCGTCATGGGCATCGCGGTGGCACTGGTACGCCTGTCGCTTGCTGCCTGGCCGTATGCCGCGCTGCGATGGCCATGCAAACGTGTTGCGGTCCTGGCGGGCCTTGCGGCCGGCGCGTTCTACATGGTGCTGACCGGCTCCCAGGTGCCGATGGTGCGCAGCTTCCTCATGGCGGCATTCGTCGGTGTGGCAATGCTCGCCGGCCGGCGGGCCTTGTCGATGCGCAGCCTGGCAATCGCGGCGGCGCTTCTGATTCTGGTGGAGCCCGACGCGCTCGTCGGCGCGTCGATGCAGATGAGCTTTGCCGCAGTGATGGCATTGATTGCGGGCAATGAAGCGTTCGGAGGGCGGCTCGGCGCGCTGTATCGCAGCCACGGCTGGGGCGGCAAGGTTGCCGCCTATGCGCTGGGGCTGGTACTGACCAGCCTGCTGGCCGGTTCTGCCACCTTGCCATTCGGCGCCTACCACTTCGGGCGTGTGCAGTTCTATTTCGCGCTGTCGAATCTGATCGCCGTGCCGCTCACAGGCGTCCTGGTCATGCCGGCCGGTATGCTGAGCCTGGCGCTGATGCCGTTAGGCTGGGAGTGGCCGGCGCTCGTCGTCATGGGATGGGGCATCGAGGGGGTGCTGTGGATCGCCCACACCGCTGCCGCTCTGCCCGGCGCGACATGGATGGCGCCGCATATGCCACCATGGGGCATCGTGGTTGTGGCCTTCGGCATGATCTGGCTGTCGCTGTGGCGGAGCCGGCTGCGTCTGGTCGGCATCGCGGTCATGTTGGCCGGGCTGTTGTCGCCACTGCTGGAGCGCCCCCCGGACATTCTGGTGTCGGCCGAGGCGCGGCTGATTGCCGTCCGTACGCCTGAGGGAGCATTCATTCAGCAGGTTTCAGGGGCATCGAAGTTCACCCGGGAAGCCTGGCTTCGCTATTGGGGCGAAGCGGCATTCCAGCCGATCCCGACGCAGGGCGTGGTGGCGAATGGCGCGATCGACTGCGGGCAGCCGGTCTGCATTCTGCGGCCCAAGGCAGATGCTCGCCCGGCGTTGCTGGTGCGCGGATCGGCGCGGCCCGACGGGTGTGGTGATGCGGCGGTCCTGGTGGCGGCCGAGCCTGCCCGCGGATTGTGTCCACGGCCCTGGCCGGCACTGGTGGACCGGTTCACGGTGTGGCGGTACGGCGCGACGGCGATCTGGCTGGATGCCGGACGCGCCCGTGTGCTGACGGATCGGGCGTATCGGGGAAACCGACCCTGGGTGCCGCCTTTGCCAGTGCCGCGTCAGCGCGAGGCGCCGAAGCTCGCACCGGCGGAACGGGATGTGGCGATTGCCCCGTCGGCGCAGTCTCTTCGCTAGTAGCGACGCATCAGTCCGACGAGCGTGCCCTGAACCTTCACCCTGTCGGCCGGGAAGATGCGGGTCTCGTGGCGAACGTTGCAGGGCTCCAGGGCGATCGAGTTGCCGCGGCGGCGCAGGCGCTTCAGCGTGACCTCATTGTCATCGACCAGGGCTACGACGATCTGGCCGGTATCCGCGGTGTCGCTCTTGCGGATGATGACGGTATCGCCGTCGAGGATTCCTGCCTCGACCATCGAATCGCCGGCGATCTCCAGGGCATAGTGCTCGCCATTGCCCAACAGTGCGACCGGGGCCCCGACATAGCTGCTTGGATCCTGCAACGCTTCGATGGGCAGGCCGGCGGCGATGCGGCCGTAAAGCGGCAGCTGGATGGCCTCAGCGTCGTTCGCTGCCTGCACTCCTGAAATCCTTGGCTTGAAGTCGCCGCGGATGACATTGGGCGCGAAGGCCTGGGCCGGAACCTCCGCTGGAGGGACATCGCCACTGCTCCGGGCGCCGAGGTTCTCCGGCAGACGCAACACCTCGAGGGCGCGGGCGCGGTGACGGCGACGTCCGAGGAAACCACGCTCTTCGAGAGCGGAGATCAGCCTGTGGATGCCCGACTTGGACTTGAGTTTCAGAGCGTCCTTCATCTCCTCGAAGCTGGGCGAAAAGCCCGTCTGCTTCAGGTGATGGTCGATGTACATCAGCAGTTCATACTGCTTGCGCGTGAGCATGGCGGGCGTACTTCCCCTCTGAGCGCGCTCGGCAGCGCGCTGGAACAAACCGGCAACTGGTCCGATGTTCTAGATAGGTTCGCTCCGCGCCGTCAAGAATTCCTAAACGAAGACGTTCATATTCCGAGTGCTTCGAGGCGAATAATGCTGATTTCCTCACCCTGCGGCACACTGGGCGCGTTGGGGGCGCGCAAAATCAGGGCATCGGCGTGCGCCAGGCGGCGTAGCATGGCCGAATCCTGCACCGGAAAGGGGGTCGCGACGACGCGGCCCTGCGAATCGGTGGTGATGGTGGAACGCAGATGGTCCGCGCGGTGGTCATTCGCCTTCAGTGGGGCGCCTGCGATGGCCTGGATGGTCGGAGGTGGCGCGGCCGGCAGGCCCTGAAGGCGGTTCAACGCGGGCAGTAGGAAAAGGATCGAGCAGACCAGGGCAGAGACCGGATTGCCGGGCAGGCCGAGCACGGGGACAGGGCCGAGCTTGCCGTAGAGCAGCGGTTTGCCGGGACGCATGGCGATCTGCCAGAAGTCCAGCTCCAGCCCGCGTGTCTTCAGACTTTCAATGACAAGGTCGTGGTCGCCCACCGAGGCACCGCCAGTGGTGACCAGCATGTCCATGCCGTGGACGGAGTCGGCCACCGCGGCCACTGCCTCACGGGTATCGGCGGCGACGGGGAGGATAACGGATTCGCCGCCCGAGGCGCGCACGAGGGCGGCGAGAGCGTGGGAATTGGAACTCACGATGCCGCCGGGCGGGATGGGTTCGCCGGGCATAGCGATCTCGTCGCCGGTGGCGAGGATGGCGACGCGCGGCCGGCGGTGGACGGTGAGCCAGGGGTGATTGGCAGCGGCGGCGAGGCCGATGTCGCGCGCGGTCAGGCGGCGGCCGGCCGGCACCACCGTGTCGCCCGCGGCAAAGTCCTGGCCGGCGCGCCGGATGTGGCGTCCGGCAATGACTGCTTCGTTGACGCGAACGTCCTTGCCGGCGGCTGTGGCGTCCTCCTGGAGCAGGATGGCATCAGCGCCCTGAGGGACGACGCTGCCGGTGAACAGCCGGACGGCCTGGTTGGGACCGACGGTACCTTCGAAAGGGTGGCCGGCGGGGGCGGCGCCGATGACGGCCAGCGTGGCGCCGAGAGTACCGTCGGTCGCGCGCAGGGCGTAGCCATCCATGGCGGAGACGTCAGCCGGAGGCTGGGTGAGGCGCGCGAGCACGGGAGTGGCCGTGACATGGCCCCAGGCATTGGCGAGGGCCGCGATCTCCGACGGTGTGGCACGGAGGGTGGCGAGGATGCGATCGCGGGCTTCTTCAACGGAGATCATGGAGGCTCTCCTAGTTCACCCTGGCCAGTTCGAGCAGGTTGTCGTCGGTCATTGGGCGGCGGCCTTCTTCCACTTCGTGGATCATCTCTACCAGCCTCCGCGTCACGCGGCAGTCGATGCCGTGGCACGCGCCGATCTCAACGATGGGGGCGATCTGGACATCAACCTCGGTGCGGCGCTTGCGGATGGCAAGGTCGCGCCAGATGCCGGAATGCGTCTTCGCGCTGGCGCTGTTGAATGAGACCATCGCGGCGATGCTGGCGCGGGCGGCGTCCTCGGTGGCGCCCGTCCTGAAGGCGTCGATGTCGTAGCCGTTGAAGCCGCGGGGCTGCACGCCCTCGGCCTGCGCGACGATGATCGCCTCCTCGCCGATGCGGCGCCAGAGTTGCAGCAGTTCCGGACGGGCGAGGCAGTCGGCAATGCCCATCTGGCCGAGACCCTGCGCGAACAGCATCGCGCCATAGCCGAGCTTGCCCCACAGGTAAGACCAGATGTCGGTGGTGGTGATCGCGTTTGGTTCGAAGTCGCGCATGATGGCGTGGAGCGTTTCCAGGCGTGGTGTGCTGGTGCCGTCCAGTTCGCCGAGGACCACGGCGCCTCGTCCGCCGAACAGGATCTCGCCGGGGGCGATCCAGTCGGCGCCGAAGTTGATGAAGGCACCGATGGTGCGGTCGCGGCCGATGATGCGCTGGATCACGAGCTCGTTCAGGCCGTTCTGGAGCGAGAGCACACTACCGTTCTGCGCCAGATGCGGGGCGAGGGCACGGGTGGCTGCCTCGGTGTGATGGGCTTTTACCGCGAGGAAGATGCGCGACCAGATGCCGGTCACTTCGTCGGGCAGCAGGGCCGGGGTGGTGACCGTGAATTCCTCGACCGGGCCGGTGATGCGCAGGCCCGTGGTGCGGATGGCAGCGACGTGATCCGGGACGACGTCGACGAAGGTGATGTCGTGGCCGGCGCGTTTCAGCCATGCGCCAACGGAGCCGCCGATGGCGCCGGCACCCCAGATGAGGATGCGCCCGTCCATCACCAGTTCTCCAACAGCGCGCGGGTTTCCTTCACCGCGACATCCCATAGTTCAAGCATTTCCGCATCGTCGCGCTGGTAGCGTCCGCCGAAGTTGCCGTCATCGATCAGCGTGCGCACTTCGAATGGCGGCAGCATGCGCAGGCGATCTGTGTCGATCATGCGCTTGATGCCGTCCTCGGGAGGGCGGTTGACGAGGCGGGTCCAGGGGAAGTTCTCCATCCAGCTGGCGTGGCTTGCGACCGGATCGATGGCGCGCACGGCGGCGGCGGTGAGTGGCGCGCGCCACCATTCGTGGTAACGAACGCGCGCATCGGGATTATCCATCATCCATTCCTGCGCGACCGAGCCCGCGGGCGAATTGCCGCCGTGACCATTGACCAGCAGCACGCGCCGAAAGCCGGCGTGCTTCAGGCTGTCCAGCACATCGCGGACGACCGCGGCGTAGGTGGCGACACGCAGTGTGACCGTGCCGGGGAAGGCGGTGAAATAAGGCGTCAGGCCGAAGGGGAGTGCGGGGAAGACCGGGATGCCAAGGGGTTCGGCGGCTTCAGCCGCAACGCGCTCGGCGAGGATCGCGTCGGTCGCGAGAGACAGGCCGGCGTGCTGCTCGGTGCTGCCCAATGGCAGCGCGCAGCGATCGTCGTGGCGGACCCAGTCCTCCACCATGCGCCAATCCATCTCGGCTATTCGCATATCCTCTGCGCCTCGTGTCGCGGTTCGATTGCACGCTGGACAGAGTCGCTGGGGGCGTCAAGGAAGGGAAAGGAAGTGTTCACACGGAGACTGCGGAGAGGCGCAGAGAGCGACGGAGGAAATCGATGCGCGCCGCGCGCGCTTCAGACACGATGACTCCGTGGGGCTCCGTGGTTCTCGGTGCCCTCCGTGTGGAATCTTTCAGTACTGCGCTTGCACCAGCCAGTCGCAGTTGCTGCGGCCGGCCAACAGGCAATCCTGTATAGCGGCCTTGGCGTGCAATTCACGCACAAGGAACACTCCTATCACGAGCAACACGAGCGTGATGGCAACGCCACCGAGACTCAATGTCTGCCGGTTGGCTGTTTCCTCCGCTTCTTGCTCTTGTTCGATCCAGGTTGGGTGCTGGTGCATATTGGTTGCTATCTTACTGCATTACGAGGGCGTTGTGGCAAATCACGGTTGCTGGAAGCTAACGATTGGTTAAGAACGTATCGCCATGAGCGAAGAAGCACTGCGCCATCTTGGACGCGAGAAGAAATTTGCTGCGTTGATCGGGCGCATCGGGCCGCCGCGTCTCGATATTCAGCGGAGACGCAGCCCGTATGAGGCGCTGATGCGAGCGATCGCACATCAACAATTGCATGGCCGAGCTGCACAGGCGATCCTGGCGCGCTTTGAGAGCCTCTCTCCCAATGGGGAGTTTCCGGCACCCGACCTGGTGTTGGCGAGCTCCGATGACAAGCTGCGAGCGTGCGGCTTCTCAGGCTCGAAGATTGCCGCCATGCGGGCGATCTGCGTGGCGGCCAACGATGGTACCGTGCCGACGCGACGCGGTTCGGCACGGTTTTCCGATGCCGAGCTGATCGAGCGGCTGACGTCGATCCGCGGCGTGGGACGATGGACAGTGGAGATGCTGCTGATCTTTACGCTTGGTCGCCCCGATGTGCTGCCGGTAGACGATTTCGGCGTGCGTGACGGTTATCGGCACCTGTATGGCCTGGAGGTGCAGCCGAAGCCGAAGGCATTGGCGGAAATCGGTGCTGTGTGGGCGCCGCATCGATCGATTGCGGCGTGGTATCTGTGGCGCGCGTCGGATGAGGCGAAGAAGGCGAAGGTGGCGACGTCGCGGGCTTAGCAGCGGCGCAATGCCATCAGGCGGCGAGCTCGGCGAGAGTCTGCGTCAATACATTTGTGCCTGCGGCGAGTTGTCCGGGCGTGGAGTATTCGGCCGGGTTGTGGCTGATGCCCTTTCGGCAGGGGACGAAGATCATGCCGGTGGGGCAGACCGGGACGACGAATTGCGCATCGTGGAAAGCGCCTGAAGGCAGACGCATGGCGGTGTAGCCCTGATCGGCGGCGGCACGCTCGACCGTGCTGATGACGGTGGATGCGAATTCGACCGGCAGGGCGTGGAACGTCTCGGTCACCGTGACGCCCGCATCGCGCACCGCGGCCTGCACGACACCGGCGATAGCGTCACCTCGTGCCAGCAGCACGTCCTTGTCGGGGTGGCGGAAATCGATGGTGAAGCTGGCGCGGTTGGCGACCGAGTTGGAGGTGTTCGGCTCGACGGCGATACGCCCGACGGTGAATCGCAGTAGGTCCTTCGGGTCATGCATCAGCGCGTTCAGCGCGGTGATGGCGCGGACCATGTCCTGCACGGCGTCGCGGCGCAGGCCAAGCGGCGTGGTGCCGGCATGGGCGGTATCGCCGGTGAGAGTCACGGTGAACCAGCGGCTGCCCTGGATCCCAGTGACGATGCCGATGTCCTTGTTCTCGGTTTCGAGGCGCGGGCCTTGTTCGATGTGAGCTTCGACATAGGCGTAGGGCTGGCTGCCGAGAGGCCGATGCGGCAGGTCGGATTCCGCGGCCAGGTGCACAGCGAGGGCGTCGGCGAAGCGCGTGCCTTCCGGGTCGGTGACGTCGGCGAATTCCTCGATGCGGCGGAAGCCGCTCCAGGCCATGCTGCCCATGCAGCCGGGGGCGAAGCGGCCGCCTTCCTCATTGGTCCAGGCAACGACTTCGATGGGGCGGCGCGTGGTGGTGTTGGCATCGTGCAGGGCGGCGAGGGCTTCGAGGCCGGCCATCACGCCGTAGATACCGTCGAAACGGCCGCCATTGGGCTGGGTGTCCATGTGGCTGCCGGTGACAACGGGGGTGACGGTGGGATCGGTGCCGTTGCGGCGGAGCCAGAGGTTGGCCGCTGCGTCGATCGATACGCTCACGTCGATTTCCTTCGCCCAGCCGATGAGCAGGCGGCGGGCCTGGCGGTCGAGTTCGGTCAGGCAGGCACGGTTCACACCGTCGTCGGGGATCGCGCCGATGCGGGCCATGGCCATGAGGCGGTCCCACTGGCGGCGTTCGTCGACCTTCGGCTGCATCGTCCTCGTCCTGTGCTGCGCTGGCGCAGGTTATGTCAGGTCACGGCGCGGGCGGCGAGATCAGCGCCGAGCAGCAGCAGTGCGATGAAGAAGCACAGGCGGAAGGTGCCGGGATCGACACGCATGCGAATGGCTTGCCCGAGGAACATGCCAAGCAGGGCAGGGATCGTGCAGAGCAGCGACATGGCAGCAGCGGTGATGTGCAGTGCGCCGTGGGCAGCGAGGCCGATGGCGAGCGCGATGGTCGAGACGGTGAATGACAGGCCGAGGGCCTGCACCAGGTCGTCGCGTTGCAGGCCGATCGCCTGGAGGTAGGGCACGGCCGGGATGACGAAGACGCCGGTAGCCCCCGTGACCACGCCGGTGGTGGCGCCGATCAGGGGTGAGAGCCAGGGCTCGGCGCGATGCGGGACGGAGAGGTGGAACCGGGCGAGACTGATCGCGGCGTAGAGGATCAGGGCGATGCCGAGGGCGGCGGTAGCTCCAGCGAAGGCGGTGAGCAGGCCGGCGCTGGCCACCGTCCCGAGGCAGATCATCAGCAGCATGGGCCAGGTTCGCCGTGTGGTGGCCATCCGGTTTGGGCCGGCGGCAAACTGCCAGACGTTGGTCACCAGGGAGGGGATCAGGAGGAGCGAGGCCGCATTGGCCGGGGCCATCAGCAGACCGAGCACGCCCATCGAGACCGTGGGCAGACCCATGCCGGTGATGCCCTTGACGATGCCGGCCAGCACGAACGTCAGCAGGATGGGAAGCCACATTGTATGCATGCGGCGAAGTTCTCTGGCGGCCTGGCAGTCGGGGCAAGACCGGATGGTTCGGTCTCGGCGGAACTGTTCGGTTAGGGTAGAGTTGGAGCGAATGCACGTATCGATAGGACCATGGCTGGACATTCACAGTTCAAGAACATCATGCACCGCAAGGGTGCGCAGGACGCGCGGCGGGGACGGCAGTTCGCCAAGCTGATCCGGGAAATCACGGTGTCGGCGCGACAGGGGTTGCCTGATCCGGCGTCGAATCCTCGGCTGCGCGCGGCGATGGTGGCGGCGCGGCAGGCCAACATGCCGAAAGACACGGTGGACCGGGCGATCAAGAAGGCCGTCGGCGCCGGTGGGGGCGATGACTACGCCGAGGTCCGGTATGAGGGGTATGGACCGGCGGGAGTGGCGGTCATCGTCGAGGCTCTGACAGATAACCGCAACCGGACCGCATCCGACGTGCGCTCAGCGTTCGCCAAGCATGGCGGAGCACTGGGGGAGACGAACTCGGTCAGCTTCCTGTTCAACCGGCTTGGTGTGATCCGTTATCCGGCTTCGGCGGCCAGCGCCGACGATATGCTGGAGGGGGCGATCGAGGCTGGTGCGGACAACGTCGAGAGCGACGACGAGGCTCACGAAGTAACCTCGGCGCCGGAGGACTTCTTCGCCGTGCGGGATGCGCTGGAGGCGCGGTTCGGGGCGCCAGAGAGCGCCCGGCTCGATTGGCGGCCGACGACGAGCGTGACGCTGGACGAGGAGCGGGCGGCGTCCGTGCTGAAGCTGATCGATGTGCTGGACGACAGCGATGATGTGCAGAATGTCTACGCCAATTTCGATATCCCCGATGCGGTGATGCAGAAGCTGTCGGCGTAGGCGGATGGCCGCTGCCCTCACGCGTCTGGTCCCGGGCTGCGCGATGAAGCATTGAACCGGCGAATGCGCAAACGACCCGCTGCTAAGGCTGTGGCGATCAGAGCGACATAGCTGACCAGGATGCCCTCCCGCCAGGGCACCAGGGCTGCGGACGGTGCGGGAGCGTTGCCGGCTGTGCCGACCGCTTCCTCCATCCGCAGGAAGCCCAGCGCTGAGGCCAGCGGGACCAGCACCACAACCAGGAGCAGGATGGGTTGAGCGCGACGCATCACTGCGAAGCGCCGCAGCGTCAGCCAGAGGCCGAGACAGCCGTGCAGCCAACCGGGCGCCAGCAGAGCGAGTTGCCATCCCTGACTGCCTGAGCGCACCAGATTGCCAACCACGATCCGGTAATCGGGGGCGACGCCTTGCAGCGTCACGGCAAGTCGCGTCGAGACGACGTGGCCAATCAACAGCAATGGCAGGCTGAAACCCGCCCACAGCCTGATCCACTCAATGGGTGGCAGGTGCCAATGGCGACGGGCGTAAATGGTGTGGCACGCCAGCATGAAGTGTGCACCGGCGGCACCGTACAGCAGGATGGTACCGGGTTTGCTCTGCCAGAGTGCGACAGCCCAGGTCAGGCCGCGCTCGGCCAGGGTGAGCGACCAGATGCCGAGTGCGTGGTTGATCAGGTGCAGCGTGACATAGGTCAGCAGCACCAGTCCCGATGCCAGCCGGACGGGGCGTACAGTCAAGGTCATTGGACACAGACCGGCTTGCCAGGCGGATTGTTCCTGCGGCCGCTATGGCGCGGGGAGTGGAGCGAGTTCGTCGTCGATCTGCTTGGCGCGCAGCGCAGCAGGGCGCGCGGTGAGGCGACCAGTATAATCCACGAAGGCGGGGCGTTTCTCGATCATGCCGAACTGCAGGCCGAAGCCGAGCTGGGAGCCGAGATAGACGTCGGCCGCGGTGAAGTTCGGGCCGGCGATGTAGGGAGTTTTCGCGACAGCCGCTTCCAGCGTGTCCAGCACGAGGGCAAAATTGCCGTAGCCGGCCATGCGCTCCTTTTCGGGAGGGATGGTGACGCCGAGGGCCTGGTTGGTCCAGGCGGCCTCGAGCGGGCCGGCGGCGAAGAAGAGCCAGCGGTAGTAGGGGCCGCGGTCAGATGGGGCTGGGGCGAGGCTCGCGGCGGGGAAGGCGTCGGCGAGATAGGCACAGATGGCGGCGCACTCGGTGACGACGGTGTTGCCGTGGCGGATCGCCGGGATCTTGCCCATCGGGTTGATGGCCAGGTACGCCGGTGCCTTCAAGGTTGTGGCGTAGTCGAGGATCTCGGTGCGATAGGGCTGACCGACCTCCTCGAGCATCCAGCGGACGATGCGGCCGCGCGACTGGGGGTTGGTGTAGAAGGTCAGGTCGTTGGCCATGGGGCGATACCTCCGGGTTGTGCGGTGGGAACGATGGCGTCGATACCGAGTTCGCGGGCGGCGTTCGCAAAGGGGTGACCAGCGGCGGACGGAAGCGTTCGCGCGGCGGTGGTCGGCGAAAGAGACGTTACCCATGGATGGGCGGGAACGTCGATTGTAGACTGGCACAAGACAGGAACATGGAGGCCGATTCGGCCATGCCTCGATTGCTGGGGATCGATCCGGGGCTGCGGTTCACCGGTTGGGGTGTGATCGAGGCTGACGGCAACCGGCTGCGGCATGTGGCGAATGGGGTGATCGCGACGGACGGGGCGGAGAGCGTGCCGGCGCGGCTGAAGGAGTTGCACGACGCGTTGGCGGCTCTGCTGGCGGAGATGCGGCCGGATGAGGCGGCGGTTGAGGAGACGTATGTCAACCGCAACGGCTCGGCTACGCTGAAGCTGGGGTATGCCCGCGGAGTGGCGTTGCTGGCACCGGCCCTTGTGGGCGTGCCAGTGACCGAGTACGCGGCGAAATCGGTGAAGATGGCAGTGGTGGGAACCGGCGGGGCGGAGAAAGCCCAGGTGGAGATGATGGTTCGCCGCCTGTTGCCGGGAGTATCGATCCACAGGGCGGATGCGGCGGACGCGCTGGCGGTGGCGATTTGCCACGCGCATCACCGGTCGAGCCGAATGGCCTGGGGCATCGGCGTCGCTGCCCGGGTGGGATAGGCACGTGGCGTATCATCGGGGTCTCGGCGTGCGTTGCGCGAGGCGTGAACCTCCGGGCGACGCGTTGCGGAGCGGCCCTGCGAAGCAGGTCGTGGCCGAGAGGTAGCCGTGATGGCAGGCGGCACTGGCGGTGGCCCCTCTGTTCTTGATATGTTCTAAAGCCAAGGGCAGACGCTTGCAAGGGGAACACGGCGCGACGCTCTCGGGCCTGATTCCGGCGGTGTAGGGCAAGCGCATCGACCTCATGGTGAGCGGCATGTACATCAACGCGCAGCGCACGCAGGTGATCGATATGATCCCTTACGTGTATGTCGGGAACGAGGTTGTCGTGCTCACGGGCAATCCGAAGCACATCAGCGGCAAGGACGGGCTATGCGGTGTGAATGTCGCGGCACCCGTCGGCATGGTGTTCGAGAATTCGGCGAAGGAGGCCAGCGCGGCGTGCAAGTCTGCGGGCAAGCCGGAGATCAACCTGTTGTCGCTGACCGGGACGGTGATCTGTGCGCTGGCGCTGACTCAAGGCCGGGCTGATGCGATCATTGTATCCACGCTGGTGGTGGGCGCGCCGATGACCGACACGCCTCGTGCCTGTGCGACAGGCGGCGCGCCTGATCGGGAGGTGCGGTTCCTCGGTCGGATGCATGCGTAAGGTGCATCGCTGTGGATACAGCGGCCGCCGGGTGGCACTAAGAGTCCCACAAGTTATAATGCCTTCCCATGATAACATAAGTTCGCAGTTTATAGGGGGGTGGGCTATCTAACCCGATGATCGTTGCCAAGTACATCCGTCGTGTCGAATAGAACCGCCTCGAACTCTCGCTGCCCAAGGTCGACCTTAACGGTCGCAGTATCGAGCTTCGCTGAAGCCAAATCAGGGCAAAGTCGTTAACCAGCGCTGGGCCCAGATTTTGTATCGATATCGCCCGGGCCGTGTTTAATTCTTGTATGCAACGTTCTCAATTCTGTGATCGAACGGTGTGAAATTCGTAACATCAATTGTCGCGGATCATGCTAACAGGCGCACATGTACGCGATGCCGCTCCTCGCAGGTTGCCGAACGCTCGATGCCCGCTTCATCGCGGGCTCGGGGTCGCGCGCGCCGTAGCTGCTTCCGGCAGCTTGTAGCGCGCCAGCCCCGTCAGCCATCGGACGGGGCTTTTCGATAGGACTCTGTGTCCCGTCCGCTTCGCAATCGATGTCCCGAGACGTGTCATGTTGCGGCGATTCCTGGATACTTATCAACCAAAGCCGCTGCCCGCGTTACCCGTCAGGAGCGCGAGCAGGGAGGTTGATCGTTCTGCGCGAACCACCCTGAACTGGCCCTATGACCTTGCCGGCCGGCTGGCACGGCGAGGCAGCCATACAAGGCGCCTGATGGCAGCCCTGTATGCTGATCTCGTCGGTTACAGCCGGCTGCTGCATCAGGACGATGCCGGGACGGTTGCGCGGCTGCGTGGCATGCATCAGCTGGTACGGCCGGCGATCAGGTGGCATCATGGTCGTCTCGTGCAGACGGCAGGCGATTCCATGCTGGTGACGTTCGAGAGTGTCCACGAAGCGGTGCAGTGCGCGGTGGCCATCCAGCACGTATTGGCGCGCGAGAACGACGGCTGGCCGGATGACAGCATCATGCGTTTGCGCGTGGGCGTCGACCTGGGCGATGTCATCTGCGATGCGCGAGGCTTCCATGGCAGCGGCATCGTCATTGCGGTGCGACTGCAGGAGGTGTGCCCGCCAGGCGGTGTCTGCGTCTCGCGTGCGGCGCACGAGCGGGGAGGCGATCGGCTGGGGTTGCCGTTCGAACCGCTGGGCACACTGACGCTGAAGAACGTGCCTCAGCCGGTGGAAGCTTACGTTCTGCGGCCTCTGCCCGGCGCGAGGACAGCTGAGCTGCGGCTGGTCGAGTAGGTTCGGTGCCTGCGGGCGGGAGTTGCGCCCGCGGGCACTGAACTGTTGCCCCGGTTCGGGTGGTGAGGTGTAGGCCGTGGGTGCCGCGAACTCGATTACCCGCTCAGTCGGCAGACGGCGCGTACGCGGCGCGGCAGGAACGTGCGGAGAGGGGCGCGCACGAGTTCCCCAACGAGCGTGGTGTCGGGCGATGCAGGGCAAGCCGTGCAGAACTCATCCCACGCGTGCTTCAAACCAAGCCCTGCCTGAGCGGGTCGATAACTTGGCTTCCGGATTCTCATGAGGCTGGGCGGCGGAACTGCGCCATGCGCTTTTGCAGGCTCGATGGCTCGATGCAGCATTGCGCCTAATCATCCGTTCTTCGTCACCGTCCCGGCCGCACCGTTTCGTTGGTCGGCCGCCACCTGCTCGAACGCGGCCTGTAGACGAGCGATGACGCTCTCGCCGCCCTCGGGCAGAGGTGTTTCGAGGTGGATATGGCGCAGTTCGTCAGCGAAGGCGCTCCAGAGCGGCGGCCCGCCCTCTTCCATCAACTGCTGGCGGATTGCCAGCTCCGGCGAGGTCGGCAGATGTCGACGGCCCCAGGCGCCCAGTTGCACCAGCACGGGCACCAGCTCGATCGCCTTTTCGGTCAGGCTGTAGATCCCCCTCTGCCGATGGGCCGGATCGTCGCGGCGCGACAGCAGCCCTGCCTCGATAAGCCGCTTCAACCGCGCGGCCAGAATGTTGGAGGCAATGCCTTCTTGTGAATGCGTGAGCAGTTCGCGGAAGCGCCGGCGGTTCCCGAACATGATGTCGCGGATAACGATCAGACTCCAGCGGTCGCCGAGCACCTCCAGCGCAAGATTGATCGGGCAGCCGGAGCGTTTGTCGATCATGAGCGGTTGCAATATAAAACCAGTTTGGCCAACCTCAACTGGTTGCAGTTCACAATCAGACGGGAGGCCCCATGGGCAAGGTGCGCGTCGCAGGTTTTGCAGTGTCCATCGACGGCTACGGGGCCGGCGCGGACCAGGGCCTGGAGCATCCGCTCGGCAAAGGCGGCAGGGAGCTGCACAATTGGTTCTACCCGACCCGGACCTTTCGATCGATGATCGGGCAAGACGGCGGGACCGACGATCGCTTCGCCCAGGCCGCGGCGGAGGGCTTCGGCGCCTTCATCCTGGGCCGCAATATGTTCGGACCGGCCGGCGACGATTGGGGCGGGCCCGACTGGAAGGGCTGGTGGGGCGACAATCCCCCTTATCACGCGCCGACCTTCATCCTAACCCACCACGCCCGGGCGCCAATCGTGATGGAGGGTGGAACGACCTTCCATTTCGTCACTGAAGGGATCGCGGCGGCGCTCGCCCAGGCCAAGGCCGCCGCGGGTGACCTGGACGTGAAGATCGGCGGCGGCGTTTCGACGGTCCGCCAGTACCTGCTCGCAGGAGCGATCGACGAGGTGCACCTGGCGGTGTCGCCAGTCCTTCTGGGCCGTGGTGAATCCCTGTTCGCCGGCATTGACCTGCCGGGCCTTGGCTATCGGGTGACGGAGGCAGTCCGAGCGGAGCTGGCAACCCACCTCGTGCTAACGCGCTGACCGTCGGGAGCGGGTCGAGGCGAAACCAAAACTTGCTCCGACGCTTGTTAGCGTCGCTTGGCGACTTGGGGCACTTCACGCCCCCTCCCCAATCCTCCCCTGCAGCGCGGGAGAGGGAGGTTTTCCTCATCCATTGACTTGCCCCGCCCGCCGCTCGCATAACCCGGCGCATCCGGGTAACGTCGCCGTCCCGGTCCCTGCCTGAGGCGGGGGCTCCGCCGCTCCGCGAGGTTCGCGCAGCGGCGTTTTGGCCGTTGGAGTAAGACCGTGTTCGAAGCGCTGTCTGACAAGCTGACCGGAGTATTCGACCGCCTGCGCGGCCGCGGGGCGCTGTCCGAGATGGATGTGGGCGAGGCGCTGCGCGAGGTCCGCGTGGCGCTGCTGGACGCCGACGTGGCGCTTCCGGTGGTGCGCGACTTCATTGCCAAGGTGCGCGAGCGGGCGGTGGGGGCCGAGGTGCTGTCCTCGGTCACGCCCGGCCAGCAGGTGGTCAAAATCGTCAACGACGTGCTGATCGATGCGCTCGGCGGCGAAGGTGCGGTGCCGCTCAACCTGAACGCGCCGGCGCCGATACCGATCCTGATGGTGGGGCTGCAAGGGTCGGGCAAGACCACGACGTCGGGCAAGCTGGCGCTGCGGATGCGGGAGCGGCTGCGGCGGCGGGTGCTGCTGGCGAGCCTCGATACACAGCGGCCGGCGGCGCAGTTGCAGCTGGCCCAGTTGGCCGAGCAGGCGCAGGTGCCGAGCCTGCCGATCGTTGCGGGGCAGACGCCCGTGCAGATTGCGCAGCGGGCGATGGATGTCGGGCGGCGCGAGGGCTTCGACATCGTGGTCCTCGATACCGCGGGACGGTTGTCGATCGACGAAGCGCTGATGGAGGAGGTGAGGCAGGTCCGCGCGGCGACGCAGCCGGTTGAGACACTGCTGGTGGTCGATGCGATGACCGGCCAGGACGCGGTCAATACCGCCAAGGCGTTCAACGATGCGGTGGGCGTGACAGGCATCGTGATGACGCGGATGGATGGTGATGCGCGCGGTGGCGCGGCGCTGTCGATGCGGGCGATCACCGGGGCGCCGATCAAGCTGATCGGTGTGGGCGAGAAGCAGGATGCGCTGGAGGATTTCCATCCCGAGCGTGTGGCGGGACGCATCCTGGGCCAAGGCGACATCCTGGGCCTCGTGGAACGCGCCGCCGAGGTGGTGGACCAGGAAGAGGCGGAAAAGCTTGCCGCGAAGATGATGCGCGGCAAGTTCGACCTGGAGGATTACGCCTCGCAGTTGAAGCAGATCACCAAGATGGGGAGCCTGTCTGGGATTCTGGGGATGCTGCCGGGGGTGGGGAAGATCAAGGCGCAGCTGGAGGACGCCAACCTCGATACGGTGATCCTGAAGCGGCAGGCGGCGATCATTTCTTCGATGACGCCGAAGGAGCGACGGACGCCGGACATCATCAAGGCGAGCCGGAAGAAGCGGATCGCGTCGGGGTCGGGTACGACCGTGCAAGAGGTGAACAAACTGCTGAAGCAGTTCGACGAGATGACGACGATGATGAAGCGGATGAACAAGCTTGGGCAGAAGGGGTTGATGCGCGGCGGGCTGCAGGCACTGATGCCGAAGGGTATGGTGCCTGGTGGGCCGGGGCGGCGGCCGTTCTGAGGGAATAAGAGCGGCAGTGTGCCGCCACGGATGGCCGGGTATGGCCCGGCCATGACAGCAACACAGGAGAGAGTGATCTATGGGTTTGAAGATACGACTGGCTCGGGCGGGGGCGAAGAAGCGGCCGTACTATCACATCGTGGTGGCGGACAGCCGAAGCCCTCGGGATGGGCGCTTCATCGAGAAGCTGGGCAGCTACAATCCGATGCTGCCGGCCGAGCATGAGGACCGCGTGCGGCTGCAGGCCGAGCGCATCCAGCACTGGGTGTCGCAGGGCGCGGTGGCGACGGACCGGGTGGCGAAGTTCCTCGGCCAGAAGGGCGTCGGGCCGATGCCGAGCTGGGGCGAGCAGCCGGTCAAGTCGGCGCCGAAGAAGAAGGCGCAGGATCGGGCCAAGGCTGCCGAGGCGACGGCTG
This sequence comes from Acetobacteraceae bacterium, assembly GCA_035492535.1. Classification (GTDB taxonomy): domain Bacteria; phylum Pseudomonadota; class Alphaproteobacteria; order Acetobacterales; family Acetobacteraceae; genus JAMXLO01. The sequence continues at coordinate 15,164 of DATJJM010000464.1, read as the reverse complement.
GGTAGGATCCGTGCCCGGGACCCGCATCCTGTTGGGCGTGATCGGCCGGCCTCATGGTGTGCGGGGCCAGGTGCGGGTGACGTCGTACGCCGACGATGTGACGGCGTATGGGGCGCTGAGCGATGACCAGGGACGGTCGTTCGTGCTGCGAATGCGAGGCGAGGGCGTGGCGGAGATCGCCGAGGTGGTCGACGGGGTCGAGGTGAAGGTGGCCGACCGGACCGCGGCGGAGAAGCTGGTGAATACGCGGCTTTACGTCGAGCGGGCGCAACTGCCGGAGCCGGAGGCGGACGAGTACTATCTGGCCGATCTCATCGGGCTGGCGGCAATTGATGCGAACGGCGCGGCGCTAGGGCGGGTCTGCGCGGTGCATGACTATGGCGCGGGCGCCAGCCTGGAGATTGAGGGGGCCACGCCGCTGATCGTGCCATTTACGCAGGCTTGTGTGCCGAAGGTCGATATTGCGGGTGGGCAGGTGACTGTGGTGCCGCCGGAAGCCGTGGAAGTGGCGGCGGCATGAGCTGGCGAGCATCCGTGTTGACGCTGTTTCCGGAGATGTTTCCGGGGCCTCTGGGGCTGTCCCTGGCGGGAAAAGCACTGGCGGCGGGTGTGTGGTCGCTGGAGGCAGTGAATATACGGGATTTCGCGAGCGATCGGCATAGGACCGTCGATGACACGCCGTTCGGCGGCGGTGCCGGTATGGTGATGCGGCCCGATGTGGTGGATGCAGCCATGGCGTCCGTGGCGGATGGGCGGCCGGCGGTGTTTCTGACACCTCGCGGGCGGCCGTTGCGGCAGCGCGATGTGCAGCGGTTTGCCGAGGGGCCGGGGGCAGTCGTGCTGTGCGGGCGGTATGAGGGCGTCGATCAGCGGGTGATCGAGGCGCACCGCATGGAAGAGATCAGCATCGGCGATTACGTGCTGTCGGGCGGGGAACTGCCGGCGCTCGTATGGCTGGATGCGGTGGTGCGGCTGCTTCCTGGCGTGATGGGCGGCGCCGAAAGCGCCGTCGAAGAATCATTCGCAGAGCAGCTGCTGGAATATCCGCACTATACGCGCCCGGCCGAGTGGCAGGGGCGGCGCGCGCCAGACGTACTGCTCTCGGGGCACCATGGGGCTGTCGCTGCCTGGCGGCGGGCCGAAGCGGAACGGATCACACGTGAACGGCGGCCCGACTTGTGGGACGCCTACACATCAGCGACAAGCTATGCAGACGGAAGGACTGAGAACGATGAACATCATCCAGCGCTATGAGGCCGAGCAGATGGCTCGGCTCACCGCGAGCCGAACGGTGCCGGAGTTTGCGCCGGGCGATACGGTGCGCGTCTCGGTGAAGGTGGTGGAAGGCGAGCGCACCCGGACGCAGGCGTTCGAAGGCGTATGCATCGGCCGCTCCAACAAAGGGCTGAACAGCAACTTCACGGTGCGCAAGATCAGCTACGGCGAGGGCGTGGAACGCGTGTTTCCGTTGTATTCGCCACTGATTGCCGACATCGCGGTGGTGCGGCGCGGGGATGTGCGGCGGGCGAAGCTGTATTATCTTCGCGGCCGGTCGGGCAAATCGGCGCGTATTGCCGAGAAGGCCCGCAGCACCACGGGACCGGCCGCGGCCGCTGTCGAGGTGCCGTCCACCGGCGAAGCCGAGCGCGCAGAATAATACGGGAGAGAAACGCAATGTCCGAAGCGAAGCCACGCACGCTGTTCGACAAGATCTGGGACAGTCACGTCGTGGAGAAGCTCCCGGACGGAACCTGCATTCTCTACATTGACCGGCATCTTTTGCATGAGGTGACCAGCCCGCAGGCATTCGAGGGCCTGCGCCTGGCGGGGCGTAAGCTGCGGCGGCCGGACCTGACGATCGCGGTGGCGGATCATAACATTCCGACGGTGGGGCCGCGTACGCCGGCTGATATCAAGGAAGAGGACAGCCGCATCCAGGTGCAGACGCTGGAGAAGAATGTCGTCGAGTTCGGGGTGCCGTATATACCGATCCTCGATGTGCGTCAGGGGATCGTGCATATCATCGGGCCGGAGCTCGGAATTTCTCTGCCGGGAACGACTCTGGTGTGCGGCGATTCGCATACCTCCACGCATGGCGCTTTGGGCGCGCTGGCATTCGGGATCGGCACGTCCGAGGTCGAGCATGTAATGGCGACGCAGACGCTGTTGCAGCAGCCGGCGAAGAACATGGAAATCCGCGTGGATGGCACGCTTGGGTTCGGCTGCTCGGGCAAGGACATCGTGCTGGCGATCATCGGCAAGATCGGCACGGCGGGCGGCACTGGCCATGTGATTGAATACACCGGCGAGGCGATCCGCGCGCTGGACATGGCCGGGCGGATGACCGTGTCGAACATGTCGATCGAGGCTGGCGCGCGGGCGGGACTGGTCGCGCCGGATGAAACGACGTTCGCCTATGTGAAGGGACGCGAATTCGCGCCGAAGGGTGAGGCGTGGGAGCAGGCTGTGGCGTATTGGCGCACGCTGCCGAGCGACCTGGGTGCGGCGTACGATACGCGCGTGGTGCTGAACACGGCCGACATCGCGCCGATGGTGACGTGGGGGACGACGCCTGGGGCGGTGGTGCCGGTGACGGGCGTGGTGCCGGATCCTTCCAGCGTGGAGGACGAGGGCCTGCGGTCGCAGATGGTACGGATGCTGGAGTACATGGCGCTGAAGCCTGGGCAGAAGCTGGCGGATGTGCCGATCGACGTGGTGTTCATCGGGTCATGCACGAACGGGCGGATCGAGGATATCCGCGCGGCGGCCGCTGTCGCGAAAGGACGGCGCGTGGCGAGCGGCGTACAGGCGCTGGTGGTGCCGGGATCCGGGCAGGTGAAGAAGCAGGCCGAGGAGGAAGGGCTGGATCGGATCCTGCTGGAGGCGGGGTTCGAGTGGCGCGATCCGTGCTGCTCGATGTGCCTGGGGATGAACCCGGACAAGCTGACGCCTGGGCAGCGGTGTGCTTCCACGTCGAACCGGAATTTCGAGGGGCGGCAAGGGCCGGGTGGACGCACACATCTGCTGTCGCCGGCGATGGCCGCGGCTGCGGCGGTGACGGGGCGGCTGGCCGACGTGCGGCAGCTGGGGTGAGGGGGGAGAAACGAACGTGGACAAATTCACCACTCTGACTGCTGTGGCGGCGCCGATGCCGATGCAGAACATCGATACCGACAAGGTCATTCCGGCGCGCTTCCTGAAGACGATCAAGCGCTCGGGGCTTGGCAAGCACCTTTTCGATCCGCTGCGGTTCAATGCGGATGGTAGCGAGCGGGCCGAGTTCATCCTGAACCAGGATGGCTATCGGAAGGCGCAGATCATCGTCGCGCATGAGAATTTTGGCTGCGGGTCGTCGCGCGAGCATGCGCCTTGGGCGCTGCAGGATTTTGGCATCCGCTGCATCATCGCACCCTCGTTCGGCGACATTTTCTACAACAACAGCTTCAAGAACGGGTTGCTGCCGATACGGTTGCCGCGACAGGTGTGCGATGAGCTTATCGAGGACGCAAAGCTGGGCGGCAACGCGCGCATCACGATCGATCTGGAGCGCCAGATGGTGATCCGGCCGAATGGCGAAGAGATCCACTTCGATGTTGATCCGTTCCGCAAGCATCTGCTGCTGAACGGGCTGGACGACATCGGGCAGACCTTGCAGCACGAGCAGAGCATCGGCAGACACGAAGCGCGGCTAAAGCAGAGCCAGTCCTGGCTGCCGGTGACGACGGGTTAGCGCGCGATGCCAGCGAACAAGAAGCTCCTGATCTTGCCCGGTGACGGGATCGGACCAGAGGTCATGCGGGAAGTCCGTCGCGTCATCGACTGGATGGATCGCCGACGCATGGTGTCGTTCGACATCTCGGACGATCTGGTGGGTGGAGCTGCGATCGATGCACGCGGCACGCCGATCACGGATGAGACGATGCAGAAGGCGAAGGATGCCGACGCTGTTCTGTTCGGCTCGGTCGGCGGCCCGAAGTGGGAGAAGCTGGGATTCCAGCTTCGGCCGGAACTGGCGATTCTTCGGCTGCGCAAGGAACTCGATCTGTTCGCCAATCTGCGGCCGGCGACGGTTCTGGACCCGCTGGTGGATGCCTCGACGCTGAAGGCCAACGTGGTGCGCGGGCTCGACGTCATGATCGTGCGCGAGAGCACGGGAGGGATCTACTTCGGTGAGCCTCGGGGGATCGAGACGCTGCCTTCAGGCGAGAAGCGTGGGTTCGATACCGAGACTTACACGACCAGCGAGATCGAACGCGTGGCCCGTGTGGCGTTCGACCTGGCGCGAAAGCGCAAGAATCACGTGACCAGCGTCGAAAAGGCCAACGTCATGCAGTCTGGCCTGTTCTGGCGGCAGACGGTCACGGCGCTGCATGAGCGCGAGTATTCGGATGTTGGACTTGCGCATATGTACGCGGACAACTGCGCCATGCAGCTGGTGCGAAATCCGCGGCAGTTCGACGTGATCGTCACATCGAATATCTTTGGCGATCTGCTTTCAGATCTGGCGTCCATGCTGACGGGGAGCCTGGGGATGTTGCCGTCGGCTACGCTGGGGCAGGTGGATGCGTCCGGCAAACGGCACGCACTCTATGAACCGATCCATGGATCCGCTCCGGACATCGCTGGCAAGGGGATCGCCAACCCGCTGGCGCAGATCTTCAGCTTCGCGATGCTGCTGCGGTATTCATTCGGCATGGACGAGGACGCCGCGCTGATCGAGCGGGCATGCACCAATGTGCTGGCATCAGGACTGCGGACGGCGGATGTCATGGCGCCCGGTACCGCGAAGGTGGGCACCAACGTGATGGGCGAGTCGATCTTGCGCGAGTTGGATAAACTCGCGGCGTAATGTCAGGCATTGGCCGGCGGCTTGACTACTCCACGGTGACGAAATTAGGTTCTGGCAACGCAACGCTGGCGCTGTCGCGCTTGGCCATCGCCTCGATACGATCCAGCCATGCGATCAGATCGGGATGAGCTGGCCTGCCGGCACCGAAGCATCGATCGCGCAGTCCAGTCAGAAGCGTTGCCGCGTCTCGCAGACGGGCTGAGCGGCCTTCCCATTGCCAGTTACCCTGCAGACGGTCATCGGTTGCGACAGACAATGCCAGGGTGAGAGCGGCCTCATACTCGTGGAGGAGGGGACGCACGCGCGCCGATCCGATCGGGAGCGCGCCGGAGACGCCCGGATCACCGTTGATGGCGCGCAGCACGTCCCAGTCCTGCCGTGCCGCTTCATATTGGCCTAGTTGGTGACGTATGCGCGCACGCATGTAGTAGTAAGGGACCTCCACGACGCGATCTGCTTCCGCTTGCTCGATGGCCTCACTCAGCAGCGCCTCTGCGCGTGTCGTGTCCTGCAATTTCTGAGCCGCGTCGGGCGCATGGTTCAGCAGCGCGCCGGCAGCGTCTCGTGGCCGCGCGAAGGCAACACGCGCGGCGCGGTAGGTCTCGAACGAGGCCTCCCAGTTGGCACGACCGGTGGTTTCGAACTGACGCGTGCGGCGCAGCGGACGATTGGCAACCGGGGTCAACATGAACCCCGCCCAGTCAATCTGCCAGCCAGCGTATATGCTCTGACAGGCCGGCAGCCGGTCGCCGATCGTCATCCAAACTTCGTCGTGCCCCGGCCGCCGTGCCGGGTCGCCGCGGACAATGCTTCCGAGCTGTCCATACGCTTTGCGAGGCACCCGCCCGAACGAGCGCTCTATCCCGCTGGTGTCCAGGGCGAGGCCGCGTCGCTGTGCCGATTGCACAAGTTCGCCATCGCGCCCCGACGCGAGCAACTCTATCGCGCTGTCTGTATCTCGGGTGGCGCCATTTGCCAGCACCTGCTCAACCATCGTCAGTCTGCTACGCGTCTCCAGCCATTTGCCGAATGTTGGGGTGAAGTGTGCATCGTGGTCGTCGAACAGGTGTTCAACCATGTCGGGATGCAGGAAATGATTGGTCTGAGCGATCGGACCATCGACCACCGGCCCTACTCTGATCGTCTCGCCGTTGAACTCGATCCGCTGCGCCCGGCCGGCAGCGGCATCCGAGCAGAAAATGACCCAGGCCGAGAATGGCTGAATGGAACGGATGATCTCGACCGCTTGCTCCAGCGTGCCTGCCTCGCGCAGGACCCGCTGCTGGATAATTGGCGCGATGTTGGCCTCGCCCGTGGCGAAACGTGTACGATACCGTGTCGTGGAAAGCTGGTGTAGCGAGACCGCAATGCCAGCATCGTTCAAACCACTGATGCCGCCTGGATAGATCAGGCCCGCAGTGCCGAACGCCACGTAACGATGCCAGCCGGGATGGTTATCAGTCTCGTCGATCAAGAAGAGGGTGGTCGCGACATTCCAATTGTACAAGTCGGCATCCAGGTTGCGCGCGTGCAGATGGCGTCCATCCACGGTCGATTTGCCGGGCAGGCTGAACCCGGTGCAGGCGATGCCGGTACGGTGATTCTGGTGAGCCAGGCTCGCGCTGGCAGCAGCCAAATGCTGGCCGGCGACATCGGAGGGGCCCGCGAGCAGGGCGCGCACGTCCGGGTTCGCGTGTGGCAGGCAGAGGTCGATCGCGTCAGCGACCGCTGCGATGCGTGCCGACGCCGAAGGCAGCGCAAGTCGATGCTGGATGCCTTCTGCGAGGTTATCGAGTTCGATCGCGACTAGGGCGTCGATCACCTGCTGGCGAGAGAAGGTTGGCGTCGGCAGGCCGTCCCGATAACCATCGGCCATGGCGCCGATGGCATCTCGGAATTCGCTACCGACGCTTTCAACGATGCGGTTGCTGAGGCCCCGAAACAGCGCTGTCGCCACGCCGGATTTCAAGGGGTCGCCAAGGTCGGTGCCGCGGGCGATCGTCGAGAGGATTTCCGGAAAGGCTCCCTCTTCAATCTCACGTGCAAGCAGGCGGCCATGGTCGTAGGTCATATCAACGAAGCGGCCGCGCTGGCGAAGGACATAGAATGGCTTATCGGCCACCATCAACCGGTGCAGCGTGCTATCCGCGCGCCCCGTGCCCGCCGGCAAGCGGATCAGAGATGTGCCAAGGTCCGGCAATGTCCGATGGTCGCTCATGATATGCGCTCCCTCTGACCCAACGTTATGCCCTATTGCCAAGTAGTCGTGCGACGCGAGGCGCTTTCCCCCATCCATCGATGGTGATGCTTAACAATGAAGGTACCATGCCAGGAACTGCAAACATGTCGGCTGACCCGGGGAAAAGCCTTTTCCACTGTCTTGCCGACCCGCGACGATGGGGAAATGAGCGTCATGGCCGGGGTCGCGGCTGCCGACTTCCTGACGTGAACAGCAGGTGGCTCGGCCCCACCTTACGGGCTCGACGGCCGCAAGAGGGTTGGCAGCGTTGCCATGATTTGCCGGCTTGCATGTGGACGGTTGCAGCCGGGCGCACCATGTGCTTGAACCTGCCGCCCGCCGCCAAGGCGGGAGACTGGATGAAGAGCAAGGAGAAGGCCGAGGTGACCCTGATGGGGAGCTGAGGTCTTGAAAAATCTGGCGAAGCGCCCGTAGCTCAATTGGATAGAGCACCAGACTACGGATCTGGGGGTTAGGAGTTCGAATCTTCTCGGGCGCGCCAATGAAATCAATGGGTTGCGCGAGAAGCCCCATCGCTCCCGATGGCGCCGGGTAACAGATCGGGTAACAACCCCACTGACTAGGTTGACGTCAGTCGCGAAGGCGCCGCGGTTTGAAAAAACCACGCGCAGCGAAAAAATTCTGCGCGTGATCCCGTGGCGGTAGATCGGCCCTCGAGAACTCCTGGAGCCACACCCCCATGGGGGGTCGCTCTGCAGCATGGCGCTATGCGGGCCGCCCCGAGCCTGCCGCAGCAGTTCCCGTCCCGCCCGCAGCAGACTCTGAATCGACGAAAGTATTTCTGCGGCATGACCGGGAATGATAGTATTTCCGCAACCAACAAGGGAGGCGGCGATGTCCAAGACGATCGAGCACTGCCACTGGCCGGATGCGCCGGACATGTGGATGCCCTTTGCGCCCGCGATCAAGGCGCGCGGCGGCACGACGGTCTATCTCGCCGGCTGCACCGCGGCGCCGGTTTATCACCATCACCCGCATCGGCCGGAGGAATTCGATTCCATGCCGCACGACATGGAAGGCCAGGCGCGCGCTGCGCTCACCAATCTCAGCCGCGGGCTCGAGGCCGTCGGGGCGAGCTTCGCCGACGTAGTGACCTGCGACCGCTTCGTGACCGATCTAACGGATCAGGATTCGCTCAACCGCGTCTGGGCCGAGTTCTTTGGCGACACCAGGCCGGCAACGACTACGGTGCAGGTAGTGCGTCTCGCCACCGATCCGCGTTGCCTGGTCGAGATTAACGCCGTCGCGGTGATTGATTAGCTATTCGGGCAGCGCCAGTCGCGACATAAAGCAGTGATGAATCGACTTCATCAGCTATTCTTCGAAGGATGATGCCTTCGTCCAACGTCTATACGCGGACCTTCAGGGCAAGGGCGTGCGCTGCTGGGTTCGCGCAAGAGGACATGATGATCGGGGCCAAGGTTCCTCGACACACTCGACGATGCCATCCGCACCCGGCAAAAGGTACTGCTGGTCCTGTCCGAGAGTTCGATTGCCAGCGACCGGGTGGAACAAAGAAGTCAACAGCAAGGCCCTCGCTGAAGAACGAAAGCGAGGGGTGACCGTCCTGTTTCCGGTCCGCGTTGATGACTCCGTGTTCGCCAGCAAAGAGGCTTGGGCCAGGCGGGATAGCGACCGCCAACGCCTCCGCTCGGGTCCAGCATTACGCGATCCTTGTCTCACCTCTGGCCGGGCTGACCGGCTTCCTCCCGGTTGTCGATTGCCACGGCCCCAGTACGGAGGCGAACAGTGCCATGCCCTGACGGCCCTGGCATCCTGCTACAGCCCTCGCGTGGCAGTGGGCGACGTAATGCGCCCGATGCGATGCGCGCGGGGTGAGGCGGCGTCGGCTCCTAATGCAACAGAGCGGTCAAAGACCTTGCTTGACCTTTTCGGCACTGTTCGTCACCGCCTTGCCCGTCGCACTGACGTCCTGACCGATACCGGCGGTGGTATTGCAGGCACCGAGCATGGTAACCGCACCAAGAATCGACATTGTCAGCAACGCGTTGAGAAGGCCTCGCCGCAAGAAAGCGAACTTGTGCATGTCTATTCCCCCGTTGCAGTTTGAAATACGCTAGCAACTAGCAGTCTCAACCTCAATGGAGTCGGCTAGGCGCTTCGCCCACGACGGCCCAGCTTGCGCGTGTTGTTCCCATGATGTTCTCATCGGATGGGGTTCCCGAGTGCCACTTGCTGTGCTGTCGCGGTGCAGTGGCGCCTGGTCCCTCCGGCCAATACTCCGGCGAGACGCCCCTACGGCTGACCGACTCTTTGGCGCCAGATTGTAACCTCCATCCGCGCGCGATTGCGCCACGCCTGCTTCGCTAGCACGGAGAGCGCCCGCCAGCCTTCATCTGTGCCGTTGGTGGTCTTCTGCCAAAGGTCTCTGGCGACTTGCTCCATTGCGATCAGGTCCTCGAGGGGAATCTCATCGTCATCTTGCATTGCGGGGCTGATCCATCATGAGAGTTCGAAAGTATCGCCAGTCGCAATGATCGTAACGTTATTAAATCGTTTATTTGGCGACCTCTCACGCATTTTTGCCACCTGCCAGTGGAGCCCGTTCCGCCCGCGCGACCGCCGCTTGCTCCTCCTCTGTTCGCATGAGAATAGGCCTCCCGACGGCTAATTGGCGGCGGCTGAACGAGGTGAGAATGGGAGAACCAAATCGGGTCGGACGACCCGGGAGGGATGGTTATTCGCTTCCCGTCAGTGGGAAGCGAAGCGGACGCCTAATCGGCAGCTTCCTATTGCGCCACCTGTATAGGGAGCTGCCGCGTGGCAATCATGCCGTTGCCCTGAGCGCTGTTGTCGAACACGAACGTCACGCGTCCCTGCAGATAGTTCCGAATTGTGATGGAGTCCCCGGTCCCCGCAACCGCCAGCGTCAGGTCGGTGCCGTCGAGCGTTGACTGCACGTCGTGCAGACCGATGTTGCCGAGGGTAAGAACTGTGTGGGCCAGCCCATAACCGGCCTCGCCGGGTTGCGGCAGATCCATTTTGATCTCGTTCGCGGTGCCGTAGGCGAGCCAGATGTCGTGCGATTCGATGGTGCCGCCGCCTAGGCTGACAGACGTGCTATAGATCGAGACATCCGACCGGCCGTCTTCGATCGGCGAGAGCATGATGGTGTCCGTGCCATCGCCACGAGCGAAGGTGGCACCGCTGACCTTTGCGTTGCTCAGTTCCAGCGTGTCGTTGCCTGTCCCGCCGGCGGCCCAGTCGGCACCTGAGATGGTGTCGTTTCCCTCACCTCCTGTGGCGCCGACGGACTGCCCTGCCAGCATGATGATGTCGTTGCCTGCGCCACCGTCAGCGGTTGCCAGCGAGCCCGCCATGTAGATCAAGTCATTGCCGTCGCCGCCACTGACGACGCCGTAGCTGGCGAAGTGGGCGTCGACCACGTCGTCACCGGCGCCCGCATCGACCGACAGCATGCCGGTGGATAAGGTGCGTATTCTGTCGTCGCCGCCTCCGCCGCTGACCGCCACGCTGGCATCCGTGATGTCGCGCTGGCCGGGGACCATGGCATAGGCCGCGATCCAATCGTTGCCGGAGCTTCCGACAGCCTGCGCTGATGCGCGGCTGACACCCGCCGTGATCCAGGTATCGGCACTGCCTGTGGCTTGATCCGGCTGGACGCTGTCCAGCGTGACGGAGGCGTTGGCGCCGGTCCCGTCGCCAGGGACTGCCACAAGCACCATGCCGTTGCCCTGGAGCGACTGCGAGGCACTGGTATCGTCCAGGGTTGCTGCCACTTGCGATGCATAGGCCACCTGGCCCAGTGGCTGGATCTGCGCGGGCGTGGCGGCGTCGGCACCGCTGCCATCGCCGCCGGGGATGAGCCCGCCGCTGCCCGAATTGCTGGCAACCCGCACTTCTGCCCCGCCATCCTGCGCCGGAGCTTGCGCCAGTTCCTTGATGTTGTTCAGAACGTCGAGCACCTGGCCGCGAATGGCCGTGTCTGCCCCGCCCTCGGCCTGCGCGAGCATTTCGGACACCGCCAGCAGCATGCGCGCTGCCGGCGACAGCGTGACCGTATCGTGACCATCCGATCCCGCTGCGGCCGCCGGCGGCATCGGCCCTTGCGTCTCTTGGGATGGAAAGGGGAGGGTATCGGCGGTCGAAGCCGGCAGAGGGCCAATCGCAGACATGTCTGCCTCCAACAGCGGGATCACCCTGCCATAGATGGCTTAAACAAGTCCTGACATGGCGCGACGACGATCGCGTGCTGCGCGCGAGCGGATGGACTCGACGCCGCGCGACCTGTGCTCGTGCGCGCCGGACGTCCGAGGCGCCGAGCGGCTTCCGGCGATTGTCAGTGGGAAAGCTGTGTCGCGCTGGGCCTGACGTGCCAACGCTGCCTGCGCTATCGACCTGCCGGACTTGCGGTGTGTGTTCGATCATAGCTGGGGCGACGTGCCGGTGGCCCACCTTCGCTGGCGCTCCCCCCATGCCGCAGCCGATGCAACCATGCGGCGATCGAGAGAGCGTTCCAAGCGTGCTGTCGCCTGTTCAGGTTTGATCTGCATTCCGGCCGCAAGGTGTGTTACAATCTGAAATAGCAGCCGCGTTCCTGGCGACGAGCGAAGCTGCAACCGCGAGTAGCGTGTTCGCTACAAGAGGAGGAATAGCCATGAGCATCAAACCAACCGCCGTACGCCAGATCGTCGGCATCCACGTCCAGGACATCGAGTGGATCATCGCACTTTGGTTCGCGATCCATGGCGGGGATCCGGCGCCGGAGCATCTATCGCCTGCACAGGTGCGGACCGCGGCGGTTGGGTTGATACGCGCCGCGGCGGCGCATCTGGAACCCGCGAAGGCGAAGGCAGTAACGGCGGCGTTGGGCGGCTAGTAGCTCGACCGCGGCGCTTGATCGTGACGCGCAGGCCGGGGCGGAAACTGGCTGACCGCCGTGGCGCCGAACATTCGTGCTTTGGACTGACCAGTCGCACAACAGCGCGAGGTGTCTGGACTGGCGTCAGGGGGGGCGGGCCTGCATAAAAAAACGGCCGCCCCAGTGAAGACGCGGGGCGGCCGGCAGCAGAGTTAGGCTGGCTGGATGCCTTGCTGCTTACACCGCGACCTTCCCGCACGATGTGAGTTTTATCACGCCGATCCTGCGAGATGCGAAAGGCCCCCTCTGGGCGCCTGGATTGCAACGGCTCAACGCACGACAAACGGATCATGCCGTGCCGGGTGGGGCTTCTGGCGTCCGAGGCGCGATGTGACGGCGGCTACAGGAGCGTGGCGTCGATGCACGAAGGTACATGCACATCTGCGACATCCGGCCTTCCATGTCCCCGATCAAGCAAGCCGTGCCAGATATAGCCGGATGCCAGCTGGTGAGACGCTGCTAACCTGCGCGTTGGTTGCTACCTGGTGCTGGACGGCGGCTATCAGGTCGCAACGAACCAGCATAGGGTTGCCAATCTCCACACGATGGGCTCGCGTCGGGATCAGATCGAGTATAGGCACCAAGCGTCATGCAGAACGATCCGTCCTATGTCAGCGCGGTGCTGATTCCGATGCTGGTCTTCACCATCGGTTGGCTGGTCATCGGTCTGGCGCTGTTTGGCTTTCTGCACTGGATGTTCAAGGCCCAGCAGCAGCCGTTTTGGCGCAGGGACATGAAGACGGACCTGATCTACTGGTTCATGGCTCCGCTGCTTTACGGCTATGTCACGCTGGTGGCGCTTAGGTATGCTGTGGACTATGCGCACTTTGACCATGTTGTCTCGGCTGCGACCAATTCACTGGCCAGGACACCATTCCTGGCGCAGCTAGCCATCATATTGCTTCTTACGGACCTGCTGCAATATTGGGTGCATCGGCTATTTCATCAGTATCCTCTATGGCGTTTCCATAGCATTCATCATGCCCCTGTGTGTGTTGATTGGCTGACTTCGGTAAGGATGCATCCCATCAACTTCGTTCTATACGCGGCCCTGATCAATTTTCTGATCAGTCTCCTCGCTTTCACTCCTGAGGCATTCATATTCCTTGTTCCATTCAACATGATCGCAGCCCTCTTGGCGCATGCCAACCTGAACTGGACGTATGGTCCATTCCGTTATGTGATCGCCAGCCCGGTGTTTCATCGCTGGCACCACACCTATCCGGACCAGGGAGGCAACAAGAATTTCGCTCCGAACTTCCCGTTCCTCGATCTTGCATTTGGCACATTCTATATGCCCAAGGGCCAATTGCCGTGCGTTTTCGGCACTCCCGGTGATGACGTGCCTACGCACGTGTTGGGACAGTTGTGCTACCCGTTCAAACGACGGGCGCCCTTGCTACCGGATTAAATGGGCGAGTGCTCGGTTGCTGCCGTCAGCCTTCACGCCGCCGCGGGCGCTTGAGCGGTGCGGCCGATACCGCACGGCAGCGCAATGCCGACACTATCCATATGCGAGACCGCCGCGATTTCGATACCTAAAGCCCATGACAGGTTTTTACGGTGTATTTGCGAGATAACAACGAACGTCGCTCTGTCTGTTGCTATCTTGGACCCGATCCCTGCGGAGTGCAGAACAGTTATGGCGGGTCATTTCGTACTGAAGTCGCTCACCATGTCGGACCTGGCAACCGCACAATCGAAGGGTTGCACGTGGTCGGCGGTGCAGCATACCGGGGGCACGGCACGACCGATGCCGCCCGGTGGCAATTACCCCGGTTGGAATGAGCTGGGCAGACTGACGCTGACCACCGGACTGGGGGCTGCCGGCATCGCTGCGCGCGACAACCTTCCCCCGCACCGATATCTTCAGTTCGGCCCGATCGTGGCGGGCTTTGATCCATACCTTTATATCCAAGGCGCGGGTTGGGCCGATAACGTCATACGGCCCAACATGGGACTGCGGCAGTTAACAGTGGGTGCCCAAGCGGCCTGGAATGCCGGCAATGCCGGTCAGGCTGTATTCCTACAGGCCCAGGCTGGTGCGGTCAGCGTTGAGGTCTACTACCTGGCCGGAGTTGAAGTGAACTAGCGTCCACCTCATTCAGACCTGTCATCTCGCGGCGCATCCAACGGCGTTGCGCGGCCGATCGCTGGCCCCCAAACCATTCCGTCGCCGACCAGGATTGGTCGTCACCGATCACCGCAGAGTCTCGGCCATATCGCCATTCCCTTGAACGTTGTGGCGCGGATGGCGCGATCTGGGTACGATCACCTCAATCACGAGGGAACGACCTATGAAACGACGCGCATTCCTGGCGGCCGCGGCGGCGACAGCGGCCCTGCCGCTTGCCCGGCCGGCCATCGGCGGCACCGCCAAGACCCTGGTTTTCGTGCCTCAGGCCAATCTGACCAGCCTGGACCCTGTGTGGACCACGGCTACTGTCACCCGCAACTTCTCGCTGATGGTGTATGAGACTCTGTATGGACGTGACCAGGCGTTCATTCCGAAGCCGTTGATGGTGGAAGGCCACGTCGTCGATAATGACGGCAAGCGGTGGACGATGAAGCTTCGCGAGGGTCTGGTATTCCATGACGGCACGCCGGTGCTGGCGCGGGACTGCATCGCATCGTTGCAGCGATGGTTGAAACGCGATGCGGTGAGCGTGACGATCAACGCGCGCCTGGATGCGATCGAGGCGCCGGATGATCGGACGCTGGTGTGGCGCCTGAAGAAGCCGTTCCCGTTGCTGGCGCACTTCCTCTCCAAGGTGCAACCGCAGCCGGTGATCGTGCCGGAGCGGTTGGCGGCAACCGATCCGTTCAAGCAATTGACTGAAATCGTGGGGTGCGGGCCGTTCCGGTTCCTGCCCGATGAACTGGTGTCGGGCCATCACGCGGCATTCGCAAAATTCGACAAGTATGTGCCACGACAGGAGCCGGCATCCTATGATACGGGCGGCCATAAGGTTCTGCTCGATCGGGTGGAGTGGCGGATCATTCCGGATGGAGCGACGGCGACGAACGCGCTGGTCTCCGGGGAGGTGGATTGGCTGGAATTGCCTTCGCCGGATGTCCTCCCGGTGCTGAAGAAGGCGCCGGGGGTGAACACGGGATTGCTGGATACCTACGGCACGGTGGCGATCCTGCGG
>DATJJM010000463.1:0-4687 GCA_035492535.1 Acetobacteraceae bacterium | reverse complement strand
TCACTTGAGGTTGCCACAGCAATCAAGCTGGCCAGGGAATTGGAGCCCTACGACATCGCCTGGTTCGAAGAACCGGTCTCGCCGGACGATCACGCGGGTCAGGCAGAGGTCCGGCGCTCCACGACCATTCCTATCGCATCGGGCGAACGCGAGTTCACGCGGTTCGACTTCCAGGATCTGCTCGAGCGCCGGGCACTTGATATCGCGCAGCCGGACGTCGCGCGTGCCGGCGGCATGACGGAGATCCGACGGATTGCAGCACTCACGTCGGCACACGGCGTGCGCCTCGCGCCGCATGCGTGGGGCAGCGGCGTGCTGTTCGCCGCGAGCATCCATGTCGCTATGGCCGCACCCAATTGCCATATCCTTGAAGTGACACAAGGCTACATGCCGATGATGTGGGAGCTGTTCAACGAACCATTTGACATTCGTCCGGACGGGATGGTGCACGCGCCCGAGCGGCCAGGCCTCGGCTTTACCCTGCGTGCGGATGCACTGGACCGGTTTCGCTATGTCGACGGTCCCGAATTCCAGTTCTAGTCGATCGTCCAACCATCCGACGCGACAATGCGTCCGCTCCCGAACCTCCGCCGCCTTGCCTTCTTCTCCCGTCTGCTTGACGAAGCCCCGGCGGCGGAGCGTTACCGTCTCGCGGCCGAGCAGATCATGCACGCTGAGCGTTTCGGTTTCGACACCGCCTGGGTGGCACAGCACCATTTCCATGAGCACGAGGGAGGTCTGCCGTCGCCCTTTGTGTTTCTCGGCCATGTCGCCGGACGGACATCCCGCATCCGGCTCGGCACCGGGATCGTGACGCTGCCTCTGGAGCTGCCTGTCCGCGTGGCCGAGGATGCCACCGTGTTGGACATGATCAGTGGCGGCAGGCTGGAACTTGGCGTTGGCAATGGTGGCAACCCGACGGCGTTCGCGGGTTTCGAGCTCGATTCCGAGGTCCGGAGCGATCTCTTCGAGCGGCATTTGCGCCGGCTGCGCGGAGCGCTGAAAGGCGAAGCGCTTCCCGGTGGTGATGTACTTTATCCAGCGAAGCAGGATCTCGCCGAGCGCATGTGGCAGGCAACGTTCTCGACCACAGGCGGTGCGCGCGCGGGGCTTGCCGGTGATGGCCTGATGCTGTCCCGCACGCAACCTCGCGCGCCTGATCATCCGCACGCTACTTTGGCGGAGCTGCAGGAGCCGATCATCGATGCCTACCTGGCAGGCCTGCCATCGGGCCGGGCGCCGCGTATTGTCGGCTCGCGCAGCGTCTTCGTTGCCGAAACCCGCGCTGATGCTCTGCGCCTTGCTGAAGTCGGCCTGCAAAGGGCACTCGCGCGGTTCATTGAGCGAGGCCATCGCCCGCCTGACGGCTCGCTTGCCGATATGATCAAGGCATTCGATGTGCATGTCGGCACGCCGGCAGAAGTCATCCAATCGCTGCTGGCTGACCAGACATTGACGCGCGTGACCGATCTCGCTGTGCAGGTTCACTCCGTTGATCCACCGCACGCATGGACACTACGCTCGATCGAACTGGTGGCCGAGGAGGTGGCGCCCGCGTTGGGCTGGCAGCCAGGGCACACAGAAGCCCAGCGTGCTGAGGCGAGAAGCGTCGCATGAGCCATCCAGATATCATCGATACGATCGCGGGCCTCGCGGCAGGTTCGCCACTGGCGATGATCGGGGACCGCAAACCCGTGACGCGCCAGCAAGCCCTGGCAAGTTATCCGGTGCTGTTCGAATCGGCGGAGCCGGGCGATGTCACGTTGCAGGAGCGATTTGCGGTCGCCGTCTTTGTCGCCGCCCTGCATGCCGAGGACGATATCGCCAGGTTCTATGCCGATGGACTGGCGCGGACCGAGCCGCCCCAAGCCATCCTCACGGCGATATTTGCGCAAGCTGCCTTGGCACGCACGCAAAGAAGTTTGCGGGACAGCCGGACGCGGTTCAGACACTCAGTGACGCCATAAAGAAAGGCCATGTTGGGACGTGGGGCGTCGTGCCCATGCCGCCGCATCCGGATATGCCGGACGCACAGATCCAGGAAATTGTCGACTGGATTCTCTCGCTCAAGTGATTGAGGGTGCTTTGTGCTGGCCGAAAACGGCGTAGCCCGATCGGGCCGTCCAAAAAAAGCATTTTGTTTCGTGTTGCGGGCATGCTACCGGTTAGTACAGCGACCAATTGTATTGTCAGGCGAAACTTCCCCGGTTATGCGGCTCATTGACCTGGTCCTGCTGGCCTGCAATTTCAGCAACCCTACCGCATGCCGCGAGTACCATATCCCGCTGCAGTCTGATCAGACGCTGACAGCCTGCACGATGTAGGCCCAATCCTTCATCGCGCAGTGGATCGATGAACACCCGAATCTACGCATCGCGCGATGGCACTGCGCATCGCCGGATCAAGAGGATCAAGCGAACTGAACGGTCGAAGTGGCCTGTCGCCGCATTGAACGACAACCTGCTGCTGCGGGCGTCATTTCCGCATTGCCACATCGATACTAAGCCGGACCATGCTATAGCCGGATGACCCGGCTTGCGGTAGTAATAGCAATCCGCCCCAGGGAGGTGTCGCCATGAAGACCCGCGCCGCCGTGGCCCGCGAGGCCGGCAAACCACTCAGCCTTGAAACTGTAGATCTTGAAGGTCCGCACGCCGGCGAAGTGCTGGTTGAGATCAAGGCCACAGGTATTTGCCACACGGACGAATTCACTCTCTCGGGAGGCGATCCCGAAGGGTTATTCCCGTCGATCCTTGGCCACGAAGGTGCGGGGATTGTGGTCGATGTCGGTGCTGGTGTCAGCAGTGTGAAGAAGGGAGACCATGTCATCCCGCTGTACACGCCGGAATGTCGTCAATGCGAATATTGCCTCAGCCGCAAGAGCAATCTGTGCGTCGCCATTCGCGCCACGCAAGGCCGCGGGGTGATGCCCGATGGCACCAGTCGCTTCTCATCCGGCGGCAAGCCGGTGATGCACTACATGGGGACGTCAACATTCGCGAATTTCACTGTTCTGCCGGAAATCGCGGTGGCGAAGATTCGCGAGGACGCGCCGTTCGATAAGGTCTGCTACATCGGCTGCGGTGTCACCACCGGAATCGGCGCGGTGATGAACACCGCGAAGGTCGAGGCGGGTGCGCGCTGTGTGGTGTTCGGTCTTGGCGGCATCGGCCTCAACGTCATCCAGGGTCTGCGAATGGTTGGTGCCGAGCAGATCGTCGGCGTCGATCTGAACCCGCGCCGCCGCGAGATGGCGGAGAGGTTTGGCATGACCCATTTTGTCAATCCAAGTGAGGTGAAGGGCGATCTGGTGCCTTACCTCGTGGATCTGACGCGTGGCGGTGCCGACTACAGCTTCGAATGTATCGGGAATGTCAACGTGATGCGCCAGGCGTTGGAGTGCGCGCATCGTGGCTGGGGCCAATCCATCATCATTGGCGTTGCTGGCTCGGGCCAGGAAATCAGCACGCGGCCGTTCCAATTGGTGACCGGCCGCGTCTGGAAGGGGACAGCATTCGGTGGTGCACGCGGCCGGACCGACGTGCCACGCATCGTCGATTGGTACATGGAGAAACGGATCAATATCGACGACCTGATCACGCACGTGCTGCCGTTTGAGCGCATCAACGAAGGTTTCGAGCTGATGCGCCGCGGCGAGAGTATCCGTAGCGTCGTCACGTATTGATCGGGCCGAAGGAAGTTGTTGCCGAGCTCAGCTCGGCAGCGCCCCCGAGGCCTTGGCGACGTGGGTCGATATCGCGTCCATCAATGCCGGAGACAGGCAGTCATACGGCTCCAGGCCGAGCTGCTTCAGACGGGCGCGGACGCCGACCATACTGTCGGGGCTCACGCCTGACTCAATAACCGACGACACGAACGCGGCGAATTCCGGCGGCGCCCAACCTGACTCCTGGAACAGCTCGGGATGGACGAAATCAAACCCATAGAACGGATGCTTCGTGTTTTCGATCCGTCCATACATGTGCACGCCACAAGCTTTGCAGGCATATCGCTGGATTGCGGCGTTGGAGTCGACGATGGCGAGCTTGTCGCCATTTTCAGCGACTGTCAGGTTGGCGCGCGGCACCACTGAGACCACAGACAACATTGCGCCGGCTGGCTTCCAGCATTTTGTGCAGCCACAGGCATGGTCGTAGGCAACGTTCCCCTTGATCGCGATTTTCACCGGCCGATCGCTGCATTTGCACACCAGCGTGCCGCCCGCGAAGTTCGGGGCGCCGGGGCGGATGCCTTGGTCGATCGAAGGATGCAGACGGATGGTTTCGGACATTTTCGCACTCCCCATTTCAGGTTGTGGCGTTGCTGAAGCGCTTGATCTGCTTCACGTCAGCATTTGTCGTACTGAACGCTGCGCGACAGTTTGCGCAGCATCATCATGCTACTGCAATTCAACGGCGTCCGTCATTACCTGAATCGGTGAGCGCCAACGGTGACCGCGGCGCCTATGACGGCACGAATGCACCCGGCGGGATCATGCCAGGTTCGACATACGCCAGATGCAGCGCATCCAGCATGGCCCACAATATGTCGCACTTGGTCCGCAACACTGCCTGCACGGCTGCCTGCTGTTCGACGCTACGTGCATGTTCCCTCACATAGGAGAGGGCGAATTCGGCGTCCTGCGGCGCCTGATCCAGTCGCGGCGTGAAGTATTCGAGCGTATCGG
>DATJJM010000462.1:0-19478 GCA_035492535.1 Acetobacteraceae bacterium | reverse complement strand
GGGGTTTTATGGCGGCCTGATCGGCGCCGTGCTGATGCGGCTGGTGGACGCGGTGCTGTGCTTTCCGTCGATCTTCCTGCTGCTGACATTGGCGGCGTTCGTGGAGCCGACGCTGTTCACCATCACGGTGATCATCGCGGCGACGGCCTGGATGGAAGTGGCGCGGCTGGTGGAGGCGCAGATCCGCGCGCTGCGCGATCGCGACTTCGCGGTGGCGGCGGTGGCACTGGGCGCGTCGGATCGCATGATCATGTTCCGCGAGCTGATCCCGAATGCGATCGCCGCGGTGATCGTCGCGGCCACCCTGAACGTCGCGCGCGCGATCCTGCTGGAGTCCTACATCAGCTTTCTCGGCTACGGCATCCAGCCGCCGATACCGAGCTGGGGAAACATGCTGAACAACGCGCAGGAATACCTGGTGTCGGCGCCATGGCTCGCGATCATCCCGGGAGCGGCGATCACGCTGGCGGTGACCGGGTTCAACTTCCTCGGTGACGGGCTGCGCGACGCGCTCGATCCGCGCCTGGACGTACGATGAGCGCGGTGCTGGAGGTGGCAGACCTGTCGGTCCGGTTCCGCACGGACGATGGGGTGGTGCCGGCGGTCAACGATGTGTCGTTCACGATGGGCCGGGGCGAGACGCTGGCGCTGGTGGGTGAATCGGGATCGGGCAAGAGCGTGACCAGCCTGGCGATCATGCGGCTCACGCCAGGGAGCGTTCGCGGGCGCGTGGTGCTGCACGACACGGATGGTGCGACGCGCGACCTGCTGACGCTGCCGGAGGCGGAGATGCGCGAGGTCCGCGGCAGCCGGATCGCGATGATTTTCCAGGAGCCGGCGACATCGTTGAACCCGGTGTTGACGCTGGGCGAGCAGATCGCCGAGCCGATGCGCTACCATCGCGGCATGCGGCGTGGCGCGGCGTTGCGCGAGGCGGAGCGGCTGCTGGACCTGGTCGGCATTCCCGATGCGCGCCGCAGGCTGACGAGCTATCCGCATCAGCTCTCCGGCGGCATGCGCCAGCGCGCGATGATCGCGATTGCGCTGGCGTGCGAGCCGGCGGTGCTGATCGCCGATGAGCCGACCACGGCGCTGGATGTGACGGTGCAGGCGCAGATCCTGGAATTGCTGCGCGAGTTGCAGGTGCGCACCGGCATGGCGCTGCTGTTCATCACGCACAATCTCGGCGTGGTGGCGGAGATCGCCGACACCGTGGTGGTGATGTATGCGGGACGGATCGTGGAGAAGGCGCCGCTGCGGCCTTTGTTCGAGCGTCCGCTGATGCCGTACACGTCGGGGCTGCTGCGCTCGGTGCCTCGGCTGACGGGGCTGCGCGAGACGCTGACCGCGATCCCTGGGAATGTGCCTGATCCGGCGCATTTGCCGGATGGGTGCAGCTTTGCGCCTCGGTGCGACCATGCGGTGGCCGGGCGATGCGATACCGAGGTGCCGGGGCTGGATGCGGCGGATGGTGAGCACTTGGTCCGCTGTGTGCGCTGGCGCGAACTGATCGCGCCATGACCGGCGAGGCCATCCTGAATGTCGAGGCGCTGAGCAAGGAGTTTGTGCTGCCGCGACGGTCGCCATTCGCGGCCCATGAGACGGTGAAGGCGGTCGATGGCGTGTCGTTTTCGGTGAATGCAGGAGAAGTGCTGGGACTGGTGGGCGAATCAGGGTCCGGCAAGACGACGCTTGGGCGCACGGTGCTGCGCCTGCTGGAACCGAGCGGCGGAGCGATCCAGTTCAAGGATCGCGACATCACGCATCTGTCGCGACGTGCGTTGCAGCCGATAAGGCGTGAGATGCAGTTGGTGTTCCAGGATCCATTCGGGTCGCTGAATCCCCGGATGACGATCGGACGGATTGTCGCGACGCCGCTGCTGATCCACCGGCCGGAGCTGGGGCGGGAAGAGCGTCGGGAAATCGTGGCGGCAATGTTGCGGCGGGTAGGGTTGCTGCCGGCCTACGCGGAGCGGTTTCCGCATGAGTTCTCGGGTGGACAGCGGCAGCGGGTGGGAATTGCGCGGGCGCTGATCCTGCATCCGAGTTTCCTTGTGGCGGACGAGCCGGTCTCGGCGCTGGACGTGTCGATCCAGGCGCAGGTGGTGAACCTGCTGCTGGAGCTGCGGGCCGAGCTCGGGCTGTCGATCCTGTTCATTGCGCATGACCTGGCGGTGGTTGGGCATATCTCCGATCGTGTCGCGGTGATGTATCTGGGGAAGCTGGTCGAACTGGCGCCCACTCAGGCGCTGTTCGATACGCCACGGCATCCCTACACCGAGGCGCTGCTCTCGGCGGCGCCCTCGCCAGTGCCCGGGCGCGGGCGGCAGCGGATCATGCTCGCAGGCGACCCGCCGAGCCCGGTGAACCCGCCGTCCGGGTGCCGGTTCCGCACGCGTTGCCGGTATGCGCAGCCTGCCTGCGCGGCGGAGGAGCCGCCACTGGCGGAAGTGGCGCCCGGGCATTTCAGTGCCTGTATCCGCACCGGTCTCGCGCTGAGTGGGGCCGAGGCCACCTGATCGCTACGGCAGCCGCACAACGTTCGGTCGGTAGCCAAGCGCCTGGACAAACCGCAGCAGGTCGGCCGAACGCAGCGTGGTCGATGCGGCGTTGTGCAACGGGTGGAAGTTCACCCACTCGCTGTCGAACATCTCTTCATCGAGCACCACCGCGGCGCGGCGCTGCGTATCGTTGATCAGCGCGAACGGCGTCACCGAGCCGGGCGTCAGCGCCAGCACCTCTTGCAGCACCTCTGGCCTGGCAAATGAGAACCGTGGTGCGCCGAGCGCCTTTTCGAGCCACCCGAGATCAGCGCGTTTGTCCGCCGGCATGACCACCAGCCAGATGCCACCCTTGCGGTCCTTGATGAAGAGGTTCTTGCAATGCAGGCCAGGAATCTTGTCGTGCCACGGCCGGGCCTCTTCCACCGTAAAGAGGGGTGGATGTTCGACGGTGCTGTGTTCGATGCCAAGTCGGTCAAACAGAGCGAACAGGTCTGCCGGTGTCGCTGCCATGGTGCGCCGATGTTGCCAGCGGCAAGCATCGGGCCGCAATCTGCGGCGCTGACCGAGGGTTACAACGAGGCAGGGAGATCGTCATGCGCCGCCGCGTGCTGTTGAAGTCTGCCGCAACGTTCGTCGCGATGGGTGGCGCGGTGCCGGCCCCCGCCATTGCCCAGCCAGCCAAGACGGCGACCCTGCGGTTCGTGCCGCAGGCGAACCTGACGCTGCTCGATCCGGTGTTCACGACCGCGACGGTGACCAGCAACCACGGCTACTACGTGTTTGACACGCTGTATTCCGTGGGGCCGAACGGCGTCTCCCACCCGCAGATGGCCGAGGGCCATTCGGTCTCCGACGACAAGTTGACCTGGCGCATCCGGCTGCGCGACGGGTTGTGGTTCCATGATGGCTCGCCGGTGCGCGCCACCGACTGCATTGCCAGCATCGAGCGCTGGTGCGTGCGCGATCCGTTCGGCCAGGCGCTCGCTGCCGCGGTGGACAGTTATTCGGCGCCGGACGACCGAACGATACAGGTCAAGTTGAAGAGGCCGTTCCCGCTGCTGAGTACCGCGCTGGGCAAGTGCGATTCGTCGGTGCCGTTCATCATGCCGGAGCGCCTGGCGAAGACCGCCGCGGACAAGCCGGTGACCGAGATGATTGGCTCCGGTCCATACAAGTTTGTCGCCAACGAATACGTCAATGGTAGCCGCGTGGTGTACGAGCGGTTCGACAAATACGTCTCGCGCCCCGAACCGGCTGTATGGGCGACCGGCGCCAAGCGTGCACATTTTCCGCGCATCGTCTGGCATGTGATCCCGGACGCGGCCACCGCAGGTGCTGCGTTGCAAAACGACGAAATCGACTGGTGGGAGCAGCCGCTGGCCGATCTGCTGCCGCAGCTTGCGACCAACAAGGACATCGAGTTGCAGGTGGACCAGCCCTGGGGCCGTATCTCGTGGATGATCCTGAACCACGTGCAGCCGCCGTTCGATGATGTGCACATCCGCCGCGCGATCATGATGGCGGTACGACAGGACGACGTCATGCGGGCCACGTTCGGCGACGACAAATCGCTGTGGCGTATCTGCGATGACGTGTTCCCGTTCGGCACGCCGTACTACAGCGGCCGTGATGCCGACGCGATGAAGGGCGAGGCGAAGCTCGCGGCGCAGATGCTGAAAGAAGCGGGCTACGCCGGGCAGAAAGTGGCGCTGATGAACCCGACCGACTTCGCGGCGATCCATCCGCTCGGCCTGGTCGCCGCCGATACCATGAAGCAGATCGGCCTGAACGTTGACTTGCAGGAGACCGATTGGGGGACCGTTGTGCAGCGGCGTGCCAGCATGGAGCCGGTGGAGAAAGGCGGCTGGAGCGCGTTCCACACCTTCTCTTCATCGGCCGCGGTGAGCACGCCGGCGACGCATCCGCTGATCAACGGAAAGGGGCCGAAGGGTTGGTTCGGCTGGTGGGACAGCGCGGAGGCGCGCGATCTGACAGCGCAATGGCTGACCGAGCCGGATGCCGCCGCACAAGAGAAGGTTGCCAGGGCGCTGTCGCATGTGGCGATGGCGGACGTGGCGACCGTGCCGGTTGGGCAATGGTACGGGAAGACCGCGTTCCGCCGCGGTATTGCCGGCGTGCTCCAGGGGGTTTCGCCATATCCGTGGAATGTGCGCCCGGCCTAGGCGGCGGGTGAGCTTGACGGGGGTAACGCAACGGTGAAGGTGACGCTGTCGGACGAGGAGGTCGGGGTGCCGGATGGCTCTCGCATGCGAGTGCCACTGCCGGCGGCAGCCGAAGCCGGCGTGAGTGGTGGCTGCGCGCTGGTGTCCGGGCGCCGCAGCGTTCCAGTTGGGGAGTGACACGTGCCTGACGACATATCGTTCTTGTGGCCGGCGGCCGCGGCCATCCAGGTGACATCGCTGCCGGGCGGCGGCTGCAACATCAAGTTCACCTTCCCCGACAGGGGGGTGGTGCGATCGATCGGCAAAGGACGGGTCGTCAGAATTCGCGCCGTGCCGACCAAGCGGATCGCCCGGCAATATGAAATCCTGGTGCGACACGACCACGGCTTTGAGAGCAGCTACAGCATCGTGGACCAGACGCCGAACCTGCGTACGGGCGAATCCGGGGTGCTGCGGATGGAAGGAGCGCCCGTCGAGGACGGGGGCGAACTTTATGAGATAAGAAATGGCGGCAGCCTGCACTTCCAGCTTTACCAGGCTGGCAAGCTGGTGGACCCGAGGGCGCATATACCGGGTGAGCCGGGTGGCGGCGATGCGTCGCGGCCAGCGCCGGCTCCGTAACGACGGACCTGTCGCCCCTGCGCCTGCCGCCATAGTGCGGCGGCACGATTGTTGCCCAATTTCCGTGTACGCAGGCAAGCGGAACCCCCGTATTGTCCATGTGCCAAGCGAGTTGGCCGCACTATCGTGCAAAAACTCGCACAATGGTGACTCGATAGCCCCCATACATCTGCTGCCGACCACGGTAGCGTCTCCCTTGCGACCGGAGGCGCGACCGGATTGACCACTGCCCGTGACACGTATGAGCTGCTGGTACAGAGCGTCGTTGACTACGGCATCTTCATGCTCGACCCCGCCGGGCACGTCGTGAGCTGGAATCCGGGTGCTGAACACATCAAGGGGTTCAAAGCCGACGAGATCATCGGCCGGCACTTCTCCTGCTTCTATACCGAGGAGGATCGCGCTGCCGGCATCCCCGCGCATGCCCTGAAGACTGCGGCTGAATGCGGCCGTTTCGCCGCGGAGGGCTGGCGCGTCCGCAAGGACGGGACCCTGTTCTGGGCGCACGTGCTGATCGACCCTGTCTTCCAGGACGGGAAGCTGGTGGGCTTCGCCAAGGTCACGCGCGATATGACCGAGCAGCGGGCCAGGCAGCTCTCCGCCCTGGAAACCGAGCGCCGCTTCCGCATGCTGGTCCGCGGTGTCACCGACTACGCGATCTACATGCTCAGCCCCGATGGTCACGTCACCAACTGGAATGCCGGCGCCGCCCGCATCAAGGGCTACGCCGAACACGAGATTGTCGGCGAGCATTTCTCCAGGTTCTACCCGCCCGAGGACGCCGAAGCCGGCATCCCGTGGAACGCGCTGGAACAGGCCCGCCGCGACGGCCGCTACGAGTCCGAAGGCTGGCGCGTCCGCAAGGACGGCACGCGGTTCTGGGCGAGCGCCATCATCGACGCCATCCACGACGACGACGGCACCTTGATAGGCTTTGCCAAGATCACCCGCGACCTGAGCGAACGCCGCGCGGCCCAGGTTGAACTGGAGGAGGCGCGCGAGCAGTTCTTCCAGGCGCAGAAGATGGAAGCGGTGGGCCAGCTTACCGGCGGCCTTGCGCACGATTTCAACAACATGCTGACCGGTATCTCCGGCAGCCTGGAACTGTTGCGTGCCCGGATCGCGCAGGGTCGCCTCGCAGATCTCGACCGGTATATCACGAGCGCCCAGAGCGCTGCGTCGCGCGCCGCCGCGCTGACCCACCGGCTGCTTGCCTTTGCCCGGCGCCAGACGCTGGATCCCAAGCCCACCGACGCCAACCGCCTGATCTCCACCATGGAGGATCTGGTGCAGCGCACTGTGGGCCCACAGGTGGAGGTGGAGACGGTGCTGGGCATCGGCCTGTGGCCCACACTGTGCGATCCCAACCAGCTTGAAAGCGCACTGCTCAACCTGTGCATCAACGCGCGCGACGCGATGCCGGAAGGCGGCAAGCTCACCATCGAAACCGCCAACACCTGGCTCGATGAACGTGGCGCCCGCGAGCGCGACATGGAGCCAGGTCAGTACGTGGCGATCTGCGTGACCGACTCCGGCACCGGCATGTCGCCCGACGTTCTCGCGCGCGCGTTCGATCCGTTCTACACGACGAAGCCTGTGGGCCAGGGTACCGGCCTCGGCCTTTCCATGGTGTACGGCTTCGCCCGACAATCCGCGGGCCAGGTTCGGCTGTATTCCGAGATCGGCAACGGCACCACGGTGCGGCTGTACCTGCCGCGCCACCGCGGCCCGGCCGATATCGAGGAAGAGGCGCCCAGGCTGGAACTGGCGCCGCGTGCCACCGCCGGCGAGACGGTGCTGATCGTCGATGACGAACCGAGCGTGCGCATGCTGGTGACCGAGGTGCTGGAAGAGCTCGGCTACGCCGCGATCGAGGCGGCCGACACAATCTCGGGCATGAAGGTGCTGCGATCGGATGTGCGCATCGATCTGCTGATCACCGATGTGGGCCTGCCAGGCGGCATGAACGGGCGCCAGATGGCCGACGCCGCGCGCGAGACGCGGCCGAAGCTGAAGGTGCTGTTCATCACGGGCTATGCGGAGAATGCGGCGATCGGCAATGGGCGGCTGGAGCCCGGCATGCACGTGCTGACCAAGCCGTTTGCGATGGACAACCTGGCGTCGCGGATCAAGACGATCATCGGCGAGGGGTGAGCCGCCAGGCAGTCCAGAGGCTTCGTCCCTGGACCGTGGATACAAAGCGGTGTTTGCAGGCTCACGAGCTGGCAAACATCATCATCGTCGGCGAGCATTTGACGCAGTCGTCGCAGGGTTTCATGTACTGGAACCGATCCGAACTGATGGAATTGTATTTGAGCGGGACGAATTCCTTCAGGGCGTCGGCATCCGGTGAATAGTCGGCCTTGCCGCCGTACCAGACCACTGCCATTCCAGTCGGGACTCCGCCTCTTGATGAGTAGATGTATTTCTCCGCGCAACGCTCGGTGCCCATGGCGGCCTTTATCGGCGCGGCTATGTCGTAGGCAAAGAAGATCATCGGTGACTGGACATTCTTGACCATCCCACTGATCGCGATTGCCAGATCCTTGGCCTTGAATTGCTTTTTCACGACGCTGGCGAGCTGGGAGGAAAACCCGACCACCACTCCTGTTGACCGGCGCAGGCACCCGACACTGCCTGCCGCTCCGATGGCATTGGCGTCAAGCAGATCGACAGCCGCGATCGCAACCTCGAGGCAGACCTGATCGCATTTGACGAGGGAGCCGGTGGGCACTTTTTCAAGTGCTGTATTGATGATGTCGCAATCTGGCATGGCACGAACTCCTCCGGTGACGTTTCTACAAGCGTGAGGACAGGTCGGTTTTGGACCGGGCCGTGATTGGTTGCCCGGTCGCGACGACTTGCCAGGAGTTTCGCCACGTCGATGTGAGTCGACTCACATCGAAAGGCATAATTTGGCGCCTCGCTCGGTGCTGCGCCCGCAGCACTGCCGCGTATCGTGGCCGATCAGGGCGGGCCGGTGGCGATCGCGGCGGCGGGGTCGAGCGGGTTCACCGGGCGCTCGCCGATGAAGAAGCCAAGGGTTTGGCGGAGTGCATCGCGGCTCATGTTGAGCCAGTCCCAGTTGGCGTCGGGCTTGCGGTCCTGCTCCTGGCAAAATCTCTGCTGGCGGCGGGACTTCTGCTGCATCAGACGGGCAACGCTGCCGCCGAAATAGTTCATGATGTCGAAGAGTTCGTTCCAGAACTGGCCGTGGCAGAAGCCGGGGACGACGGCGAGATCGAGACAGATGTCGAGGATGGTGCGGCCGACGGGACGACGGCGCACCTGGCGTTCGAGGTCCTCCAGGGTGGGCATGAAAAGTTCGGGATCGTCCCAGCCCCGGGGGCGCGAGCGGCGTGGTGCGCGCTTGCCCTCGGCGCCTGGTGGGGCGGGTTCGGGGTCTGCCGGGACGGGCTCGGTGTCCGGCGTGCGGATACGCCGCTCGACGAACTCGATATCGCGTCCGGTGGCGGCGCGGGCGAGCAGCACGCGTTCGAGGGCGGCCGCCCGCAGGAGGCCTCGGTGCAGGTGAGCGACGATGGTGGAGAGGTTGCCGGTGCCGAAGCAGGCGGCGATGGCAGCGAAGTTGGGGGCTATGGCGCGGTGGCGGGCGGTTTCGATCAGATGGCGGCCGTAGGTCAGCAGAGCGCGGGTGGCGTGAAGGATCACCGCGATGTTGTTGGGCAGAGTGGAGGCGCAGTGATCCTGCTGGGGTTCGGGAGGGGCGGCGGACGGTGCGATGACTGCGGCTGGTTTCATATAGTTTGTGGCAATAACAGGATACGGTTAGAAATGTCAAGGAAAATTTTCATGCCTGTCGAGGACTGGGTTGGTGGGTGGCTGACGCATTTCACACGGAGAACGCAGAGGACGCACGGAGTTCGCGGAGATGAGGTTGTCAATGCGCTTCACGCACGTTGCAGCTGCGGCACGGAGTCTTCTCTGTGGTCTCTGTGACCGCCTCCGCGTTCTCCGTGTGAAATATGTCGGCCGCGAACCGCACGGACCTAGCAATGGGAGGATCGCGGTGACGGAGGGTCAAGGGCAGCAGTGTATCCAATATTCAGGGGGCACAGGCCAATGCAGATCAATCAGCTCGATCCTGCCAGGACGGCGATGATCGTCGTGGACATGCAGAACGATTTCGTTGCTGCCGGGGCGCCGATGGAGACCCCGGCCGCGCGTGCCATGTGCCGCGGCTCGCCGAGGCGCTGAAGCTATGCCGTGATGCGGGTATCCGTGTTGTGTATACGGCGCATGTGCATCGTCACGATGGCTGCGACATGGGGCTGTTCGACATGCATCCGCCGATCGCCAGCCGTGCTGCGTGGGTGGGGTGTGGATACGGTCATCATTTCCGGCACGACCACCGAGAACTGCTGTCATGCGACGGCGCGATGCGATGTTCCACAACTACAGCGTGGTGTTCCTATCGGACGCGACGGCGACCTATGATTATCCGGATTGCGGCTTCGGGCCCATGCCGAACGAGCAGGTGCATCACGCGACGCTGGTGATTCTCGCTGCCTCGACAGCGCATGTGACGCCCGTCGCGGATCTGCGTGAGCGGTTGGTGGGTGCTCATCCGGTTCGGGACGCCGTGCGCGTGGCCTGAACGCCGCCGCGCCGGTCTCCTTAAGGATCGCCATTCCGGTGTGAGCGAGCACGCCCAGGGCACGCTCCCCACAATTGACTCGCGCGCGCCATACCGACACATCCCTACCCGCACTCCGGGAGGGACATCGCCATGGGACCGCTCGTCACCACCGACTGGCTTGCCGACAATCTCGGCGCATCCGATCTCGTCGTGTTCGATGCGACGAAATATCTCCCCAATGAACCCAAGGACGGCCACGCCGAGTTCGTCCGCGCCCACATCCCCGGCGCCCGCTATTTCGACATCGATGTCATCGCCGATCCGGACACCGACCTGCCTCACATGGTTCCGACGCCAGGCCGCTTCGCCAAGCTGATCGGCTGGCTCGGCGTGTCCAACACCTCGCGGATCGTGTTCTACGACCAGAAGGGCCTGGCCTCGGCCGCGCGGGGGTGGTGGCTGATGGGGCTGTTCGGCCATGACGCCGCGGCGGTGCTCGATGGCGGCCTGCCCAAGTGGCAGCGCGAGAACCGGCCGGTGGAGACCGGTGAACCCGCGCCGCAACAGCCGGTTGCCTACCGGCCCGACTACCGCCCCATGCGCCTGCGCGGCGTCGGGGATCTGCTGCGGAACGTGCCGTCGCAGGCTGAGCTGGTGCTGGATGCACGCGCTGCCGGCCGCTTCACCGGCGAAACCCCCGAACCGCGCGCGGGTATGCGGAGCGGCCATGTGCCCGGCTCCGCCAGCCTCCCCTACACGGACCTGCTGAACGCTGACGGCACGTTCCGACCGGTTGCCGACGTCCGCGCCCGGTTCGCCGCGGCCGGCGTGGACGGCTTCCGGCCCGTGGTCACGAGCTGCGGGTCCGGCGTCACTGCCTGCATCCTCACGCTGGGTTTGCGCCTTGCCGGGCTGCCCGAAGGCGCCGTCTATGACGGGTCGTGGACCGAATGGGGCGGGCGCTCCGACACGCCGATCGACACGGGCCGCGCATGACCGACACGCCCAAGCGCGGCTTCCGCACCGGCCTGACGCACACCGGCCGCGCCGGCAAGCGCATCCATGGCTTCGTCAATCCGCCGCTGCTGCGCGGCTCGACGGTGCTGTATCCCACGATGAAGGACCGCCTGGCCACGCAGGCCAAGCGCAGCGAGCGCGTGCTCAGCTACGGGCTTGGCGGATCGCAGACGCATTGGGCGCTGGAGGACGTGATCGCCGAGGTCGAAGGCGGCACCCGGTGCGCCATCGTCTCGTCCGGCCTGGCCGCTGTCACCACGCCGCTGCTGGCGTTCCTGAAGGCGGGCGACCATCTGCTGATGCCCGACAGCGTCTATGGGCCGTCGCGGGCCTTCACCTCCACCACGCTGAAGCGCTTCGGCGTGGAGACGACATTCTATGACCCGGTGGTTACGGGGGATGGCCTGGCTGCGCTGCTGCGGCCGAACACTACGGTTGTATTTACGGAGAGTCCGGGCAGCCACACCTTCGAGGTGCAGGACGTGCCCGCGCTGGCGCGCGTCGCCCATGCGCATGGTGCCAAGGTGCTGATGGACAACACCTGGGGCATCCATCACTTCCAGCCGTTCAAGCATGGCGTGGACGTCTCGATCCAGGCTGCGACCAAATATCCAGCGGGACACTCCGACATCCTGATTGGCGCTGTCACGGTGAACACCGAGCAGGATTGGAATACGTTGCACGCGACGGTGCGTTCGCTCGGCCAGTACGCCAGTCCCGACGATTGCTGGCTGACGCTGCGTGGACTGCGCACGATGGGCGTGCGGCTGGCACACCAGATGGATGCCGGCATCCAGATTGCGCACTGGCTCAGCAGGCGTCCCGAGGTGAAGCAGGTGCTGCATCCGGCGCTTCCCGGCGCCCCGGGTCACGCGCTTTGGAAGCGCGACTTCAGCGGCGCGTGCTCACTGTTCGGTGTCGAGATGCAGCCGCAGGTCTCTGTGGAGGCGACACATGCCTTCGTCGAGGCTCTGGAGCTGTTCGGTATCGGCGCATCGTGGGGTGGCTATGAGAGCCTGGCCCTGTGCACGTCGGGCGCCATCCTGCGCACAGCGTCCAAGCCATTCGATGGGCCGCTGGTGCGGCTGCATATCGGGCTGGAAGATGTGGACGATCTGATTGCCGACCTGGAACAAGGCCTGAGAGTGATGCGGGAGTTCAAAGGTTAGCGCGTAAGGGTCAGGGAGCGCTGCTCCCCATTGGTCCGCTTCGCGGCCCAATCCTTCGCCAAAGGCGTGGCCGCGCGGGTCAAGCCCGAGTGCAAGCTTTGGAAACCTGTTGTTTGCTTGTGGTGAGGGGGGGTGCCTCCTCGCAGCAGGCAACATGAACCCACTCTGATCCCGTGCGTTATGCAACTTGCCTGCGTGTGACGCTGCGCCTGGATCAGGCCTGGCGTATATACGACAGGGACTGGTCAAGCAGTATTGAATTCCAACCACAAAACACCGTGATCCACACTGCTGAAACGTTTACGTGACAGTCGCACCGGTTGAGCGGCGCAGAACAAGTTCACTACTGCCAGACAGCTACCCAACACACGGAGGAACAAGAGATGCCCATTCTTCTTTGGCTGCTCGGCGTCCCGATCCCGATCATTATCATTCTGCTGCTTCTCTGGCATTAGGAGGCCGCCGCAATGGCACTCGTAGCTCAATCCGCCGGCCCCGCCGTTATGGTGGCGGACGAAAACGCTGGCTCACCCACGGCCGTCTCGTGGGCAGCGGTCATAGCGGGCGCTCTGGCCGCCGTCGCCATCACCTTGCTTCTGGTGGCATTGGGATCCGGTATCGGCCTTTCGTCTGTCTCGCCGTGGACGGCGCTCAATCCATCGGCGACGACATTCACCCTGCTTGCTGCGGTATGGCTCATCATCGTGCAATGGCTCTCGTCGGCGATGGGTGGCTATCTTGCCGGGCGGCTGCGCACCAAATGGGCCGGCGTCCATACAGACGAGGTTTTCTTCCGCGACACGGCGCATGGATTTCTGGCTTGGGCGCTTGCCTCGATCCTGGTCGTGGCCTTCGCCACATCCTCAATCTCTTCCGCGGTCAGCTCCGCCGGACGGGCGATTTCGAATGCCGCCGGCAGCGCCGCTTCCACGGCCACACAGGCCGCCACCAGCCAGGCCTCGGGTAGCGACGGCTATTTCCTGGATACGATGTTCAGGAAGAGTCAGCCGGATGCCAATGCGACTCCCCCGGAGGTCCGCTCAGAGGCAAGCCGCATCCTTGCCCGCTCGGTTGCCAACGGCAGCCTCGATCCCGGGGATCGGGCCTATCTGGCAAAGCTGGTCGCCGCACGCACCGGGATTTCCCAGCAGGACGCCGAGAAGCGTATCGACGACACGGTGGCGCAGATGAAGGCCGCAGAGGACAAGGCGAAGCAAGCGGCCGATGCAGCGCGCAAGGCATCCGCGCAGGCTTCGTTCTACCTGTTCTTCTCGATGCTGATTGGCGCGTTCATCGCCTCGACGGCCGGGGCCATTGGCGGTCGCCAGCGCGATCTTTGATTGTGAAACGCGGGCCTCGGGAGTGCCGGGGCCCGCGACTCAGGGGATCGTCATTGACCGGTGCTATTCAGCGCGTTGGCGCACCAATGGCACAATGTTCTGGTTTAGGTGAAAAATATTCTCGGGATCGTACTTTGTTTTGATCTCCCGAAGACGTTGATAGTTCGCGCCGTACGCTGCCGAGACCGCGTCTCCCGTTTCATCGTCATCCAGATAGTTCACATATCGGCCAGGAGCCATGAACGGCTTCATCGCCGCATAGGTCTTGCGTACCCAGTCTGTGCACCGGTCGGAGGCTCCGGCGTCCATGGTCTGAGATACGACCAGGAAGTTGTAACCCTCGTGCCGATGCGGAAATGCCGTGTCGGTTGCTCCGACCCGCGTGGCCGCACCATGGAAATGCTCAAGCAGCAACTGTCCCATCGGTGTCGGGCAATGTTCGAAATGCTCGATCATCGTGTCGATGGCATCGTCGGTCAGCTCCGCGAGGAAGCTCGACTTCCAGTAATTGAGCGCTCCCTTCGGATAACCGCCATCGAGCATGCTGTTGAGCTGGCAATACGGCATGGGACCGAGCGCATCCATGACCGGCGTGCCAAATCCCTTGATGGGCTGTATCGCTTTCTCGCCTGCGGCGACCGGGCCACAGTGGCAGGCGACCATAGCCGCCAGTTTGACGCCCGATCCGTCGGGCGCGTGAGCCAAGGTTGCAGCAACCGAATGTTCATCCGGGATCGTCGCGGTGAAATCCCGATAAGACCGGAGCATCTGGCGGGCGCCGTCGAATGGGTAGGCTATCAGACCGCCGGTAACGGTGGGTCCAACCGGAAACAGGCGATACTCGAGGGATGTGGCCACGCCGAAATTGCCACCACCACCGCGCACCGCCCAGAACAGGTCCGGATTCTCTTCTTCGTTGACGCGCAGAACCTTCCCCTGGGCCGTGACCAGCTCGACCGACACGAGATTGTCGAGGGCCAACCCGTATTTTCCCATGAGCCATCCGATGCCACCGCCGAGCGTGAGGCCGGCGATGCCGGTGGTGGAGACAACGCCGCCGGTCACCGCCAAACCGTGCAATTGCGTCTCGCGATTGAGGTCCGCCCAGGTTGCACCGCCTTGCGCCTTGACTGTCCGTCGCGCTGTATCGACGTGGATACCCTTCATGTCCGACAGGTCGATCATCACCCCGCCTTCCACGACGGCGCGACCGGCAACGTTGTGTCCCCCGCCGCGCACCGAGACTTCCAGGTTGAGGCTGCGAGCAAGCTTGATGGCGTCGACAACATCCGCTGCCCCGCGGCATTGGGCGATGAGCGCCGGTCGTCGGTCCACCATGCCGTTGTGGACACGCCGCCCGGCGTCGTAATCCGCGTCGCCTGGCTGGATCAGGTGACCCGAGAACGTGCCGGCAATCGAGGTGATGGCTTGTGCAACGGATGATGCCGAAAGCATCGAGTTCTCCTATTTCCACCCAAACACGATGTGTGCCGGCAACGGGCTCTTCGACGTGCGCGATTTGCCGCGCGGGACAGGAGCCCGCTGCGACAGAGATCATGGGTAGACGAGTTGAGTGTCCGGTTCAAACGCAAAGATTTCAGCGTCATGCTGAAGCCAATTCAGCCACGATGCAGCGGATGCGACGACGTTCACCCCTATCGTGCCTTCGCGGCGGCGCGCGGCTCCCCAATTTGCATTCTGGAAACTGTCGCGGCCCATCACTGGATAAGCAGTGCCGCGACCAAAGCAGGGATGGAACTTGAGCCGGGCTTCACGATCACCCGATTCCGCGCCGGGCGCGCAGCAAGAAGAGTCCTGCTCTATCTCAGCGGGCGCGAGCGTATCAATGAAGGCATGCGCCGGGCCGGCATTCCCGATTAGGCACTGCGGCGGCTGCTTTCAGGAGGACTCGCGTTCCCAGACGATCGTGTTACGGACCATGCGGCCTGGGAGTATGGGTAGTTCCTGGACCGGGGTGCGCAACGTGAGGCGGTCGCCGTCCAGTTCAAAGTATCGGATCTGTCTCGGGTAAGGCAGCCACGCGACATCAGCATCAATGACCACGTGGTCGTCGTGGACGGTGAAGCGACCGGAATAGGCGCTCATCCCCATGACGATTGCCTTGAAATCAGCGTCGGTGACCGGCGAGGGACGCTCTGCGGTTGTTATGATCACGGTCATCCGACCATGTGGTGCGAAACTGATGACGCCGCGCGGATTTGCTCCGAACAGATCGAACTCTTCACCGGTGTCGTCTGTCCTGATTCGATTGGAGATCAGCTTCCATGTGCCGAAGAGGCCTTGGGCATTGGCCTTCGATGCGGTCATGTCGGGCGCCTTCTTGTTGCGTAAGGAGACGAGGTCAGCGGAGCGAATGGCTTTAAGCGGGCAACTGCCTGCGTGTCAGCCCATAGCGTTCCAGCAGCATACGGCTGATCTCGATCTGATCCTTCCCCTCTTGGAGCATCGCCGCCTGCTCCGCAAAACTCTGCTCGAAACCAGCAGGCGTGTACACAATGATCATCTTGAGGTCAGTGGCGCCGACATTGCGGTAAGTGTGAAAGATGTTGCGAGGCCCATAAATGCGGTCGCCAGCGCTGCACAGGAATATTTCATTCTCAATCTGAACTTCCGCGGTGCCCGAGACGACATAGAACGTCTCATCTTCCCGGCTATGGCTGTGATACGTCGGGCCTCCTCCGGGTGGAACGTCAGTCTCGATCATGCTCATCGCACCGCCGGTTTCATCTGACGTGATGAGAAGCCTGATGCCACCAGCATGGGTCCGGACGGCTTGTGGCTGCGTCGGGCTGCGTCGCATATCTTTTCCCCCCATCTTGTCCCTCCGATTGTCTCCTGCGGTAGAATAGTTGTCGAGGCACCGTCGCTGGCGCGATCGTGCGCCAGCGTGATATTCGATGCTTGACACCGATTGGTCGGCGATCTGTCCTGCGATCAGGACTTGGCTCGATGAGAATGTCGGTGGGGCCGTCCTGCAACGACGCTCGCTCTCCGAGATGACAGCCGCCAAACCGGCACGTTCCCGTGGTACGGTGATAGGAAGTTTCCAATGAGTGCCAGCTTCGGGCGGGGGTTACATGCTGCGCCGGGAAGGGCAGTCAGCATTTCAGCGTACGAGCGCTATCTTGGCCGTTGGTCTCGGCTCACCGTTCCTGACTTGCTTGCCGCCGCTCAAATAGCCCCAGGCCACCGCGTGCTGGATGTCGCGACAGGCACTGGCGAGGCTGCTGCGATGGCCGTGCCGATCGTCGGCCAATTGGGCTTTGTCATCGGTGCGGATATCTCATTTGAGATGGTCAAGAGCGCACGGGCCAGACTGGACGCCCCGCTGTATTGGCCGGTTAACGCCGACGGCCAGGCTCTGCCATTCAAGGACGGCGCCTTCGATGCCGTTGTGTGTCAGCTTGGCCTGCAGTTCTTTCCCAACCCTGCCGCGGGCTTGATGGAGTTTCACCGCGTCGTCCGTGTCGGCGGGATGGTGGCGGTTTGCGTCAACTCCACATCGGACCGTTTGCCGATGTGGGGCAATCTGAGCGATGCGCTGGATCGATTTCTGACTCAAGACCAGCGCAGCGTCCTTGCACTGTCGTGGTCGCTGGCTGATCGGGTGCGACTGGCGAGGTTGTTCAGCGATGCCGGCTTCCAGGCGATCCGTGTCGAACAGGTCAGGCGTGAAGCCACCATTGATGGCTTTGATGACTACTGGGCGCCTATCGAAGAAGGTGTCGGGCAAATCCCGCAGACATACCGTGCTCTCGATGAATCTGACCGTCGAGCTGTGAGGGAGGCGGTCCGCGCAAGGCTGGCTCAATATGCGACGCGAGATGGCAAGATGACGATGGCCGTCGAGATGCTGATCGGCAGTGGACGAGCGTAGCCAGCGTCTCTCCGTTGGCAGGCCACTCACCCCCGCTCCATATAGCCGTCCCGCGTCTGCGGCAGCTTCCAGCCCAGCACGCGGCCCGCGACAAAATTCCGCAGCACCTGCGCCGTGCCGCCACCGATTGTGAACATCCGCGCATCCCGCGCGATGCGCTCCATCGGATAGTCGCGCGAATAGCCGCGCGCGCCGAACATCTGCAATGCGTCGTTGGTCACCTTGATCGCCATCTCCGAGGCAAACACCTTTGCCTGCGCCGCGAGCATCGGCTCGGGGAAGGGATCAGCGCTCGCCGCCGCGCGATACACGCCGAGCCGCGCCGCATTGAGCTGGATCGACATGTCCGCCAGCATCCACTGCAACCCCTGGAACTCGCCGATCGGCCGGCCGAACTGCTGGCGCTGCTTGACGAACCCGGTCGCCGCTTCGAACGCTCCTTGCGCCAGGCCCAGAGCCACGGTCGCCGCGCCCACCCGCTGGCTGTTGTAGGCGTTCATCAGATCGGCAAACCCGTGCAGCGTCCCGTCGTGCTGGAGCACCATTTCGTCCGGCACTTCCAGATTTTCGAACCGGATCTCTGTTTCCGGAATCCCGCGCAGCCCCATCGTCGGTTCGCGCTTGCCGATCACCAGCCCCTTCGCGTCGTCGCGCACGGCGAGGAAGCCGCCGATGCCGCGCGCGCGACCAGCCTCATCGAACACGCGCGCGAAGATGAGGTGCAGCTTGGAAACGCCACCGCCGGTGATCCAGTGCTTGCGTCCGTTCAGCAGCCAATAGCCGTTGCGGCGATCCGCGCGCGTGGTCATGTCGGTGGCTGCCGAACCTGCGTCCGGCTCCGTGATGCAGATGGCCGGCTTGTCGCCATCCAGTACTAGGCGCGCCGCCAACTGCTTCTGTGCCTCGGTACCGTACTGCATCACCGCCGAGATCGCACCCATGTTGGTCTCGACGGCGATGCGCCCGGTGACGCCGCACACGCGCGCCATCTCCTCGATGATCACCACGGCGTCGAGGAAACTGCCACCGGCGCCGCCGTATTCGCGGGGGATCGTGTATCCCAGCAGACCGGCCTCACGCAGGGCCGCGACGTTGTCCCATGGATAGGCCTCCGCCCGATCGACCTCGGCGGCGCACGGCGCCACGGCCTCCTCGGCGATGCGTCGCGCGAGCGTTTGCAGATCGCTTGTGGCGGGCGGCAGTTCGAACAGCATGGCACGGGTCCCTTCTCGCCAAACCAACCGGATCGCCTGTAGCGTCCAGCGACACACCGGAGGGCCCAGTGACCTATCAACCATTCGATCTCAGCGGCAAGGTCGCGCTGGTGACCGGCGGCAATCGCGGCATCGGCTTCGGCATCGCGCAGGCGGTGGCCGCGGCGGGCGCGGACATCGCCATCTGGGGCACCAACGCCGCGAAGAATGCGGAAGCCGAGGCGGCGCTCGCGAAGACCGGACGCCGCGTGCTTGCCCTGCAATGCGACGTCGGCGACGAGGCTGCCGTGGACGCCGCCTTCGCGCAGACGCTCGATGCCATGGGGCGGGTGGACGGCTGCTTCGCCAATGCCGGCATCGGTGGCGGCGGCGCAGCCTCGTTCCTGGAGATGAGCAGCGAACTCTGGCACCGCGTGCTGCGCGTCAACCTGGACGGCGCGTTCTATACCTTCCGCGCGGCTGCCCGGCACATGGTGGAACGCGGCGGCGGTGGGGTACTCGTCGGCACCGCCTCGCTGGCTGCGATCGAGGCCGCTCCTCGCGGCGAGCACTACGCGGCGACAAAGGGCGGCATGATCTCGATGGTGCGCGGGCTTGCGGTGGAATTCGCGCGCTACAATGTGCGGGCTCACGCGATCCTGCCCGGGTGGATCGAGACCGACATGACTCACCGGCTCACGACCAATGACACGTTCCACGGCAAGGTCATGCCACGCATCCCGATGCGGCGGTGGGGCAAGGGAGACGATTTCGGCGGCATTGCTGTCTATCTGATGAGCGATACATCGCGCTACCACACCGGCGATACGTTCGTGATCGACGGCGGCTACTCATTGTTCTGATCGCCGGCCTCGGGCAGGGCGTCGTTATTGACGCAGGGCCGCCGCCGGGTGAAGCTGGTTGCGTCTTATGTGAGAGTCGAGAATGGACGC
>DATJJM010000461.1:0-3030 GCA_035492535.1 Acetobacteraceae bacterium | reverse complement strand
GTCTGCCAGCCGTGCTTGGCGAAGTAGTTGGCGACGCTGGCAAAGATGTCGGGCAGCGAGTTCTTCAGGTCGATGCGGCCATCG
This sequence comes from Acetobacteraceae bacterium, assembly GCA_035492535.1. Taxonomy (GTDB): domain Bacteria; phylum Pseudomonadota; class Alphaproteobacteria; order Acetobacterales; family Acetobacteraceae; genus JAMXLO01. The sequence goes on along the minus strand of DATJJM010000461.1, from coordinate 2,946 downwards.
CCATCGGCGTCCACGCCGAAGTCGCGGATGCTCTCGGGCATGAACTGCCCCCAGCCCTGCGCGCCCGCGTACGACCCGGTGAGCGTGTCGACGGGACCGGCCAGATGGTTCTCCGGCAACTCCAGCAGCACCTTCAGCTGTTGGCGGAAATAGGTGGCACGCGGCGGGTAATACAGGCCCAGCGTCACCAGCGCATCGAGCACCTTGTATTTGCCGGTGATGCGACCGTACGAGGTTTCCACACCCACGATGGCCACGATGTACTCGGGCGCCACGCCGTATTGCTTGCCGATGCTTTCCAACAGGGCGCGATGCTCGCGATAGAACGCAATGCCGTCGTTGATGCGCTGGGGCGTCATGAAGATCGGCCGGTAATCCTTCCACGGCTTGGCTTCGGCGGGACGGCTGATCGCATCGAGGATGCTCTGCTGCTTCTTCGCGCCATCCAGCAAGGCATTCAGCGATGCACTGCTCTTGCCCGTATCGCGGGCCACTTCGCTGACCAGCTGATCCTGTCCGGGATGGGTTTGCGCGAACGCCGGCATGCTTGCAGCGGCGAGAAGGAGGCCCAGCGTGGCAACAAGGCGACGAGTCGGGAGCGACGCGGGAATCGAGGGCATGAATGACTTCGCTGTCGTAAACGGCTACGAAGGTAGCCTAGCATGCGGGCTGGCGAAAACCGCTGCTTTTTCGCGAGAACCTGTCGCGCACAAGTGCGCTCCCACAATGTCAGTCCCCTTGTGGGAGCGCACCTGTGCGCGACAGCAATGTGCCTCTACTTGTGGATCTTGCGGTTGGCGTAAATCGACATCAGCACCCCAAACCCCGTCAGCAGCGACACCGCCGAGGTGCCGCCGTAGCTGATCAACGGCATCGGCACGCCCACCACCGGCAACATGCCCGCCACCATGCCGCCGTTGACGAACACGTAGACGAAGAAGCTCATGCCGATGGCGCCGGCGAGCAGGCGCGAATAGGTGTCGCGCGCCTCCATCGCAATCCACAGGCAGCGGCCGATGATGAAGGCATAGAGCAGCATCACGCCGATCACGCCGACCAGGCCGAACTCCTCGGAAAACACCGCGAAGATGAAGTCGGTGGTGTGCTCGGGCAGGAAATCCAGGCGCGACTGCGTGCCGTGCTGCCAGCCCTTGCCGAACACGCCGCCGGAACCCACGGCAATCTGCGACTGGATGATGTGCCAGCCGTTGCCGAGCGGATCGGATTCCGGATCGAGCAGCGTGCGCACGCGATTGCGCTGGTATTCGTGCAGGAAGTGCCAGGCCACCGGAACCATCGCGCCCACGGCGGCCAGCAGGCTGCCGATCTTCCACCAGCGCATGCCCGACAGGAACAGCGCGAACGCACCCGCCGCAGATACCAGCAAGGCCGTGCCCAGGTCCGGCTGCTCCGCGATCAGACCGGCCGGAATCGCAATGAGGATGCCGACGACGATGATGTCCTTCCAGCTCGGCGGCAGCTGCCGCGGATGCAGGTACCAGGCCACCATCATCGGCATGGTGAGCTTGAGCAGCTCGGACGGCTGGAACGACACCACGCCCAGATCCAGCCAGCGCTTGGAGCCGCTGCGCACCTCGCCGATGCCCGCCACCACCAGCAGCAACATCACGCTGCCGGCGAACAGCCACGGCGTCCAGGTGCGCAGCATCGACGGCGGGATGCGCGAAATCAGCATCACCAGCACACCGCCCATGACGAAGCGCGCGGCCTGTCCGCCGATCATCGCCATATTGCCGCCACTGGCGCTGTACAGCGTGACCAGGCCCACGCTGGCCAGCAGGATCAGGCCGAAGGCGAGCGGAATATCGATGCGCGGTCGCGTCATCAGGCGACGGATGAAGCGCACGAGGCGTACCTGCAGCTCGTCGATCACGGGTTGCCTCCGTCGTCGGGCGGCGCCGTGCTGGTGCTGTCGGCGGGCATGGCGGACATGTCGGCTGGCGTGGCCACCGGTGTGTCTTCGGGTAGTTCAGGCGTGCTGGACGGAACGGCCGGGCCATTTTCCGGCGTGTTCTTCGGTGGCACCGGGCCACCGTTGGACGCCAGCCACGCATCCATTACCTGGCGCACGATGGGACCTGCGTCTGCCGCACCCCAGGCGCCTGATTCGAGCATCGCGACCACGGCGATTCGTGGTGCTTCCGTGGGTGTGTAGCCGATGAACCATGCGCGGTGCCGCGTCGCCAGATAGGCCAGGTTCTTGTTGTTGTCGTACTCGTTGCTGCGACGTGAGAAACGTTCCGCCGTGCCGCTCTTGCCAGCGACCCGCAGAGGAAATCCTTTGAAGACCCCTGCCTGCTGCGCCGTTCCGCCCACCCCGTACACCACGGCCTCCATGCCCTCATTCACCACGTTCCAGTCATTGGGCTTGCGGATCACCGACGGTCCAGCCGGTGGATTGGGCAGCGCTACCGGATGCTCCTTCACGGCGGCCGTCGCCATCACCAGTCGTGGCGTGTACGGCGTGCCATGACCTGCAAATGTGGCGGTCGCGTGGGCCAACTGCAGCGCGGTGACGTTCCAGTAACCCTGGCCGATACCAGCGATGACGGTTTCGCCCTGGAACCATGGATATTTGCTGCGTGTAGCCTTCCACTCGCGCGACGGCAGGATGCCCTCGGCCTCGCCAAGGAGATCGATGCCGGTCTTCTTGCCAAAGCCCAGGCTACCCATCCAGCTGGCAAACCGATCGATGCCCATGTCCAACGCGAGCTTGTAGAAATACGTATTGGTCGATAGCTGGATCGCCCGAATCATGTTGACGGTGCCGTTGCCGCCGCGCACGTCATCGCGATAACAACGCTGCTGCCCCGGTATGCAGAACTCACCCGTCGACAACACCGTGTCTTCAGGACGACGAATACCCAACTCCAAACCACCCAAGGCCAGGAACGGCTTCACCGTCGAACCCGGCGGATACGCGCT
>DATJJM010000460.1:0-28035 GCA_035492535.1 Acetobacteraceae bacterium | reverse complement strand
GGTGCGGGAGTTGGCGGAACGCGTGGTGCGGTTGACGGGCGCCGGTTCGGCGTTGGTGCATCGGCCCTTGCCGGCCGACGATCCGGTGCAGCGCTGTCCGGATATCGGCTTGGCACGCAGGGTGCTGGGGTGGGAGCCGACAGTGCCGCTGGAGGATGGACTGGCGAGGACCGTCGATTATTTCAGGCTGAAAGTGCGTGAGGAAGAGGCCGTGCGAGCTTCGCGCGATTGAACATCATTAGCCACCCCTGATGCAGAACTGACCAGACGATCCGGTCACCCGCATCCAGCCCATTTGGTTAACGATTAGACCGCAACCGGATTGGTCATCCGCCTGATCGTGCCGGTCGTGCTGTGGCCGGCTTGCACCTCGACCAGCAGCACCGTTCCGCCCCAACTCTGCACCATGTCGGCTCCCACAACTTTGTCGATGGTGTAGTCGGCACCTTTTACCAGCACATCCGGGCGCAGGGCGCGGATCAGCTCGAACGGCGTGTCTTCATCGAACAGGGTCACCAGATCCACAGGGGCGAGCGACGCCATCACCGTGGCGCGCGCTGACTCCGATTGCAGCGGCCGGCTCGGCCCTTTCAGCCGCTTCACAGAGTCATCCGTATTCAGCGCCACCACGAGCCGATCACACCGTGCGCGTGCCTCTGTCAGCAGGCGGATGTGTCCCGGGTGAATCAGGTCGAAGCATCCGTTGGCGAAGCCGACCCGCAAACCTCGTCCTCGCCACGCGGCGACCCGCTGCACAGCCTCCTCGCGCGTCGCGACCTTGCGGTCCGTGGCGACGAGGTCCTCGAGGTGCAGCATGCCGAGCAGCTCGTCCTGGCTGACCGTCGCTGTGCCTTGCTTACCCACGGAAATGCCTGCGGTGATGTTGGCCAGCGTCGCAGCCTCGGGCAGTGACGCCCCTGCGCCCAACGCGACGGCCAATGCCGCGACCAGCGTGTCGCCGGCTCCCGACACGTCGGCGACTTCACGTGCGCGCGTCGGCAGATGCATCGCCGGTTCGTCGCGCCGTACCAGCGTGAGGCCCTTTGCCGAGCGCGTCACGAGGACAGCCTCGCCGCCCGTCGCCTCCAGCGCACACCGGCCGGCCCGATCGGCCTCAACATCGTCCGCGGCGTCGATCTGTGTCGCGATCCGCGCCTCCAGTTCGTTCGGGGTGAGTACCGTTGCCCCGCGATAGGCGGCGAAATCGGACCGCTTGGGATCGGCGATAACCAAACGTTGCTCCACCTGCGCCAGTTCCAGCGCGCCGCGAAGCACGTCGTCGGTCAGCAGCCCCTTTGCGTAGTCGGACACCACCACGACATCAGCCGATCGCAGGGCGGCCGCATAACGCTGAATTACCGATTCCGCAGTGGTCACGTCGATTGCCGCGGTCGTCTCCTCATCCAGGCGCAGCAATTGGTGCACGCCAACCATAAAGCGCGTCTTCGCCGTGGTGGGACGTCCGGGAACCACGGTCAAATGCGCCTCGATGCCCGTTGTCGCTGCCAGAAGCTGTACCACCTCCCGGCCTGGCTCGTCCTCGCCAACGACGCCGACAAGCAAAACGTGTCCGCCAAGCGCGGCGATGTTCAGCGCGACATTGGCCGCGCCGCCGAGGGTGACGCGACTGGCAGTTGGACGCAGAACGGGAATGGGTGCCTCAGGCGAGAGACGGCTCGCGCTGCCACTGACATAGCGGTCGAGCATCACGTCACCGATCACGAGCACCCGCGCATCGGTGAAGCGCCGGACGATGTGCGCGAGCTCGGTGTCGCCTGCCTGCGGAGGTGTGGTGTCCATGATATCATTCCCGGTGCGCATAGAATGAATGCCTATCAGTTTACCGGTTCATCTGCGATCAGACCTCGAGTTCACCATGTGGTATCACATCCGGTATGCCGTTGCGCAACGGCGGTGAAAATTTCGGGGTGAAACGATCGATCTCGGGTTCCATCGCGCGGCGCTTGCGGCTATTTTGCCTTCGCTGTCCCGTTTTTGGTCGCAATTGTCCGCAATTCAGGCCGGGAGCCGCCGTGAAATACCTGCCACCGTTCGATCAGATCAGGCGTGCGGTTGAAATCTCTACTGTCCGAGGTGAGTTGCGTGTCAGCCTCTCCTACGACGATTTTATTAAGATTATCCGTCTCATGATTTCCGGCATCCAGGTGGACGAGGAATGGTATCTCAACGAGTACCCGGATATCGCGCAGGCGATCCGTGACGGCAAGATTGTTTCCGCCAGGCAGCATTTCATCGACGATGGTTACTTCGAGGGGCGGCGGCCATTTCCCATGTCAGTCGATGAGCGCTGGTATCTGGAGCAATACCCAGACGTTGCAGAGAGTGTCCGCAAGGGTGTGGTGGGATCAGGAGAGCAGCATTTCTTTGAGGACGGCTACCGCGAGGGACGGCTTCCTTCTGAAATCTGACTGCTAGCAATAGGCGCCCGTTATGCCGTACCGCCTGCATCAGCTTGCCAATAGGAACGTAATTTAACTCAATGTGTGAAGCAGGGACGCTGGGATTGGGCGATGGCAGTTGGAGCAAGGCTTTTTGGCATTGCCGGACGTCGCATCGCGCATGTCGCCCGCCCGACACGATGAATAGTCAGGTATGAGTCGGAGTCCGCGACACAGCGCTAACAAAGCTTCGTCTGGCGACGATGCCGGACGCACCGGTCTTCCGCCAAAATCCCGTGACAGCAGCCGTCAGCGATCCAGGGCTGAGAAACCTTCTTCTCCCGAGCGGACACCAACTTACGCCGCAACGGTGACGTTCGATATCGACCCATCAGTGACGGCCGGTTTCATCCACGATCGCTACGATCTGTTGGTCCGCGGTCGCGTTGTCGCCAGCCATGCCGTTGAGAGCATTGCATTGCTGCTGGACGGAGTGGTGGTAAGTAATGTCGGCTTCGTTACGAGAGAAGGCGGCTCCGTCAGTCAGCATGCATTTCACGTTAATATACCGCTCCGCCGTACGGACGCGATACGCAAATGCCAATGCTTGTTTGCAGCAAGACTCGCAAACGGTGAAAGACACGAACAGCGCTACGAATTTGTTGTCGATGCTGCCGGCGGATCAGCGGTATCGATAGAGTTCGGCCGAACGCTGCCGAAATCCGCTTACGCCAATTTGCGGCCTGCGATCATGTTGTATGTCGAGCGCGCGGTGCTAGACGACAGCGGTCGCCTGCAAGTTGTTGGCTGGGCTGTGTCGCAGAACCCGATGGCGACTGTTCAGGTGTTTCTCGGCGATGAGCGCATCGACGGTGTGCGCCTTGGCGGCCGGCGCGACGACGTCGGCAATGCATTTCCCGCTTATCCGAATGCACGCATGTCCGGCTTTTCGCTTGCAGCGCAGATCGCCACCGCGGTTGAAGCTGTGTCGAGCGTGCGAGTGCAGGCGATCAGCCGCAGCGGCTTCTCGCAAGAGGTCCTCTTGCCACTCGAACGGGTTCCTGCGCTCGACTTGCCCGATCTCATCCCGAAGCTACCGGACAATAGCGGCGTGATCGAGCTGGCGACGGAGCCGATGTATCACCTTGTCGCCGACTTCAAGGTCGGGCCCGACGTTCCTGCGTCGTCATTGTCATCGTTGCCAGCGGTGACGCCAGTGCTTGCCCCGGCACCGTTGGCGCCGTTGTCGAGCGCGCCGGCCGATGCGCGCCGTGACATCCGCTTCTTCTGCGATGACATCAGCCTGGATCCCAATGGCCAGCTCATGGTCAACGGCTGGGCTGTCTGCGCCGTCGGCGTCTCCGCTGTCTCGGTCTATCTCGATGACGACAACGTGGGTGATGCGGAGCTCGGACTGATGCGGGAAGATGTCGGAGAGGAGTACCGGCATATCCCGATGGCGCGATACGCGGGGTTTCGCTTCAAGCGGACCGTGGGCGACGTGCCGTCCGGCACACGCAGGATCCGTGTTGTCTTTCGCAATGGCTTCGACGATGTTTGCGAGGAAGCGCGCGTTGTCCTGATCGAGCACCCCTCGTCGCGGCCGTCCCCGCCCAGCCCGCAGGAATTCCGCCTTGAGATCGATACGCCGACCGTGGCAGCCGGCGCTGCCCTGGAACCGATAACCGGCCGGCTTACGATCGAGGGCTGGGCGCTGGCACGCGCCGGCATCAGTGGCATCGAGGTGCTGCTGGATGATCAGCGTCTGGGCGATGCTCATTATGGGCTGGCCCGTCAGGACGTGGGTTCGGCGTTTCCCGATTGGACCGATTCACTGCGCAGTGGCTATGCGTTTCATTGTCCGCCACGCAGCCTTCGCAACGGCGAGCACGTCGTGCAGCTCAATGTGCGGGCGCGCGACGGCGAGATATTCGAGCATCGCTTCAAAATCGAGGTGCGGAAGTCGGAGGAGTTTGAGGAAGGCTCGACAATCCGCCGGCGCATGGCCCTGGTTGAAGCGGACGTCGCGCGGCAGGTGCTCGACGGGTTGGCACACCGACCCGGCTTTCGCCTGATCCTGCGGCAGGGGATCGGGCTCGATATCGGCGCGTTGCTTGCAACGCTGGAATCGCTGCGCGCCCAAGTCTATCGCGACTGGCGTCTGGAGATTCTGCCTGCGGACACCGATACGGCCCTTGCCGTGCGCGCTCTTGTTTTAGAGGCCGGTGACGATGTGGATGAGCGGGTCGATGTCCTCGATCCAATGGACGGTACATCATCCGATCAGCCTCTTGGTTTGTTGGCTGAACCTGTCGCGCCACGCTTCGTGGCATTGCTCGGCGCGGGCGATCAGCTTGGCTGTGACGCATTGTTGCAGGTCGCGCTGAACAGCGGCCTGCATCCCGAGGCAGATCTGATCTATGCGGACGAAGTACGGGTAAGCCCGGCCAGCCATGAGCGTGAGCCGTTTTTCAAGCCGGATTACTCACCGGACCTCCTGTCATCGACAAACTACTTCGGCCGACCGTGGTTTGTATCGACGGCATTGCTTGGTCGTTGTGGTGCCACGATGCGCGAGTTGCAGGAACACGGCGAATACGATCTCGCGCTGCGTTGCGCGGAGCGCGCGCGCTCTATCCATCATGTGCCGAAATTGCTGTGCCTGCGTGGCAAACGGTCAATCGACGATGCTGATATGGAGGCTGCTGCGCTGGTGCGCGCGGCCGAGCGGCGTGGGATTCCAGCCGAGGTGAGGCCAGCCGCGGTAGTGGGCACCTGGCGTCTGCGCCGTACGCACACGGTGAGTGGCAGGGTCTCGATCATCATTCCGACCTGTGCCGCCAAGGGCTACATCGAGACCTGCATCAAGTCGCTGCGCGAGCGCACGGCGTATCCCAACATCGAGATCGTCTGCGTTGACAATATTCCCGACGATCAGCTCGCCTGGAAAATCTGGCTACAGCAGAAGGCCGACAAGGTCCTGCCAATGCCCGGTGAGTTCAACTGGTCGCGATTCAACAATCTCGGTGCTGAGGTTGCTACCGGAGAGTACCTGCTGTTCCTGAACGACGACATCGAGGCGATCCAACCCGACTGGCTTGACGTGATGCTGGAGCATATGCAGCGGCCGGAGGTCGCCGTTGTCGGACCACAGCTTCTGTACTCCGACAACAAGGTGCAGCACGCCGGCATGTTCCTGGCCACAACGGGTACCGCACGGCATGCGTTCCGCTTCGCGGCAGCAGACGAGCCAGGTTATTTCGGACTGGCGCTGACCCAGCGCAACGTCATTGCGGTGACCGGCGCCTGCATGCTGATGCGGCGTAGCGTCTATCAGGCGCTCGGCGGCTTCGACGAAGCGCACGAAATCATCAACAATGATCTGGATTTCTGCCTGCGTGCTCACCGGGCTGGCAAACTGATCGTATATACACCCTACGCCACTTTGCTGCATTACGAAGCTGCGAGCCGTGATCGTCTGAAGGATGTGTTCGATCTCGCGCATTTCGAGGCGCGGTGGAAGATGATCTTCGCCGCCGGCGATCCGTATTTCAGCCCGCGTCTCACGCGTCATTCGGATGACTACCGACCGGACGACGAACCGGTCGAGGCGATCTATGCTGGCCATCCGCTGTTCTGTCACGACGAAATCAAGCGGATACTGGTGGTGAAGGTCGATCACATCGGTGACTTCGTCACAGCCATCCCTGCCATTCGCCGGCTGAAGCAGACCTTTCCCGCCGCCTCGATCCATGTGCTTGCGGGCCGTGCCGCACGGGCTTTCGCGGAATTCGAGGACTGTATCGACGAATTCATCGAATTCGAGTTTTTCCATGCGGTCTCCGGCCTTGGCCAGAAGGAGGTCAGCAAGGAAGAGTACGAGGACCTGCGCGAGCGCCTGCGACCGTATCGCTTTGATATCGCCGTCGATCTGCGGAAGCATCTGGATACGCGCGATGTGCTTCGCTACACGTCCGCCCGGTTCCTCGCCGGCTATGACTATATGGGCCAGTTTCCCTTCCTCGACATTTCATTGGAGTGGGAAGGCGACAGGCACCTGACGCGCAAGCGGAGCCATGTCACGGACGATCTGATCAATCTGATCGAGGCAATAGGGACCGCCGGCATCTCCGATCGGACACGGCTGAACCTCGTGGTGCCATCCGCCGGTGCACCGGATTCCCTGCCGCCAAATGCAAAATTGCTGTTCGATCGGCCGGTGGTGGCGGTGCATCCCGGCGTCGGCAACGTCATGCGGCAATGGCCGCCCGAACATTTCGCTTCTCTGGTCGATCTGCTGGTTGAGAAGAACGACGTCAACGTCGTGCTGATCGGCGGCCGCGAGGAAATGGAACTTGCGGACGAAGTGCTGGAACAGGTGGTCCATCGCGATGCCGTGGTATCGCTGGTGGGCCGCACGTCACTGCGCCAGCTGCCCGAACTGCTGCGTGCGTGTGCCCTGTACGTCGGCAACAACTCCGGTCCGAAGCACATCGCCGCGGCCCTTGACGTCCCGACCATCGGCATCCACTCCGGCGTGGTCGACGCGATCGAATGGGGTCCCATCGGTTCACGCGCGGTCGCCGTGCGTCGCAACATGGCGTGCAGCCCGTGCTATCTGGCTCGTCCGGAGGACTGCTCGCGCGGTTTCGCCTGCATGCGCGGCCTGGAGCCAATCGCCGTCCAGGAGCTGGCGGAGACATTATTGGCACGACCGGTGGTGCATCCGGCGGTGACACCGTTCGTCGAGCCGGTGTTTGTCGTGCCTTCTGACGAGCCGTCAGCAGCGCAGCCAGAATCCCTGAAACCGTCGAATGTGGCTGACGCAGCCAGCCCGCCCAAAGTCCAGCGCCGTCGCAAAGCCGGAGAATGGGAGGTTGCGCCGCAATCGCGCCGCAGGCGGTCCCGCCATGACACGACGCTCTCCGCGGATTAGGTTCTTTGCGTTGCTATCGTGACGACCGGCCAGTATGACCGGGGCATGGACGATGACGCACTGATTTCTCTCGCTGCCGCGCTCGCCTTGGAGGCAGGTGCCGCCATCCTGAAGGTGCGTCAGCGTGGTTTCGATGTCATGCGGAAGGAAGACCGTTCGCCGGTCACCGAGGCGGATCATGCGGCGGAAGCCATCATCGTCGCAGGCCTGCGCAAGGCCGTGCCGGATCTGCCGGTGATCGCCGAGGAGGAAGTCGCGGCAGGTCACATCACGGAGCCCACCGCGTCATACTGGCTGGTCGATCCGCTCGATGGCACGCGTGAATTCACCGCAGGCAATGACGAGTTCGCCGTGAACATCGGCCTGGTGCGCGACGGGAAGCCGGTCCTCGGCGTGGTTGGCATCCCGGCAGCGGGCGAACTGTTCGCCGGTATCGTCGGGCGCGGCGCATGGAAGCGCGCGGGTGGTCAGCAGACGGCAGTCCATGCGCGGCTGCCACCTGAGGAGGGTCTCACCGTACTCGCCAGCCGTTATCACGGCAGCAGCACCCGCCTCGACGATTTCCTGCGCGACAAGCGCGTCGCCAAGCTGGTCAATTTCGGGTCCAGCGTGAAATTCTGCCGGCTGGCCGAGGGTATAGCCGATTTGTATCCACGTTTCGGCCGCACCATGGAGTGGGACACCTGCGCACCGCAGGCAGTTCTGGAAGCCGCTGGTGGCACAGTGCGCACCTTCGATGGCGCTGTTCTCGAGTACGGCAAGCCGGGCTGGGAGAACCCGCACTTCGTCTGCACCGGACGGGAACCGTAGGATCAGTTTCCCGACACTGTCGTCTGCGGGGCAAACGTCAGCGAAACCGCAGTCCCCCGTGCCAGTGCCTGTTCGGCCGGTCCAATGACACGCAACATGCGCTGACCCACCTGGACATCATACCGGACGCTGGCTCCGAGAAAGCTCGCTGCGTTCACTGTGCCCCGGAGCAGGTTGGTTCCATCAGCCGGGATCACGCCAGACGTGACGATCGATATGCTTTCCGGGCGTATTGACGTGGTCGCCGCCTGTCCTGACGTGCCACCGGCCGGGAACGTGCACGCAATTTCCTCGCCGCTATCAAGCCTCACCCGCCCCACACCCCCAGCCGGCACATCGGCAGTCGTGGCGCCTTCCAGCAGGTTCGCCGCGCCAATGAAGCTGGCGACGAATTCATTTTCTGGCCGGAAATAGATGTCGCGGGGCGCACCGAATTGCACGATGCGCCCATGATCCATCACCGCGATGACATCCGACATCGCCAGCGCCTCGGCCTGATCATGCGTGACATAGATCGCGGTAACGCCGATGTCCTGCTGCAGCCGTCGCAGTTCGGTGCGCATTTCCTCGCGCAGCGTTGCATCCAGATTGGACAGCGGCTCATCCAGCAGAAGAAGTTGCGGGTGGTGCACGATTGCTCGCGCCAAGGCCACGCGCTGCTGCTGTCCCCCCGACAGCCGCGTAGCTGGCCGGTCGCCGTATCCCGCCAGCCCGACGGTGCCCAGCGCCTGATCGACCAGCGTGCGGATCTCCTCGCGCGGATAGCGCCGCTGCTTCGCCACACGCAGGGGAAACGCGACATTCTCGAACACCGTCATGTGCGGCCAGATCGCATAGGACTGGAACACCATGCCGATGCCGCGCTGGTTCATCGGCACGGCGATGCGTTGCGCACCATCGAACAGCACGCGTTCGCCCAATGTGATGGTGCCTGCATCGGGCCGCTCCAGCCCCGCCACGCAGCGCAATGTCGTGGTCTTGCCACAGCCGCTCGGCCCAAGCAGCGTGAAGAAGGTGCCTGGCGGCAGCGAAAACGCGATATCGCGCACGCCGCCCGCATGCGCGTCGTAGCGATTGACGTAGATCTTGGTGAGTCCACGGACAGTCAGCATGTCGAGGTACAGTTCATCGGTCAGTTGCCGTAGATATCGGTGCTGCCGCGCCGCATCTGCATGAAGAACAGACACGCGATGACCGTCATCAGCACCGTCCACACCAAGCCGAATGCTGCCAGTTCACCGCCCTGGCCGTTCACCCACTGATCGAAGATCGACACCGCGATCACCTGCGCGCCGGGGCTTGCCAGCAGCACCGCGATCGACAGCTCCTTGTTGGCGATCAGGAAGATGAACAGCCAGCCAGCCACCAGCGCCGGCGTCAGCAACGGCGCCACAATGCGCCGCAGCGTGGTCAGCGATGAGGCGCCCGCAACGCCGGCGGCCTCCTCCAGCTCGTGATGCAATTGCAGCACGCCGGCATAGACATAGCGCATGCCGAACGGCATGTAGCGGATCACATAGGCAATCGCGATGATCCACAGCGAGCCATAGATCGGCAGCGGCACGCGTAGATACACTTCCATCACCGCCACGCCGAGGCAGATGCCCGGAAACACCAGCGACAGCGTGGCGAGCTGGTCCAGCCAGCGCCCGCCAGGCCCGTTGCGCGCCGCAATCCAGCCGGCCATAGCCGTCAGCAGCATCACGCAGGTCGCCGCACCGGCCGCCACGCTCAGGCTGTTGAGCGCCAGCTCCACGTAGCCGGGTGTGGTGAACACCGTGCGGTAGTTCTTCAGCGTCAGCGATGCCAGCCCGGCAAGGCTGAAGCTGCGCAGGAACGGCAGCAGCGACATCCACAGCAAGGTCAGCAGCGGCAGTGCCAGCACCAGGATGAAATTGCCGACGATGATGGCTCCCGCGATCCATCGGCCGCGCCCGAGATCGAACGGCCGCGGCCGATAGCCTTTACCGGTCACGCTATGGAAGCGCTCCGCCCGCTTCGACAGCCGGCCATAGAAATACAGCAGCGCCGCAACGATCGCGACCATCACTACGGAGAACGCGGCGGCATAGCCAAGGTCCGGCGGCACGATGATCGTCGCTTCATACACATCGGTGGTCAGCACGAAGATCCGGCCAGGCATGCCCACCAGCGCTGGCACCTCGAAGCCACCGATGGCACGGATGAAAACGAACAGTGCCAGCGCCAGCAGCGCCGGCATCGCCAGCCGCAGCGAGATCCTCCACAGCGTATCCAGGACCGAGGCACCGCTCATCCGCGCGGCCTCCTCCATGTCGGCGTTGGCGGCGCGGAACGTGGCACCCAGCAGCAGGAACACCAAGGGTGACCACAGGAGCCCCTCGATCAGGATCATCCCCGCCATCGAGTTCACGTTGAACAGCGCATCGGAGCTGCCGGTCAGCGAGCGATAGGTGTCATTCAGCGGCCCGACCTTGCCCAGCAGAAACAGCCAGGCAATCACGTGCAGGATATACGGCGTGCCCATCGAGATGATCGTCGCCAGATAGGCCAGGATCTTCAGCGGCGCATTGGTGCGCTCGACCAGCCAAGCCAGCACGCCACCCGAGATCAGCGACAGCACCGTGCTCCCGCTGGCGAACAGCAACGTGTTCCAGACGCTGCGCAGCGCATCGCGATCCGTGACCAGCCTGCGGAAATGCGCGAATGTGAAGCCGGTGACATTGCCGATCGCATCGGTGGTGGTCACGCTGTCCTGGATCAGGATCCACAGCGGCGGCAGCATCAGCAGCGCGAGGATCAGTCCGACAACCAAGGCGATCATCCGTCGCGGATCCTGACGCAGGCCAACGACCCACGTCGTGCGTGCGGCTACCCCGGACGCGCTCACCGGAAAATGTCTTTATAGATTTCGGTCCATTTCGGGTTGTCGTCCCGCGCCATCTCCGGTGACACGACGTTCACCTTGAAATGACCGGCGTCCGGTTTGTTTCCCGGCACCTTGGCCGGCACCGCCGGACTGGCGGGAAGATAGTCGTTGTCCGCCATCACCTGCTGGCCTTCGTCGGACAGCATGAACTCGACCAGCAGCCGCGCCGCGTTCGGATGCGGTGCGTCTTTCACAACGCTAACCAGGCTCATCGACTGCAGCAGCGGTTCCATCTTGATCCACTGCACCGGCGCGCCCTGCTTCTGGCTGATCGTCGCATGATAGTTCAGGATCATCACCGCCAGCGGATATTCGCCGCTGATCACCTTATCGAGCACCACGCGCTGCGCCGCGGGGATCGTCACCGGCTCCTGCGCTGCGAACTTCTTCAGATACGCCATGCCCTTGTCCTGACCGTACATCGTCAGGATGTTGTGCACGAAGCCAGGCGGCCCGCCGGGCGTCAGGTCGTAGGTCCATGCGATCTTGCCCTTCCATTTCGGATCGAGCAGGTCCTCATAAGTCTTCGGTGAGTCGGCCGCGCTGACCAGGTTCGTGTTGTACGCCGACGTCCAGTAGAACAGATTCAGCGCCGTCCAATGGCCATTCGGATCCTTCAGCTCTGCCGGGTACGATGCAGCCGACTTCGGCTGGTAATCGGCCACCAGATTGGCCTCCTCCAGCAGGAACACCGTGTTCGAGCCGTCGAAGATGTCGGCCTGCACCCGGCGTGCGCGCGCCTCGTTGCGGATCTTCAGCGCCACATCCGACGAGGTGGCACGTGAGTACTGCACCGTGATGCCGGGATATTTCTTGCTGAACGCATCCACCATCGGCCGCACGATCTGGTTGACGATCAGCGTCGAATACCACGTCACCTGACCTTCCTTCTGCGCCGCGGCCACCAGCGCTGGATCGGCGTCGGCCGCGCACGCCGCGCGGGTCAGCAGCAGTGTGGCAAACAGGAGAAAGAATCTCATTGGAACACCTGATGGAAAATTGTGCGCCATTGCGCCAGGTCGTCGTGCACCATCTGCGGTGGGATCAGATCCACCTTGAAATGTCCGGCTTCCGGCTTCAGTTCAGCGATCCGCGCCGGCACATCGGGATCGGCTGGCAGATAGTCATTATCCGCCATCACCTTCTGCCCGTCCGGCGACAGGATGAATTCCTCCAGCACCCGCGCGGCGTTCGGATGTGGCGCATCCTTCAGGATGCCAACCATGCTTTGCAGTCCGACCAGAGGCTCGATCCTCAGCCATTGGATCGGCGCCCCCTGGCGCGCGCTGATCGCCGCATGATGATTGTACATCATAACCCCCAGCTTGTACTCACCTGCGATCACCTGATCGAGCACCGCGCGCGGCGACGCCGCGACGAACACCGGCTGTTGCGCGGCGAACCTGTGCAGATAGTCCGTGCCCGTCTGATCGCCCATGGTGACCAGGATGTTGTGGATGAAACCAGGCGGCCCCTGCGGCGCCAGTTCGCTGGTCCATGCCATCTGCCCCTTCCACTTGGGATCCAGCAGATCGGTGAAGCTGCGCGGCATCTCATCCGGCTTCACCAGATTGGTATTGGCGGCGAACGTCAGGAAATACAGATTGCTCGCGGTCCAGTAGCCATCCGGATCCTTCATCACCGCTGGATAGTGCTCCGCGGCGGCGGGTCGATACGGCGCGACCAGCTTGGCGTCGAGCAACGGAAAGATCGCATTGGTTGCATCGAACACATCGGCCTGCATGCGATGGGCGCGCGCCTCGTTCAAAATCTTCACCGCGGTCTCGGTGTCGCTGGCGCGAGAATATTGCACCGTGATGCCGGGATACTTCGCCTCGAACGCCGCTGCCATCGGCCGCACGATCTGGTTGACGATCAGGCCGGTGTACCACACCACCTGGCCTTCCTTGCGCGCCGCATCCAGCAGTGCCGGATCGACCCCGGACGCACTCGCCAGCGACGGCAACAACAACAGCGCAGCGAACCACGCAAGCCGCATCGCTTCCCCCGATCTTGTTGCGCGATAGTGCCCCGGTTGCCGCCACTTGGCGAGACGTGCACAACCGGCTTCATTATGCTCGGCGACATCGACAGGAGCCTGCGCCATGACGCCTGAATTCATCGGCATGATCCATCATCGTCAGGCCTCGGAGATTCATCCGCCCTCCGGTGGCGTGTTCGACCGAGGCTACGTCCGCGACTTCGCGCAGGCCGCTGAGGCGGCGCAGTTCGATCGCGTACTGGTCGGATATTTCTCCGATGGTCCGGATGGCTTTCTGCTTGCGGCGGCGGCTGCGGCGCACACCGAGCGGCTTGGCTTCCTCGTCGCGCATCGGCCCGGCTTCGTCGCGCCCACGCTGGCAGCGCGCAAGTTCGCCACCCTGGATCAGGTGACCGGCGGGCGCGCCGCCATGCACGTGATCTCCGGCGGCGACGATGTCGATCAGTTCCGCGACGGCGACAGGCTGCCCAAGGATGAGCGCTACGCACGCACCGATGAATATGTGCACATCCTGAAGCGCATCTGGACCGAGGAGGCGCCGGTGGAGCACGCCGGCCGCTATTACCAGTTCGCGGGCGCATCGACGGCCATGCGCTGTGTGCAGCAGCCGCGCATCCCGATCTATTTCGGC
Source organism: Acetobacteraceae bacterium (assembly GCA_035492535.1). GTDB lineage: Bacteria > Pseudomonadota > Alphaproteobacteria > Acetobacterales > Acetobacteraceae > JAMXLO01. The sequence continues at coordinate 14,349 of DATJJM010000460.1, read as the reverse complement.
GGCGCCTCGGATGCGGCGATCGAGGTGGCGGGCAAGCATGCCGATGTCTATGCGCTGTGGGGTGAAACGTACGAGCAGGTGCGCGATCTCACAACGCGTGTCCGTGCCGCGGCGGCGAAGCACGGGCGCGAAGTACGCTTCAGCCTGTCGTTCCGCCCGATCCTGGCACCGACCGAGGATGCAGCCTGGGAGCGCGCCGAACGCATCAAGCAGCGCATCGCGGAGCTGCGCGCGAAGGCAGGCATTGGACCGCGCGAGCCTGTGAACGAGGGATCGCGCCGCCTGCTCGCCGCCGCGGCGCAAGGCGAGCGGCTCGACAAGCGTCTGTGGACCGGCGCCGCACTGCTGACCGGCGCGCGCGGCAACACCACAAGCCTGGTCGGCACGCCGCAACAGGTGGCGGAGGCGTTCTGCGACTACTACGATCTCGGCATCACCACCTTCCTGATCCGCGGTTTCGATCCGCTGGAGGACTGCATCGAGTACGGCCGCAGCCTGCTGCCGCTGACCAAGCAGATGATCGCTGAACGTCAACGGCTCGCGGCGGAATAACCATGCCGCTGCTGGGCAAGGCGGTGCGCCACGAATGGGCGCTCGATCCTGAGTTCCTGACTGTCAACCATGGTTCGTATGGCGCGACGCCGCGCGTGGTCCTGGCAGCGCAGCAGGACTGGCAGCACCGCCTGGAGGCGCAGCCGAGCCGCTTCATGCGCGCGGTATGGCCGAATGCATTGCGCCATGCGGCAGACCGGCTCGGCGCGTTCATCGGCGCCGACGGCAAGGACATCGCCTTCGTCGAGAACGCCACCACGGGTTGTAACGCCGTACTACGGTCGCTTCGTCTCGCAGCCGGCGATGAGATCGTGGTGCTGACCCATGGCTACAACGCGGTGCGCAATACGGTGCGCTTCGTGTGTGAACGCGCCGAGGCGCGCATGGTGGAGGCCGAGGTGCCATTTCCGCATCCGGACGCCGATACGATCGTCGCGAACATCGCCGCGGCGCTGACACCACGCACGCGCCTTGCCGTGGTGGATCACATCACGTCGAGCAGCGCTCTGGTGCTGCCGCTGCAGCGCATCGTGGCGGCGTGCCATGACGCGGGCGTGCCAGTGCTGGTCGATGGCGCTCACGGCCCGGCACAGGTGCCGCTGGACATGACCATGCTCGGCGCGGATTGGTACAGCGGCAACTGTCACAAGTGGCTGTGCGCGCCGAAAGGTTCCGCGTTCCTGTATACACATCCACAGCGGCAACATGACCTGCATCCGACCACGATCTCCCACGGCTTGGGCAAGGGGTACCTGGACGAGTTTGACTGGACCGGCACGCGCGATCCCAGCGCCTGGCTCGCCACCAGCGTGGCGATCGACTTCCACCGTCGTCTCGGCGGCGAGGCAATGATGGCGCGCAACATTGCCCTGGCCACCGATGCGACCAGCCTGCTGGCGCGGCGGTTCAACACGGAGCCTGGTGCAAGCGGCGCATTGGCAGGCTGCATGGGCATGGTGCGTCTGCCGATCCCCGGCGCCGCGACCGCGGAGCAATCGCAGGCGCTGCGCGAACGCCTGCTGGCTGCCGGCACCGACGCCCCAACTCACCTACATTCCGACGCGCTCTGGCTGCGCATATCTGCTGCTGCCTACAATGAACTCGAGGACTATGAACGCTTGGGTGAGATCGTCGCCCGCGTGCTGCGAGATTAGCTCAACCAGGCATCGCGATCCGCCGGCCCACACCCTGCGGTAGTGGCTGGCCTTCGCGTGTTCGCACAGCCTCCTGCAACCGTGCCAGCAGGTCCGGTGGAAATGGCGTCACGCGCCGGATCCGCAGATCGATGTGCAGTGCGATCAACTCCTGCGCCGCCACCCGATGCCCGTGCTCGGCGTGGAACATCTCGTGGAAATAATGCAGCCGCTTCGCATCGACTCCGAGCAGATGCGGCACGACGCGTACCCGCTCACCAAGCCGCACTTCGCGCTCGTACAGCGTGTGTGTCTCGGCGGTGAAGGTCGAGTTGCCGCTTGCGTCGCGGTACGCCTGGCCAACGCCGATCAGGTCGTACAGCGCGTCTGTCGCCAGATCGAACAGGACCACGTAGTAGGCCAGGTTCATGTGGCCATTGGCATCGATCCACTGCGGCAGGACCTCGCCTTCGGAGTACGGAAATTCCATGGCGGGCAGATTGTTGACGCAGCGGCACAAGGTCAAGCACACAACCTGTCATGCGACGGATACGCATCAGGGACATGGAGGTAGCCGACGGCCTGCCGCCGCCGGATCGGCGGCGGGCGATGCTCGCCGTGTCGCTGGCGGTCGCGATGTCGGTTCTGGTCACGTCACTGGCCAATATTGCCCTGCCCACCATCGCGCACGACATGCATGCGACGCCGGCGGCGTCCATCTGGGTGGTGAATGCCTATCAACTGGCAGTCACCGTCACGTTGCTGCCGTTCTCATCGATGGGCGACATCTATGGGCATCGCCGTGTCTACATCAGTGGCCTGGCCGTCTACACAGTTGCATCGCTGATCTGCGCGATCGCTCCGTCACTGCCCGTGCTGGTGCTCGGCCGCGTCCTGCAGGGATTCGGTGGTGCCGGCATCATGAGTGTGAACGGGGCGCTCGTGCGGTTCATCTATCCGCGCGATTCGCTCGGTCGAGGCATCGGCCTCAATGCACTGGTCGTTGCCGGGTCGTCTGCCGCAGGACCGTCGGTCGCAGCGGCGATCATGTCGGTCGCCTCCTGGCAGTGGCTGTTTGCATTGCAGGTTCCGGGTGGGGCGCTCGCGTTGCTGCTGTCGTACCATTTCCTGCCACGCACACCGCGCACGCGACATCCGTTCGATCCGCTCAGCGCAGTACTGAATGCGATTACGCTGGGCCTGTTCATCCTGTCGCTCGACGGTATCGGCCGAGGCCAGAGTATCATCGCCGTTGTCGTACAGCTCGCGGTCAGCATCGTTGTCGGCTGGTTCTTCGTGCATCGTCAGTTCTCGCTGGCGGCGCCGATGCTGCCGGTCGATCTGTTCCGCCGTCCTGTCTTCGCCTTGTCGGTGGCGACCGCGATCTGCGCGCACGCCGCGCAGCTCATCGCGTTCGTCGCGCTGCCGTTCTACTTCCAATATGTCAGCGGGCTCTCGCCGATACAGATCGGTGTGCTGATCACGCCGTGGCCGGCAGCGCTCGTGGTGATGGCGCCGATTGCCGGACGCCTCGCCGATCGCCATTCGGCGGGCGTGCTGGGAGGCCTCGGGCTGGCGGTGATGACACTGGGATTGCTGATGGTGCTGTTCATGCCGCATCAGCCATCGCAGCTGAACGTTGCCTGGCGCCTGGCCGTTTGCGGTTTCGGGTTTGGTTTCTTCCAATCCCCCAACAATCGCCTGATGATTGCCAGCGCGCCACGCGATCGGGCGGGCGCCGGCAGTGGCATGCTGTCGACGTCGCGCCTCGTGGGGCAGACCACCGGCAGTGCGCTGGTGGCACTCGTGTTCGGCGTCACGCACGGCGATAGCGAGCTCGGCACGCGCCTCGCCATTGCCATGGCGGCGTCGTTTGCCGGCCTCGCGATGGTGCTCAGCATGCTGCGCGTGCGGCAGCCGAAATTGGCTTAAGCTGCCTTGGTGCCGCCCTGCCACCGCCGTCCAATGTCGTCCAGGCACGACGCCATCGCCGGTCCCAGCCGGGACGTGACGCATTCCAGCCGTTCGACCAGGACTTCCGCCCGTGAGCGATCATTCCGCGTCACCGCGTCGGCGATCTCTTCCAGCACTTCGCCGAGCCCGATCGCGCCACAGGTCTCGGCCAGGCCGCTGATGTCCTCGCAGCTGCGGACGATGGCGTTTGCTTCCCAGCCTGGCAGCAGTTCGCCCAGCCGCATGCAGCGCGCGGTCGCGTCGGCAATGAAGTCATCGACGCAGGCGCGCGCCCGCTCCATTCCGACCACCGCGACCATCTCTTCAAGAAACACCTGCGAAACGTCGGCGGCGAAGTCCTCTGCACGGCCGCCCGCATGTTCGCTCGCCGGTACAGCCACATCGCGCAGCGCGCTGCCGCCGGGCAGCCAACGGCGTAGCGTGGACCCCAGCCGTTCGAGGTTGATGGGCTTCTCCAGCACCGCAGTGAAACCTGCCTCGGTGCAACGCTTGCGCATCACCGGCCCCTTGAGGCCCGTCAGTGCGATGATCGGGATCGTCGCCACCCGGCCGCTCATGCCGCGGATCTTGCGGGTGGCTTCGAACCCGTCGCGATGCGGCATCTGAATGTCCATCAGGATCGCATCGAAGCTGTCGTGACTGGCCAGCCGCACCGCCTCATCGCCGTCATTGGCGACGAACGCGGAAAAGCCACGGCGCAACAACGCGGCGACCAGAAGCGATTGGTTCACCTTGTCGTCCTCGACCACAAGGATCCGCCCACCGCGTGCCGTCGGTGCCATCGGCTCCAGCGCCTCGAAGGGTGACCGCTGTCCAAGCAGCTGCTGTGCCAGGGACGCCACCTGATACGGGTCGCTGGGAGCGGCCACCACCGCGTCGACCTGGGCCGTCTCGCCGCCCTCACCGAGCCAGATGATCACGGCCCGCCGTCCGAACGGCGTATCGCGCAGGCGAAGCACGAATACCTCGGCGGCCAGGCCGATCAGCCTGCCTTGCACGATGACCAGGTCCAGGGCGCCGCGCTGCGCCTCGATTCGCTCGGCCAGCGCCAGCCCGAGATAGCCGTCCGGCGCTGTCTCCACCATCACGCCCGCATCGCCGAGCTGGTTGGCAAGTGTGCGCGCCTTCGCATCCTCGTCGCCGACAAGCAACGCCGTGCGCCCGGCGAATCGCTGGTTGCGCACAAGGCCCGCCACCCGCTCGGCCGGGAACTCGAAGGTGAACTCGCTGCCGACGCCAAGCGCGCTCTCCACCGTCAGCGAACCGTCCATCAGGACTGCGTTTTCCCGGCAGAGGGCGAGCCCCAGTCCAAGGCCCGCATGTCCCGAGCTTTCGACCTCGCGGCCACGCTTGAAGCGCTCGAAGATCCGGGCGCGATCCTCCGGCGCGATCCCTGGTCCGCTGTCGGACACCGCGATCTTGATCGACGGAACGCCGCCTTCGCCGGCCGCGGTGGATGCCCGAACCTCGACATGCCCGTTGGCGGTGAATTTGATCGCGTTGCCAACGAGGTTGAACAGCACCTGCCGCAGCCGCGTCGGGTCCACCGTCCACTGGCCGCGCAAGAGATCATCGTAGCGCGTCTTCAGTTCCAGGCCCTTGTCGCGCGCCTGTGGTTGCAGCGTGTCCGTCACCTCCTGCACCAGCCCGATCACGTCCACTTCGTCGAGCTGCAGCCCCGAACCGCCGACCTCGCCACTCGCGATCTCCAGCAACCCGTTCAGCATGGCGAGCAGCGCTTCACAGCTGGCGCGGATACGCTCCAGCCAAATGCGCTGCTCCTGTTCCAACTCGCTGTCCAGCAGCAGCGAGCAGATGCCCATGATCGAATTCATCGGCGTTCGCACGTCATGACCGAGAGCTGCCAGCACCCGATCGCGATCCCGCGCGACCGTCTTGGCCTCCGACTGTGCGGCCTCGCTCGCCGCCGCCGCCGCATCCAGCCTGACCGCCAGACGAGATTCGGTTGTTATGTCGCGGCCGATGCACACGAAGTGGCCATCGGGCCGCGGCTCGACGCTGAGCCGGTGGACGCGCTCTTGGCCATCGTCACTGACAATCGGGACCTGGATGCCATCCTGGCGCGAGCGGGCGTCCAGTGCCTCGGCGATGCTGCGCGCCGCCTGGTCGCCTGACGCGATTCCCAGTGCAGCCACCAGCGGCCGGCCAACAGCCTCGCGCAGCCGGTCTGGCGCGTAACCATGCGCTGCCGTGACGCAGCCCCGCTTATCCAGGTCGACCTGCCAGTCCGCGCCAAAGCCAGTGGGCGAGGGGGCGACAGCCCGGCTGCTCGAAGATTTCGACGACACTGCCAGCGCGATGCAGGTAACCCAGACCGCCAGCAGATAGACGCCGAGGATGCCCAGCGCCCGCGTTCCCAGCCAGTGGTTCTTCAGCGCGCGGTTGGTATTCATGCTGGCGGTGATCGCCACGTCGACCAGGCGGAGCGGCTCGGAAACCGACAACTGCGGCGGGATGCCCAGCAACCCATTGGCGACCGACATGAGCTGCCGGCTCCATGGCCAATCGTCCTGGTCGGGCGCAGCCGGCGTGGACGGTGGGACCTCGGTAGCCGGGATCGGCAGGATCGATGATCCATCGAGACCGCGGAATTCGACGGAGACGCCGGGCCCAAGCCAGGTGCGTCCGACCAGCCGGGTCACGTCCTCGAGCCGCAGCACCGCGCCGATCACCCCGACCACCCTGCCGGACGCATCGCGCATGACGCGGGTCAAGACCAGGGACGGTCCTGGCCGCAGCCACGAATCGGCACGCTGGAGCGCCACCGGCATGCCATTGTCGGAAATCGCGTGCTGGAACCACTGTGCGTTGGCGACATCAGCGTCCGATGCAGTGAACGGCGAGGACGCTGCCAGCAACTGGCCGGCCGCGCTCACCGCGAAGGTGGCACCCACTGGCGGCAAGGCGCTTTGCATCCGGAGCAGGCGGGAGGTCAACGCGACGCGGTCGGAACTTTGCAGATCGGAGGCGCGGAACGCGTCTGACAGATCGGCGAAATGCTCCAGCGGTACGTTGATCGAGGCCGCCACCGCGCTGGCCGACACCGTCAGTCCGCCAAGTGCGTCGCGCGCAACCTGTGCCGTCTGCAGGAAGGCCGTAAGGCCCCAGCCGCCAATCAGAAGCAGCGCGGCGGCCAGCAAAGCCACCGAGCGCGAGATCAGTCGCAAGGGTGAGACCACGAAGTTGACGACGCGATACACCGCGAGCTCCAGCCCGATTGTCGCAATGATAGTAACTGAAACCTACGCCCTGGTTTCAAGCTATCTATACCGGCAACCTATACGGGCAACCCGTCCGAAGCGACTACATTAGCTTTTCCCGGGCGCAATCGAACCAGTTTTGGCCACTTGTATCGGATGGCTTGATGACCAGTGATACCACTGCGTGCGGCGGGAGCCCGACATTGAACGTCCCGCCGCTGAGCAGAACCAGGACATGGCTCAATGCCGTATTGTCGGAGCCCAGTGTCACGCCGAGCAAAGAGGTGCCATAGGCGCGGGACGTGACCTGCCACGTGCCAGCGGGACCGACAAAGCGGAGCGGCACGGTCTGCTCGTACTCATATTGCTTCGCCAGACTGATTGTCAGCCGGATCGCCGAATCACGCCGGACACTGATTCGCAGCGCCGTCGCGCCGGACGTCGCGGTCGCCAGGCACTCGTCACCCTTGTTGCTGAAACTCCATTCCGTGCGGAGCAATGGCACAGGCGGCGGCTTTACCGGCTCCGGCGGCGGCGCCTGAACTTCCGCCGGGGGTTCCCTGGCAGGCTCAGTGCAGGCGGAGACGAGCGCCGAGAACAGGACGACGCTCGCTGCGCATCTCAGGAACGTCCGGATTGCGGAACAGCGCGCCGGGCCGTTATCGGATGACGATCTCCACGCGCCTGTTCTGCGGCTCGCGAACGTTGGGGCCGGTCTGTACCAGCAGCTGCGTCTCGCCAAAGCCCTGAATGGTGATCGCATTGCCTGGCACACCGTCCTTGATCAGCTCAGCCTGAACCGCCTTCGCCCGGCGGACCGAAAGGCCCTGGTTGTACTGGGGTGTTCCGGAGGTGTCAGTATATCCGTTCACTTCGATACGTGTGTATTGCACGTGCGTCGAATTGTCGGCGGCCTCCTTGATGATCTGCCGGGCCCTGTCGGTCAGTGTCGCCTTGTCCCAGTCGAAGAACACCAGATAGGAGCGGGCAGGGGCCACAGCTGGCACCGGCGCGGGCGCCGCCACGGGTTGCGGGCGGGCGACGTTGAACGCATAGCGCACGCCGAACAGGAAGTTGTTGCTGTACTGCTGGTTCAGCTTGGTCGGAAACGAAGTACCTGGCGGCGTGATGGTACCGGCAAACGATTCCTGCGCCGTGGTCCCAAAGAAGCGATACTCCGCGGTCAGGGACAGCCCCGGTACGTTCGGGATCGGGAATCCCAGTCCGGCAATGCCCTGGAATGCGAAGGATCCTTCCGTGCCACTCGAGCGCACCGCACCGAGCGGCGGCGTCGTTGGGGTGAAGGCGAAGTTGTTCAGGTTGGTCCAGGCATAGCCGACGCCAGCACCGAGATAGGGATAAACCCACGGCACGCCGATATCCATGTCGAACAGTACGTTCGCCATCGCGCCATACGTTTGTAGCGTGCCTCCGAAGGCGGGTGCGCCGGGGCCCTGGCCATGGTTGATATCGGCATGCCGGTAGTTGCCCTCGACTTCGAACCGGATGCCGTTGCCAAGTGCGTAACCGACGCTGGCGACGGCACCGAAGCCGAGCGAGGGATCGATCCGCACCCGCGGGGTCGTCGGCGCGGGCGTCGTCAAGTTGATATTGTTGGGCCAATAAAGACCTGCACCGGCTCCGACATAAAATCCCTGGAAGGGCTGCGCCTCCGCCACCATTGGCAGCGCGAACAGCACCAAAGCCAGCATCGACCCGCGGAACCGCATACTTCGTGTCCTCCTGGACCTCAGACGAAAAGGGGCGCCTCGCGGCGCCCCCATCCTTGTCGTTTATTGGTCAGCCGCCAAGCGTCAGCGGATGATGATCTCGACGCGCCGGTTCTGCGGCTCACGCACACCCGGACCCGTCGGCACCAGCAGGTGCGTCTCGCCGAAGCCCTGCGTGGTGATCGCGTTGGCCGGGACACCGTCCTTGATCAGCTCTGCCTTCACCGCGTTCGCGCGGCGGACCGACAGACCCATGTTGTACTGCGGTGTGCCCGACGTATCGGTGTAGCCGTTCACCTCGATCCGCGTGTACTGCACGTGGGTCGAATTGTCGGCGGCTTCCTTGATGATCTGGCGGGCGCGGTCGGTCAGCGTCGCCTTATCCCAATCGAAGAACACCAGGTAGGAGCGGGCCGGAGCAGCAGCCGGCGCGGGCGCCGGAGCCGGCGGCGGAGGCGGTGCTACGCCGAAGTTGTAGCGCAGGCCAACGAGGACCGAGTGATTGTAGGTCGGGCCAAATTGAACGTTCGCGGGCGCCGAAGCGAGAACTACGCCCGTCGGGGACAGCGCCGTTGCCGTCCCGCCATAGGTGTGATTTCCCGTCGTGCCCATGAAGCGGTACTCCAGGGTAGCCGCCAGGCCAGGAGTAACCATGGGCAGTGGGAGGGCCGCACCAACGATCGCCTGGTAAGCGAACGAGCCTTTGGTGCTGCCGCCATTCGCGACCTGAAGCGCGCCTGCGCCCAGAGTCGTGCCAGGAATGGCAGCTGTGTTCCCGACGTGGAACTTCTCGTTGATGCCCTGATAGCCGACACCAACGCCCAAATACGGCACAACCCACGGCGTCAGGCCGTTGAAGTCATACAGCACGTTGACCATACCACCGAACTTCTGCTCGGTGGTGCCGCCGTTCAGGGACGAGGCCTGGACCTGCGTGAAGCCGCCCAAGCCGTTCAGCTTGTTGTTCCGGTAGTCACCTTCGACTTCAGCTCGCAGACCGTTGCCGAAGCCCCAGCCAAGGGAGAGCACGCCGGCGAAGCCTGTGCTCCCATTGACATGGCCGGACGTCGACAGGCCGCCGCCAAGAGGTGCCAGTGTGGGAAAGGACAGATTCTTGACCTGCTCTTGCGACATGACGTTGATGCCGACTCCCGCGCCCACGTACAGGCCGGTGACGGGCTGCGCACTCGCGACCAAAGGCGTTGCCACCATCGTGGCCGCCAGGAGTGCACTTCGAAGCTGCATTTGCTTTCTCCTCGTTCTACTGGCGCCGTGGGCGCTAACAGCACTCGTCGGACGCGTAGATCGCCCTTTCGATGCGCCAACCATAGCCAACGCGATCCGTTAAGGCGAGAGGGTACAATGGTTTTTGGGCACAGTGTTGCCGCGTAGCAACACCCTCGGCACGCGGGCAACAGCGGCGGAAGAGAGCGGGAGTCGAACCCACCCAGGGCCGCTGAGCAGCCCCAACCGGCTTTGAAGGCCGGCCGGCCCACCGGAGCCGCTTCTCCTCCGTCATCGAGTATCTTCCGCGCCCGGCAACTGGGCAACAAACCCACACTCGTCGGCCGATTCCAGGCAGCGACAGTCGAGCCACAACCTGCCGTCGGTGACGCGCCCGATCACCGGCCGTGGCAGATACCGGAACTTTACCGCCAGTGCTTCCAGCGTTCCTCCACCGATGGCCACAGCGTACGAAGGCAGCAGGTCAATCGGCATGGCGCCTGAACCGATCTGGCTTTGGCATGATTCGACCGCCACCGGCCGGTTGGGCCACACATGACGAATCGGTTCGGCAATGCGCCTGGCCGTTGCCTCGATCTCGGCCGGTCGCCGGGTCAAGAGGCGCAGGGTTGGCAGGGTGTCCGCCAGCTTCTCCGGATGCAGGTAGAGCAGCAGCACTTGCTCGAGGGCCGCCAGGCGCGCCTTGTCCAGTCGCAGGGCCCGCTTCAGCGGATTTGCGTTCAAGCGCTGGATCAACTCTGCGCGACCCACCACAAGCCCTGCCTGCGGCCCGCCGAGCAGCTTGTCGCCGGAGAAGCTGACAAGATCGGCGCCCGCTATCAGCGACTCCTGTGGCGTTGGTTCATGCGGCAAGCCCCAGTTCGCGAGGTCCACCAGGCTGCCGCTCCCCAGGTCCTCCACCATCGGCAGGCCTGCCGTATGGGCGATGTCGGCAAGCTCCTCCGCCGGCACCGAAGCCGTGAAGCCGGCGATCGCATAATTCGCCTTGTGGACGCGCATCACGAGTGCCGTCTGCGGCACGATTGCGCCCCGGAAGTCGCGTGGATGCGTCCGATTGGTGGTGCCAACCTCACGCAGCACGGCCCCGGCACGCGCCATGATGTCGGGGATGCGGAACGCCCCGCCGATCTCAATCAGCTCGCCGCGCGAGACGAGGACCTCGCGGCCCAGCGCCAGCGTGTTCAGGATCAACAGCACGGCGGCGGCGTTGTTGTTGACCACCGTTGCTGCCTCGGCCCCGGTGATGTCGCGCAGCAGGCGGGCCACGTGCTCGTCCCGCTCGCCGCGGCGTCCCGTCGCAAGGTCGAACTCAAGGGATGTGGCCGAGGCAAGGGCTTCGGCGGCCGCGGCCGCGGCAACAGTCGGCAGTGGCGCGCGTCCGAGGTTCGTATGCAGTACGGTGCCCGTCATGTTGAAGACCAGCCGCTGCGAGGTTGAGAATCGCCGGACCAGCGCGTCGGCCGCCACATCCAGGATTTCGCCCGGCTGCGCAGGAAATGCCCGCGCCTCTCGCCGCGCCGCCAATTCCGTGCGCAGCGCTGCCGTCGTTGCCGTCCGCCCGAAGCGTTCCAGCAGCAACGAGGCCGCCGGCAAACGCAACAATGCATCGAGTGAAGGCAGCGGACTGGCGAAAGGGGTCATGATCGCGCCATGCTAGGGCGGATGGCGACCACGTTCGAGATACCAACACTCCGCACCGACCGGCAGACGCTCCGTGCTTTCCGTCCTACCGACCTCGACGCGTTCGCGGCCATGGAGGCCGATCCCGAGGTGCGCCGTTACCGAGGCAACGACCTGCGCACGCGACCTGAAGTATGGGCGACCATGCAATCCGCGCTGGGCCAGTGGGCGCTGCGTGGCTACGGCCTGTTCGCCCTCGAACGGACGTCGGACAGTGCTTTCATCGGCTTCGCCGGCATCCTGCATCCGGCCGAGTGGCCCGAGCCCGAACTGGCCTATTCGCTGGCGCAAAGTGCATGGGGCAGGGGCTTCGCCATCGAGGCAGCGACAGCCGCGCGCGACTGGGCCTTTGCCCGGCACGGGTTTCCGCGCCTGGCCAGTTTCATCATCGCCGGCAATGCCAGATCAGTGCACGTCGCACAGAAGCTTGGTGCTATCCGTGATGGCACGGTCATCATCCGAGGTTTCGAGGCAGAACGATGGATATACCAACGGTGACAGACCTGCTGGCTCCTGACGAACCACCGCCGGTGCGCGTCCTGCACGAACAGGGCACTTCGGACCTGTTCCTGACCGCCGATCACGCCGGCCGCGCGATCCCTCGCAGCCTCGGCACGCTTGGCTTGCCGGAGAGCGAAGTGCTGCGTCACATCGGCTGGGACATCGGCATCGCGGCTGTCACGCAGCACCTGTCGGCGTTGCTCGACGCCACTGCCGTGCTGCAGACCTATTCGCGCCTGGTGATCGACTGCAACCGCGATCCGTCGGTGCCAAGCGCGATGCCGGAGATCAGCGAACTGACCGAGATCCCTGGCAACCGCAATCTGACGGACAGCCAGCGCGCTGCGCGCCGCGGCGCGATCTTCGATCCGTATCACGCCCGCATCCGTGCCCTGCTCGACGCGCGCCACGCCGCCGGCCGGCGCACGGTCTACATCGCGATGCACAGCTTCACGCCTGTCTTCAAAGGCGAATCACGCGCCATGCAGGTGGGTGTCCTCTACAACCGCGATCCGCGCCTCGCATTGATCCTGTTGGACCTGCTGCGCGCCGAGGGCGATCTGGTCGTCGGCGACAATGCTCCCTACGCGGTCAGCGACATCACCGACTACGGCGTGCCGATTCACGCGGAGAAGCGCGGACTGCCGCATGTGGAAATCGAAATCCGCCAGGACCTGATTGCCGACGATGCAGGGCAGGCCGCCTGGGCCGAGCGCTTCCATCGGCTGTTGTTGCAATCCGATGCACGACTGCATTGAGAGGGAATGATTGCATGACAACGTTGAGTCGCGAGGTGCCCATCGATCCGGAGCATGCGGCGCTGCTGTTCGTTGACGTGCAGAACTACAACGCGCGTCCCGACGGCGGCGAATATGCGGCGATGACGGAGGCGGAGCGCGATGCCCGCTATGGCCGGTTCTTCCAGGTGATGCGTGAGACCGCGCTGCCGAACATGCAGCGCCTGCAGGCCGCGTGCCGCCAGGCCCGTGTCGAGGTGATGTATACGGTGATCGAGGCGCTGACGCGCGATGGCCGCGATTTCAGCCTGGACTACAAGATCAGCGGACTGTTCGTGCCACGCGGCTCCTGGGACGCCAAGGTCGTGGACGAGATCGCTCCCGCGGAGGACGAGATCGTCCTGCCCAAGACGTCATCCTCGGTCTTCATCTCCACCAACATCGACTACGTGCTGCGCAATCTCGGCGTGCGCTCGCTGATCATTGCCGGCTGTCTGACCGACCAGTGCATCGACTCTGCCGTGCGCGACGCCTGCGATCTTGGCTACCTCGTCACCGTGCCCACGGATGCCTGCGCCACGCTGACCGCCGAGCGCCATGAATCGGCGCTGCGCAACAACCGCGGCTATTGCCGCCAGGTCACCACCGAGGCACTGGTCCAGGAGATCCTGCCGCAGTGACCGCGTTATGCTGCTCCGAACGTCCCTTTCGCGAGTGCCACCAGCGACTGTAGATACGAGGCGCCATCCTCCGGCATCCAGTCCACCCCGATCCGCGCGCGCCGATCGCCCACCATGTCCATGAAGTCGGCGATCTCCCCGGACTCGCCCAGCCAGTTGCAAATGGCCCCATACTGCCGTGCCACTGCCGAGCCAGCCAGCGCGCGAACTTCCGCCGCCAGCCGCTCCAGCAGGGCTGCCGCGTCCCGGCTCACGGCATCGTCCGGTTCGGCATCCACCTTGCGCATCCGCCACTCGGCGGCACGTTCCAGTTCGTCCGCTTCTTCAATCACCCTTCGCGCCGGGAGAACGCTGTCTCCTGGCTGGTGATGAACTCCAGCAGGCAGGCGCGTCCATCTTCGGTCTGCCGCCGGGCCCGCGCGATCGCATCGGCAACCTGGCCAGGATCGTCCACCCGTTCGCTCCACCCGCCGAGGTCGCGTGCCAGGTTGGCGTAGTTGCCGCCAAGGTCGCGTGCGTTATGCCGCTCGTGCGACAGCTTCATGTGCGGGATCTCGATCGCCATCGTCGAGTTGTTCAATACGATTGTGCATATCGGCACGCCGCATCGCACCGCGGTTTCGAAGTCGAGGCCGGTCATGCCGAACGCCGCATCGCCCATGAAGTTCACGCAGAACTTGTCGGGCGCTGCCACCTTCGCGCCGATCGTCAAACCCAGGCCCGTTCCGAGCTGGTGTGACTTGCCCCATCCCAGGTACGACCGTGGCCGCGTCGCCCGATAGAACGGGAGCAGCTGCTCGCGAGGACTGCCGGAATCATGTGTGACGATGGCCTCTGCCGGATCGACCACACGCATGAACTCGTTGATGACCCGATAGGGCGTGATCGGCGTTTCG
>DATJJM010000459.1:0-6992 GCA_035492535.1 Acetobacteraceae bacterium | reverse complement strand
GACAGCCCGAGGTCGATCCCTAGCTGCTCAACGGTGTGCTCATCGAGGCAATCGCGACCACTGTTAACAACCGCTTTCCAGATCCCCGAAGGCGTCAGATGGCCATCGAGACCGTCCGCCTGCTGCTGGAACGGCTTCAGGCTAGTGGCATCATCTGAACGTGGCAGTCCTCAACTGCGTGTCAGGCCGCTTCAGGTGCAGCTGCTTTGAGCAGGGCTTGATCAGACGTATCCGTCGCCCCGTTCCAGCTCAGCGACTTCGGCTTTGAGTTTCTCGGCCAACTCGGTGAGCACGTGCCGGTCAACTCCACTGATCATGCCCCGCAGCAAGTCTACGGGCGCGTGCCGCCTGCTCCCGGAGTTTGGCCACCGCCGTCGGCGGATCGGGCCGGTCCGAGCCGCCACGCGGCATCTATTCCTTCACCCTTGGTCGCTATCTACAACAGAGTGGTGAAAAGGGCCGCCCGAAGGCGACCCACGTTGGTGGATCTAACACAAATACTACCGCACCAGCGTAACTCAGCCGGTGCTCGGCGTCACGTCGGCTTGGGTTTGGGCGGTATGTCCCCTCGCTGGATCGCGGCGACCAGGCGCAGGTCCACCCCGAAGCCGGCCGGCGAGGTGCGCGACCATCCAAGCGTTCTCCAAGTTGGCAGGACCAGTCTCCAGCGGCGCGGTGACCACGCGAGGCTGCCGATTAGCAGCAAGCGACACGACGCTGCTCGGTTTCCGCCTCGGCAACTTGGAGCTACGAAGCGGGAGTTATTCGACGAATGGCTCAGCCGCGCCGGAGATGTATCTCTTGCCTACGTGAGCGACCGCCGATCCGACGGTCCGCGGCTCTATGGGCGGATTGTTATTCGGGTCGATCCTGATGGGGAGCAGGCATACACCATTCACGCCACCTCTGTGGGGACCGCTTGGTTGGTCAGCTACATTGATCAGCTGGCTTACGCCGAGGTCCACGGTACGCTTCGCGACGCGCTCAACTCGATAGGCCTGTCCTGACCTGATCGTCTCCGGCATGCCCAGAAATGGCTGCCCCCACTACGGTCCGAGGTGAATGATCCAAATCTCCCAGGCCAGCGCTCCAAATGCGGCTTCGACCAGCACGACGACAATTGCTATGACCAACCTCATCATTGCGCCATTGTGTCAGGTTTTCCCCGACACGTCGCCATAGCTCGTTCCAAATGAAACGCTGTTGAGACCTGTTGCCGTTTAGGACAGCGTCAGCCTCGCGGCACTCCCGAACGTGCACGCTGGCAAAGGCCCGGTCGGATCCCCGGCCGGCCGGGCCATTCACACGGACACCTCAGCAGCGCCCGCACGCTCGGATCGAGTCCAGCGTCAAGCATTCCCGATGATAACGGCAGACAAACAAATTAATCATCCCGGCATCACAGCGCTCAGCGTGGGCGAGCGCATAATTGATTCAGACTTGTGAGCTTGGGAGGTCGGCCGTGCCTAACACTTGGCAGAACGTCAACTGCACCTTCGAGACGCTGAATACCGTGAATAATTTGGGCAACTCTCAATACACCATCACCGGCAATCCTAACCGCATGGTGCGCTATGCGCCAATTAACAGGTTCCGGGCGCCGACGCAGTTGCATTTCGATCAATCTAAATCGGTCTGCTACCTACAGCACGGGTGCCTAACTGAACAGGAGATCATGAAAGAGGCCGACGACAACAACATCACTATTTTCTCCGTGGTTGCCAACACAATCGTATTCAGTATACCGGGCAAGAGCCTGATCGCTACGCGAATTCCTGCGACCGGCTGGACAGTCTTCGACTGCATCAATAACAACGGTATCCTGTCGCATATCCACGTTGGTCACGCGCTCAGCAATCTGCGGCTGACCTGAAGATCGCGCTGCGCAGCCGCTCAGAAGGCTCTACGGGCGCTCCAGCTTTCCGCGTCCATTTCCCTCCCCCCTAGTCGCTGGCGCCGTGGCGTCTCACGTGGTGAGCGGGGTCAAGGTGATCGGAAGCGCGGTGTGCGTCGCGGACCTATGCGGTGCTGGAACTGCGGTGATCGAGCAGAGTTTCCATCTTTGACCGATTGCGCATCCAAAGCCCGAAGCTCGCGGGTAAATCGCTGCGCTACGCTGATTCGCGGACATTGTTTGCCAGATCTCGGGCGCGTACGCCGCCTCGGCACGCTGAAGGGCAAAGTCGATATCGCGAATGAACACGAGCGCGCCTCTCCTGAATGGGTGCAATGTTAAGTCTCCTGTGCGCACGTCAGGTTTATGATCGGCTGGCGGACACGGGTGCATTGCGAACCCTGCGCTAAAGCGCGGTCCTGTTCAATCGGGCAGGCCTCAGTGCAGAGGCGACGGTCCCATACCCTCACCATCCTGGCAGCCCGCGACAGATCCCCCGTGACATGGGTGAGTTCTATCACCGGTGTGGTTCATACGGACCCTTGACCAGCGAACTCATATCAGCGGGGTTCGCGCTCGTTCGCGAGCCGCTAGGATGCCAATCGCGGCGGCGATCGATGTCGCCATAACATACCAGGACGGCGCCGTAGGAACGCCACTGATCGCGATCAGATACACGACGATCATCGGTCCGGTACCACCCAGCAGGGTCATCGCCGCGTTGTAGCTGATGGACGACGCAGTACAGCGCACCGCGGTGGGGAATCGTTCCGCGAGCATCGCCGGCATCGGCCCGCTCACCATCGACTGCGCGATAGCAAACAGGACCTCCCAGCCGCGCAATTGCCAGTCACGATGGTTGGTAGCGATGGCGAACAGCGGCCACGCCAAAAGCAATTGGCCGATCACGCCCGCCAGCATCACCGGTTTACGGCCCACGCGGTCCGAAAGTGCCGCCGCCAACGGCACACCGAATAACAGCGTCACAAGCCCTCCGGTCACCACCAGGTTCGCCTGTGCCGCCGGCAGCGCGTCGTACTGGTGCGCGAACGTCACCAGATAGATGAACCCGACATAGTACGCAGCACCCGAAGGAATGCTAATCAGAAATGCCAGCAGCATGGCACGCCATTCTGTGGTGATGGCGACAATCACGGGCGCGCGCCTGATGCGATAAAGCGGCTCAGCCATCTCTTGCAGTCGGGTCAGGCGTAATGCTAGACCCAGTGCAGCCAGCGCCGCGCTGCCCACGAACGGGAGGCGCCAGCCCCAGCTTCGCATGGCTTCCGCCCCCAGGGTCGCATCCAGTGCAGAGACGAGCAGCGATCCGATCAGCGTGCCCACCACGGCGCCCACGAAGCTCAGGCTGGCACTGATGCCGCGATGGCGGGCGGTGCTGCGTTCGCCAAGGTAAACGATGGACACCGTGAGTTCGCCGCCAACTGATAACCCCTGGATCATGCGCAGCACGATCAGCATTATGGGCGCCAACACGCCAACGCCGGCATAGGTGGGCAGCAGTCCGATCGCGAAAGATGGCACCGCCATCGCCAGCACCGAAATCAGTAGTGCCCTCCGCCGGCCGACGCGATCGCCGATATGGCCGAACACCAGGCCGCCCAAGGGACGCATGACGAAAGCAGCAGCGAACACACCGTAAGATGCCAGCAGCGACAGCATATGGTCTTCGAGCGGAAAGAAGTTTGCCGCGAAGATCGCGGCCAGGAAGCCATAGGCGGCGAAATCGTACCACTCGAGTACGTTGCCGATCATGCCCGCGACCTGCGGCAGCATCGAGCGCTTCGGCGCTACTCCTATCGCCTGCGACATTTCGCTCCCCTCGTTAAAACCAAGGCAAACGTAACAACGGATCACGAGAGAAAGCGAGGGCCGATCTTCCCCTCATCCAGTTGCATGGTGGTTGCAGTGAGACGATCCTTTAGTAGCCAGGGCCTGTTCAACGTGGTGAGGTGGGCGTCTGCCTTCCACACACTAGTGCAGCTCCGTTGTCACATTCCTCCAGTTGTCCGACGAATGATCTTCTGGCTTCGCTGTTGAACGGGCACGCTGGCATGTGTGAGCGGACGCCCCGTCGGCACTGTGTCCTTGCCTTGCGCATCACGGACAACCGCACGTGGAGGCATTTGAACGATCGGTGTTCTCATTCCTCGCCTCCGCCGGAGGCAGCGGCTCGATCCGATCGTCGAGGTCCTCCGCGCGCCAGATGCCGAGCTCAAGGCTCGCCGCCCGACGCGCCTCCGGCGTGACCCGTGCCGGACTGACATAACATGTGGATACGTTCCCCGGCGCACCCTGGTGCAACTGTTGCATCAAAGCTGATTGCCGATCTGCGCGCCACCGCACGTAGTCCTCACGTTTCTGGCGCTCTACTTCCATGCGCACGGCGTGGCGGTAGGAAGCTATATTTGGAAAACCCAACGCAATAGCCTCCTCATGCGTTGAGGCCGGCGGGAAATTTACCATGATGTTGTCCTCTCGCTTTAGCCAACACCGCTACTGCCGCATGGCACATCGCAGCCTCGTCCGGTTGTGGAGCCGGCTGCTGCGCTCGCGCAACGGCCTGCGGTACAAGCGTCTGCGGATACGCGGCTTTCTCGTATTCGCGCCGTTGGTCGGCTTTCCATATTTCCTCGATCCGCAGGTAGCTTTCAGGACCCACACGTGCCAGCAGCTCTCGGCCAACGTTCGGGTGCAGCATTGTTCGCCGAGTTGCTCACCCAACACAGCCAACACGCTGGTGGCTGTCGCTTCGCCACCGTGACCACCGGACACAAGGTTCCGGCGCTTCACCGCATTTGCGAACGTCGCGGTCGGAGATCCGCCGGCACTGACGCCGCTGTACGCACCACGCCGCATGTCGGCGGCAACTGCATCAAGGTTCTGAACGCCCTGGCCACCGATTACCTTCTTGAGTGCGCCGGCGTTCGGTCTCAGCCAACGACGGAATGCATCGGCCTTCAGAAAGTCCTCAGTATCGGTTGCTGACCGCGTCGAGGTTATGCGGTCAAGGACGTAATCGACCACTGCGCGCTTCAGACCGGCTTCAGCGTCCGTGTTACCACCAACCTGCACGACGACGTTCGCGAACGTCTCAGTCGGATTGGACGAGCCGAACGCACGCCGCACGGTGATCAAGGGGTCGCCCTTGATGAATGAAGCGGCAGCGGATTTCTGGAAGTTGGCCTGCGCTGCCTCGTGGGCGGCAGTGGCATCATTTAACGCACGCTGTGCGGCGGCTGCGTTGGCGACTGGTCGCCCAAGGCAGGAAATTGGCAGATGGTATCGGCACGGTGCCGCTGCCAATCAGCGAACGCTGCACCCGACTTCAATGTGCCATCTTGCTGAACGATACCGCCGCGGCACTGATCCGCCACCAACGCATCGCGCATCAACTCCTGCCCGGCCATCGCCAACAGCGGACGTGAAGTTGGCAATGCGACCGGCTTCGTCGGGACGCCCGGTCAGGAATTGCCCCGTGCCATTTGCGTCCGGGACGGCATTAGTCCTGTCCACCTGGACCCGGATGTAAGACGCGGCCGACAGAACCGGCGCGATATGTCTGCTTGTGCTCAAGCGTCGCCTGTCGAGCTGCTGCATAGGCGTCGGCTGCGGCTTGGTTGCAGTTGGGCGTCAGAGGAGGTTGCGCTTGGCCCCGTAAGCCTTGAATTCCCGCAGTTCCGCCGACTTGCCCTCCTGCCGGGCGCACTGTTCCAGGAACGCCAGAAGCGGCAGTCGTTCGCATTCCGGCCGTTGCTCCAACACCTTGGCTACCAAACTGCCCGGTTCCCAAGTCTGTTCCGGCGGTTTCTTCGGCGGCTGCACGTTCGCGCTCCACCCAAGCGTTAATGTTGGCAAGCATACTCTGCTCTGGCGAAATCTGGCCAGAAGTGACCGCTTGTGCTTCCTGCGCAGCCTTAGTATCCACACCATCCGCAATGGCGTCGTCTATCGCACCCGTCAGCATCCCAAGGCGTCGCAGCGGGCGGCTGTCCCACCCATACGTCGGCGCCAACGCGCGCTGTGTAGTGGAGATGTCGTACCGGAGTGACTACAGGTCACCAAACCGAACCAGCTCCGGCAAACTGGCCGCACCGTTCAGTAGCGCCGACTCCTGCGACGTCAGCGCATCACCCCCGCTGGATTGACGCCTTGCAGGATCTGCTGCGCCGACGTTCGTATGGACGCAGCCGGCAGTGCCAGCGTTCCGTCCGGATCAACTGCGCGCCACAGTGAGTGCTCTCGTGCCTGCGCCGATGCATTGGCGTTTTCCAGCATCGTGCGAGCCTGCTCGCCATAGGTCGCCGGAGCACCAAAGCCACCCAGCGCACTCGTTGCGGGTTGCATACTCTGCTGCGCCTGCTGGATCGCCTGCTATCCGCTCTGGTCGATCTGATCGAGCTGCCCACGGAAAAGCTCACCCACAGATGCGGGTCGCGCATCCTCGGGTGCCAAGCCCTGAATGGCACCCAGCTTCGCGCTGTTCTGTGCCGCAGCTCGCGCATCGAACGGCGTTTGCCCAGGCTGCGGCGCAGCTACAGGCGCCTGCGAAACTGGCGCGGAACTTCTTCGTCGTCGTTGGCGGAATGGGGTCTAATCAGCGCATGGGTGCATTGCACGTGTTGGATACTGTGCAGCTCGATCGTACTGATCTGGTGTGTTGTCAGACATAACAGCCAAGACTGCGCAGGCGTCCCAACTTGCGACATCTCTTTAGCCATAATCCTCATAAGCTCCGCAATATGTTCAGCGGCGGACCGGTGGCCCGCTGGATGGCTATTCCGGCTTCCTAGCACGCAGGAATAGTCGCACCGCCTGAACGTCGGCGTTTGATTGCCACTGGTAATCGGCGTGGACTTCGCAGCGCTGCATCGTGCAGTCGTGCGTCTCAACACTCACAATCTCAAACCCTACATCTTCCAGGACTGATACGATTCGACTCGCCGGCAACCGATTGATGTATTGCACCCTGTTTCCAAGCAGGACGCGCCAAGTCATCTCCGAGTAGCGCAAATAGCGTTTGGTCCCGAAGCCGTCGGAATACATCGCTGTGTGATCGTCCAGGCCGACCTGAGCTACG
>DATJJM010000458.1:0-10595 GCA_035492535.1 Acetobacteraceae bacterium | reverse complement strand
CGCCACGGTGGATTTTCCAGTTCCAGGCAGTCCGCCTATCGCCAGGATCACCGCCTTGCGCACCGAGAGATAATCCGCTGCCGCCCCCAGGTACCGGGCGGCCAGGCCGCCATTTCCTCGCTTCGCCTCTACATGCGCCCGCACCATCGCCCGCAGCGACAGGAACAGAGGTAGCCCGCGCGTCAGCGCGGCGTCCCCGGTCCGCGCCACGTAGCGGTTCATCACCCGGTTCGCCGCCACCCGTCCCACTCGCTGATCGAGATCCATCAGCAGGAACGCCAGATCATATCCCAGGTCGATCGTTGCCATCGCTTCGTCGAACTCGAGGGCGTCGAACGGAACGACCTCCCCCTGCCACAAGCACAGATTGCCCAGATGCAGGTCGCCATGCGCCCGGCGCACGAACCCATCCTGCTCCCGTCGTTCAAGCCAGGGCGCCATACCGTCCAGCGCCGCCATTGCGGCTGCGCGCCACGCCTGTACCTCGGCGGCTGGCAAGCCCGCATCCAATGCGGAACACGCGTTGCCCTCGGTCACGTGCCGCATCGCCGCGACCACCCCAGGGAACGCCGGCGCCAACCCTGCGTGGAAGGCCGCCACCGCATCGCCCAGAGCATCGAGCAGCCCTGGCGTCAGCCCTCCGGCACCGGCGACCTCGTCCAGAAAATCTTGCATTGGCACCCGCGCCATGCGCAGCACCCAGTCGAGGACCTCGCCCTCCTCCCCGAGCGCCAGCGATGCATCTGGCCGCCGCACCAAAGGCACCACATCGCGGTACATGCCCGGCGCCGCCCCTTGGTTCAGTTCCAGCTCGCGCAGCGAAAAACGCCGCCGCGCCTGAAGATCAGAAAAGTCGAGAAACGCCAGCCGGACCGCCTTTTTCAGCTTCCACACGGTGTCGCGTCCGACGAACACGAGCGAGATATGAGTCTCGACCGGCGTCGCCCCGGACAGGCGTTGCAGGAAAGCGGCAGCCTCCGCCTGTTGTGGCGGCGCGGCCATCAGGTGTCAGGGGAACAGCTTGCTGATCGTCCAGCCGCCGGCCGCGCGTGTATACACGGTGCGGTCGTGCAGCCGGAACGGCATGTTCTGCCAGAACTCGAAACGCTCCGGCACCACGCGATACCCTGACCAGTACGGTGGCCGGGGAATCGTCTCCCCCGGATACTTGCCGGCATACTCGGCGAGCCGGCGCTCCAGCTCTGCCCGGTCCGGCAGATCCCGGGACTGATCCGATGCCCAGGCTCCCAGGCGGGAAACCCGCGGCCGCGTGGCATAATAGGCGTCCGCCTCTTCCGCTGATACCCGCTCCACCTGCCCCTCGATCCGCACCT
Source organism: Acetobacteraceae bacterium (assembly GCA_035492535.1). Classification (GTDB taxonomy): domain Bacteria; phylum Pseudomonadota; class Alphaproteobacteria; order Acetobacterales; family Acetobacteraceae; genus JAMXLO01. The sequence goes on along the minus strand of DATJJM010000458.1, from coordinate 9,261 downwards.
GCCGTCCCTGCGGCTTCCAGTGGAACAACAGCGCCGCCCTCCCGCTCGCTGCCAGCTCCTCCCCCTTGCGGCTTTGCGTGTTGGTGTAGAACACGAATCCGTGTTCATCCGAGCCTTTCAACAGGACGATCCGCGCCGAGGGCGTCCCATCCGCCGACACCGTCGCCAACGTCATCGCGTTGGCGTCCTCCGGTTCGTGCTCCCACGCGGTCTTCATCCAGCCCGCGAACTTGGTGAATGGATCAGAGATCAAAGGGGCGGCGTCGGGCATCGGGATTCAACCTGTGCAAGTGTCGTGACAACGCAGCGTGATGCCGGTCTCCGGCACGAACAGCCCCAATAGCACAACAATCGCAACTTGCGTTGCGACGGTTACGCGGTCCGATCCGCCTCCACGCCCAGCGCCGCCTGCGCCGCGGCCAGTCGTGCCACCGGCACCCGGTACGGACTGCACGAGACGTAATCCAGCCCCACTTTCTGGCAGAAGTCGATCGAGGCCGGATCGCCGCCGTGCTCGCCACAAATGCCCAGCTTGAGCTTCGGCTTGGTTTTCCGCCCTAGTTCAGTCGCCATCCGGATCATCGCGCCAACCCCCTCCACGTCGATCGACACGAACGGGTCCTTCGGCAGGATCCCCTGCTCGACATACTGCGGCAGGAACTTGCCTGCATCGTCGCGCGACAGTCCGAACACCGTCTGCGTCAGGTCATTGGTGCCGAAGCTGAAGAAGTCCGCGAGCTCGGCGATCTTGTCCGCGATGATCGCCGCCCGAGGGAGTTCGATCATAGTGCCGACGGTGTAGTGGATCTCCCGACCCGCGCCGTTGAAGACCTCGGCCGCGACCTTGTCGATCTGCGCCCGGGTGATCTCCAGTTCCTTCGTCACGCCGACGAGCGGGATCATGATCTCCGGCACCGGCGCCTTGCCGGTCGCCTTCGCCACCGCCAGCGCGCCCTCGAAGATCGCCCGCGCCTGCATCTCGTAGATTTCCGGGTAGGTAACCCCGAGCCTGCAACCGCGATGTCCCAGCATCGGGTTGGCCTCGGCCAGCTCCGCCGCGCGCCGACGCATGGCTTCGACATTCTCGCCGGTGGCCGTCGCCACCTCGCGCAACTCCGACTCGGCATGCGGCAGGAACTCATGCAGCGGTGGATCGAGCAGCCGTATCGTCACCGGCAGATCGCCCATGATGCGGAACAGTTTCTCGAAGTCGTCGCGCTGGAACGGCAGCAGTCGCGCAAGTGCCGCACGCCGTCCGTCCTCGTCGCGCGCCATGATCATCTGCCGCACGGCGCCGATACGCTCGGGATCGAAGAACATGTGTTCGGTGCGGCAGAGGCCGATACCTTCGGCGCCGAACTTCTTCGCGGTCTCGGCATCGAGCGGTGTTTCCGCGTTCGCGCGCACGCCGAGCGTGCGGGCGTTGTCCGCCCAGCTCATCAGCGTGCCGAAATCGCCCGACATGGCGGGCTCTATCATCGCGACCGTGCCGATGAACACTTCGCCCGCCGCGCCATCCAGCGTGATCGTCTCGCCGGCGCGCACCGTCTTGCCGGCGGCCGACAGTGTCTGCGCGTTGTAATCCACGGTAATGCCGCCCGCGCCCGCTACGCACGGACGCCCCATGCCGCGCGCCACCACCGCGGCGTGGCTGGTCATGCCGCCCCGCGTGGTCAGGATGCCACGGGCGGCGTGCATGCCATGGATATCCTCTGGGCTGGTCTCGACGCGGACCAGGATGATGTCCTCACCCTTCTGAGCCCGGCTCTCCGCCTCGTCCGCGGTGAACACGACGGCCCCGCACGCGGCGCCCGGACTGGCCGGCAGCCCCTTGGCCAGAAGAGTCCGCGGTGCGTCCGGATCCAGCGTCGGATGCAGCAACTGATCCAGGGCCGACGGATTGACCCGCCGCACGGCCTCAGCCTGGTCGATCAGCCCCTCGCGCGCCATGTCCACGGCAATCCTCAGCGAGGCCGCAGCGGTCCGCTTCCCGTTGCGGGTCTGCAGCATATACAGCTTGTGCTTCTGGATGGTGAACTCCAGGTCCTGCATGTCCTTGTAGTGCTGCTCCAGGGTCTCGCGGACCTTCATCAGCTCTTTGTAGGGACCAGGCATCGCCACCTCGAGCGGCGTCTCATCCGACTTCGCCCGCGCCTTCGACACCGGCTGCGGCGTGCGGATACCCGCCACGACGTCCTCGCCCTGCGCGTTCACCAGGTACTCGCCGTAGAAAGCGTTTTCCCCCGTTGATGGATCGCGCGTAAAACACACCCCCGTGGCACAGTCATTGCCCATGTTGCCGAAAACCATGGTCTGGACATTCACTGCGGTACCCCATTCGGCGGGGATATCGTGCAGCCTGCGATAGGTGATCGCGCGGTGGTTCATCCACGAGCCGAACACCGCGCCGATGGCGCCCCAGAGCTGTTCCTCGGGATCCTGCGGGAAGGGCTTGCCGGTCTCCCCCTCGATCATGTCCTTGTAGCTCTGCGCCACGCGATGCCAGTCCTGTGCGGAGAGCTGCGTGTCCTCGGTCACCCCCCCATCGACCTTGGCGTGCTCGATGATCTCTTCGAACCGGTGATGATCCACCCCCAGCACCACCGAGCCGTACATCTGTATGAACCGCCGATACGAATCCCAGGCGAACCGGGGGTCATCGGCTTCCTCCCCCAATCCTTCCACCGTGATGTCGTTCAGCCCCAGATTTAGAACCGTATCCATCATTCCGGGCATGGACACCCGCGCACCGGAGCGAACGGAGACCAGCAGCGGCTTGTGCTTGTCACCGAACTTCAGCCCCTGCGCCTTTTCCAGCTGGGCCATGGCCTTGGAAACCTGCTCGCCGAGATCGTTCGGATACTGCCTCTGGTTCTGGTAGAAGGCGGTGCAGACCTCGGTTGTCAGCGTGAAGCCCGGCGGCACCGGCAGGCCGATGCTGGCCATCTCGGCCAGGTTGGCACCCTTGCCACCCAACAGGTTGCGCATGTCCGCGCGGCCCTCGTTGTGACCGGCCCCGAAGCTGTAGACCCATTTGCTCATCGCGGACTCCTAGCCTTCAATTCGTGAAAAGTCGGCAAGCCAGCGCATCGTTGTGCAGAGACGGTTAAGGAGACGCAAACGATTGAGGCGCAATTCTGGCTCGGGAGCGTTCACGGTCACCTGCTCGAAGAAGGCATCCACCGGTTCCCGCAGGGTAGCCAGGGCGGACAGCGCGTCCGCGAACCGATCGGCCTCAAGATGATCACGCATACGCGCCGATGCGAAATCTACCTGCCGCGCCAGGATGTCCTCCTCATTGAGCCTGATCAACCCCGCATCGACGGCATCGTCCGACGGGCCGCCTTTGCGCTGCTCGATCCGGGAGATGTTGGCGGCTCGCCGATAGGCAAGCAGCAGGTCGCTGCCGTCGGACGTCCCGAGGAATTGTGCCAAGGCCTCGGTGCGGGCGACCAGCCGCACGATGTCGTCATCGGGATGGGCCGCGAAGATCGCCGTCAACACGTCGTGGCGCGCGCCCTCGCCGCGAAGCTGTACGCGCAGGCGCTCGGCGAGGAAGTTCAGCACGTCCTCAGGTGGGAGCGGATGCACGCCGCGGTGGTGCCAGGCTTCGCCGGCCAGGGTGATCAGCGGCAGCAGGTTCAGCCGCAACCCGTTCTCACGCATGATACGAATGATACCGAGCGCGGCCCGGCGCAGGGCATACGGGTCGCCTGCGCCGCTCGGCCTCTCTCCGATGGCGAAGAAGCCCACCAGCAGGTCCAGCTTGTCGGCCAGCGCCACGGCGACCGACACGGCCGCCATGGGCACCGCGTCGTTCGGCCCCTTGGGGGCATAGTGGTCGCGGATGGCGTCGGCGACGAAGGGGTCCTCGCCATCGTGCAGTGCGTAGTAGCGGCCCATCACGCCCTGCAATTCGGGGAACTCGCCCACCATGCCGGTCACCAGATCGGCTTTCGCCAGCCGTGCCGCATCGCGCGCCAGTGCGGGACCTGCACCAACCAGGGGTGCAATCTCTTCGGCGAGCCGCTCCAACCGGCGCACCCGTTCGCCCTGGCTGCCCAGCCTGGCGTGGAAGGTCACGTTGTCGAGCAGCGGCACGCGTGACTCGAGGCGCGCCCTGCGGTCCAGGTCCCAGAAATGCCGCGCATCGGCGAAGCGAGCGCGCAAAACGCGCTCGTTACCGGCGGTGGACGCAAGACCGCCGTCCACGGGCTCGATGTTGTCCACAAAGCCGAACCACGGCGCCGCGGACCCGTCAGGATTGCGGAATGCGAAGTAGCGTTGGTTGACCCGCATCGAGACCTGCCGGACCTCAGGCGGGAGGTCCATGTAGGCGTCATCGATTCGACCAAGCAGCGGCAACGGCCATTCCACCAGCCCCGCCACCTCGTCGAGCAGTCCCGGATCATCCACCACCGCGATCTGCCGTTCCGCAGCCAGTGCGGCAATGCCGTCCGCGATCAACCGCTTGCGATCGTCCGCATCGACCAACACGCGGCGCTGATGCAACGTCGCCGACCAGTCTTCAACCGATGCGACTGCGACGGCGCCGGGCGCCATGAAGCGATGGCCCTCGGTCAGGTTGCCAGCTGCCAGCCCATGTCCGTCATCCTCGCCGTCCCGCAGGTCGAACGGCACCACGACGCCCTCCAGCAGGCAGACGATGCGGCGCAACGGTCGCACCCAGACAAAGCTGCTGGACCCGCCCCAGCGCATCGACTTCGGCCAGGGAAAGCGTCGCAGCAGCGGTGGGATCACACCGGCGATCAGCGACCCGGCTGGCACGGCGGCGGACGACTTTTCCAACACCCAGTAGGCGCCTTCCTGGCGCAACTGCTCGCGGCTGGCGTTGTGCTTGCGGAGGAACCCGGTCAACGCCTGCTCTGGCGCGTTGGCGCGTGGACCACGTTCGGTGGTGCTGGCGGCGGCAACCTGTGCCGCCACCTCGGCGGCGAGCGCTATGCGACGCGGTCCGTAGAATGTGCGAACGTCGGAAGGCGACAGCGCCGCGAGTGCCTCGGCAGCGAGTCGGGCCAGATCCTCTGCTGCGCGGGCCTGCATCCGCGCGGGGATTTCCTCGCTGAACAGCTCCAGGAACAGTTCCGGCATTTCAGTCCTTCAGCGCCGGTTCGATATCGGTCTGCGAAAAGTCGTTGCCCTTGAACAGCAGCGGCTCGCGCTCCGCCTTGGCCACCCCATACACCATGCAATCGCCGAAGTTCAGCCGCGCAGGGTGCCCGTTGCGCCCATATAGTCGCCGTCCGACACGCGCATGGCGAGCGTGCTCCGCCGTAAACGGAACGATGCGGATGCGGAAATCGCGGATGAAGTCGTCGAACCGATTGACAGCGAATTCGTCGCCACTCGCATCGACCTGCATTGCGGCCTCGAACCAAGCGGCGGCGGGCATCCGCCGCTCGGAGGCGTTCGCAATTGCAGTGGCGTAGCGCGGCGCATCAGGCTCCGCGAGCACAACAGCCAACAGTGCCGAAGCGTCGATAATCACTTCGGCAGGCCGTTCTCGTCGTACATCCAGCTTGTGTCGGAGCTGACTGGCTCGCGCATATGGGCGCGTATCTCCCGCCCCATCTCCAGCATTCGGTCTACGGTCGCAGCAACATCACGACGCCGCTCCTCGCGGTCGAGCTCAGCCCGAAGCGCCTTTGTCACCACCGAAGTTAGGCTTTCACCTGTCAGCTCAGCCAGCCGGGAGGCGAGGCGGTAGGCATCCTCGCTCTTGATGTTCAGTTGCGTGCCCATAGTGCAGCCTTGGTAGAAAATCTGAAGCCAAGGTAGAATTAGTCATCCGAGCAGGAGAAGTCGAGCTTCGATGAGCACACCGAGCAATCCTAGGCCGCGCTGAGCGCGATCTCGCGGGTGATCGCCATGATGCGTTCGTGCCGCCGCCGACGTGCCAGCGCGCGATCGCGCTCCTCGCGCAGGGCGGTCACGATCGCGAAGCACAGGCTGTCGCCGGTCAGCTCCGCCAGCTCCGTTGCAAGCTGGCACGCCTCGGCATCCTCGATCACCAGTTCTTCCATTTTGTTTCCCTCCGTTTCCTCGATCATGTGTTGTTTTCCCCAGCAACCCAGGCCTCGCAGCAGCCTTTGGCCAGCGCGCGAACACGGCCGATATAGCTCGCGCGCTCGGTGACGCTGATCACCCCCCGCGCATCCAGCAGATTGAACAGATGACTGGCCTTGATGCACTGGTCGTAGGCCGGCAGCGCCAGCCGCTGTTCCAGCAACGCACCACACTCGGTCTCGGCATCGGCGAAGTGCCGCGTCAGCAGCGCGGCATCAGCAAATTCGAAGTTGAACGCGCTGTATTCGCGCTCGGCGCGCAGGAAGACATCGCCATAGGTAACGCCGGCGCCGTTGAAGTCCAGGTCGTAGACGTTGTCCACGTCCTGCACGTACATCGCGAGGCGCTCCAGGCCATAGGTCATCTCGAACGACGGCAGCACGACGGGAATGCCGCCCACCTGCTGGAAATAGGTGAACTGCCCCACCTCCATGCCGTCGCACCACACTTCCCAGCCCAAACCCCAGGCACCGAGGGTCGGGCTCTCCCAGTCGTCCTCGACGAAGCGGAAATCGTGCAGCAGGGGATCCAGCCCAAGCTCGCGGTAGCTGCCCAGCAGCAGGTCCTGCGCGTCCTCGGGCGAGGGCTTCATGATGACCTGGTACTGGTAATAGTGCTGCAGCCGGTTTGGGTTCTCACCGTAACGGCCATCGGTGGGGCGCCGCGACGGCTGCACATACGCCGCACGCCACGGCTTCGCTCCCAGAGCCCGCAACGTGGTCGCCGGGTGGAACGTGCCGGCTCCCATTTCCACGTCGTAGGGCTGAAGAATCACGCAGCCTTGCCGCGCCCAGTAGTCATGGAGCCGCAGGATCAGTGCCTGAAAACTGGGCTTTGTGCCTTGCATTCGACCGCATGATGTTGATCGCGGCGCCACATAGAGTACCTGTGGACAACCGGCAACTCCCTTGTAAGGCTGGCCTTATGTCCGTCGACGGCCAAGCTGACGACACGATCCGCGCCATCCTGACGGAGACCCGCCGTGTCGCCGTGGTGGGCGCCTCCGACAAGTCCTGGCGGCCGTCGAACGGTGTGTTCCGGTTCCTGCTGGAACAGGGCTACCACGCCACCCCGGTCAATCCGTTGCTGGCCGGCCGCACCATCCACGGCCGCACGGTGGTCGCCTCACTGGCAGAGGCGGCGCCGCTGGAGATGGTGGACATCTTTCGTGCCTCGGCAAACGCGGGAGCAGCGGTGGACGAGGCGATCCGGTTCGGCGCCCGCATCGTCTGGATGCAGCTTGGGGTGATCGACCATGCAGCGGCAGGGCGGGCACGCGCGGCTGGGCTAACCGTGGTAATGGACCGCTGTCCGGCGATCGAACTGCCTCGTCTCGGTATCGCACGTGCTTGAAGGAAAGCGGCGTCCGCGCCACATCGCAGCCGATGGAACCCAGGAGGGTGCCCAATGACCAACGAAGAACGCGACATCATCAGCCAGTTCATCGCCCGCGTCGGTGGTGCGCAGGCGGCACAGCCGTCGTTCGGCGGTTCAGTGCCCGCAACCACGACGCCAGCCCTGCCGCCGGTCGATCCAGAGGCGGACCGCTTCATTGGCGATCTGTTCGCTCGTTACCCAGAGGCGCGCTATCGGGTCACCCAACTGGCTTTCATACAGGAGCATGCGCTCGCCGAGGCGCAGAACCGCCTCCAGCGGATGGAGTGGGAGCTGCAGCAGGCTCGGCAACAGGCGCAGCAAGCCCAGCAGACCCAGCAACAGCAACCGGCAGGCAGTAGCGGCGGTTTCTTCGGCGGACTGTTTGGTGGCGGTGCGCGACCGTCGGCGCCTCCACCGCAGCAGGGCGGCCCGGCGTGGAACCAGGGCGCGCCACAGCCACAATATCAGCCGTACCAGCAGGCTCCGCCGCCTCCGCCGCCGCAATATGCGCCCGGCTACCAGCCGGGCATGTTCCAACGCCAGGGTTCCGGCTTCCTCGGTTCGGCGCTGACCACCGCGGCGGGCGTTGCAGGTGGCCTGGTCGCCGGTAATGCGCTGATGAGCCTGTTCTCCGGTGGACATGGCGGCGGGTTCGGGGGCGGCTTCGGCGGAGCCGGCAACACCACGATCATCGAGGAGAACAGCAATCCCTGGGGTGGCGCGGCAGGAGGCCAGGGCTCGATCGACCAAGGCACGTGGGACACCTCGACCGGCGGAGGTACGGCTGGCAGCAATCCCGGCTACGTTGACAACGGAACCTGGGACACCTCAGGCGGCGGCGACCAGTCGTCCTGGACCGACAACACCAGCAGCAGCGACTCAGGCTGGGACAACAGCGGCAGCAGCGATGCCGGATGGGACACCAGCAGCTCCGACGATTCAATCTGAGGCTGGCGCCCCGTCCTCGACGAACGCCTTGAGACGGGCGAGCGCATCGTCCCACTGGCGGGAGATGTCTTCGAGGTAGGCCCGCATATCATGGATCGCAGCTGGTCGGAGCTGATACAGGCTCTCGCGTCCCGACTGCCGCTTGCCGACCACGCCACTGGTTTCCAGTACGCGCAGATGCTTGGTGACGGCCTGTCGCGTGAGGTCGGATCCGTCGGTCAGCCGCGCGATCGATAGGGGCGTGCCAACGCTGAGTTTGCCGACCAGCGCAAGCCGGGTCGGATCGCCGAGAGCCGCGAATGCCGCGACGGGGCTAAGGGGTTGCGGCGACATGCTGGGCTATGTTCTGCACCTGGATCGCCCAACCGCCGTCGTTCATGCGGAACGCGAGGTCGCGCCGATGCGCCGGAAGGGAGTCGAAACCTGATTCCACCAGCGTAAGCCGCGTGCCATTCGCAGTGGGTTCCAGGATGAACTCCACCAGCGTGGGCGGTTCGGCCGAGTAGTCCGTGTTCGGATCGATGGCATAGGGATGCCAGGTGAAAGAGAACAGGCGCTCGGGTTCGATGCGCTGAACGGTGACGGTCATTACCAAATTCTCCTTGCCGGGATAGGTGATCCGGCCACGCGCCTCCTTGCCCGCCGCGAACGGAGCCTCCAGTGCGACGCGGAACCACGCGCTGAACTCGCGATGGTCGGTGACGGCGCGCCATACGCGGGACACCGGCGCTTTGATCTCGATCTGCTTTTCGATGCGATCTGACATACGCAACCTCCTGGTTGCGTATAGCTAGGGCCCCCAGGCGAAATATGCAACCCAAAAGTTGCGCGACCCGGGAGCGTCGCGTC
>DATJJM010000457.1:0-4761 GCA_035492535.1 Acetobacteraceae bacterium | reverse complement strand
CTCGACGCTTTCGAACACGCGCGCCTCGACGCCGATCTGATGCAGGCTGAGTGCCGTTGTCAGGCCGGCGATGCCGGCGCCGATGATCAGAACCGCCATCTCTGCTCCGAAAGGTTGTCCGGATGCCTGTCTACCACACCGTACGTGGCGACGTTGAGATGCTGGAATGGGGCGACGGGCCGGAGTTGCTGGTGATGCTGCATGCGGCGGCGGCGGGTCCGCAGAGCCTGGCGGGTTTGGCGGGGCTCCTCGCGCGGCCGGGGCTGCGGATCGTGGCGCCGGCACTGAATCGGTATGGCGCCACGGTAATGCAGGCGGATGATCGGGTGCAGGCCCAGGTGGATGTGCTGCGCGCAACGCGGGAGGTGCATCCGGCAGAGCGGCGGACGCTGTTCGGGCATTCGATGGGCGGACTGGTTGGGTTGCTGGGAGCTGCGTCGTTCGACTCGGTGGTGCTCTACGAGCCGATCGTGACCGCCTGTGTACAGGATCAACGCCTACTCGATTGGGATCGCGCGATCGTTGCCACAGGCGATGTCGCTACGTTTGTGTCGGCGTGGAACGCCACGCCATGGAAGGCATTGCCGCAAAATGTACGTGGAACGGCTGACCGCGATGGCACCGATGCTGATCGCCGACATGCATGCGGTGTCTTACTACAAGCTGGACGTGGAGCGGCTGCGCACACTGCCAGTGCCCGTGTTGCTGCTACAGGGCGAAACCTCACCGCCGATCACGCGTGCCATGACGGCCCGGCTGGCGGAACTGTGTCCGCGGGTGCAGCGTGTCGTGGTGCCGACGTGCGGTCACATGGGGCCTGCGCAGGCCACACATGCTGTGGCGTCTGCTATTTCTTCACCCCCAGCCCCCGCATGAACTGGTCGCGGATGCGCGGCGGATCGCGTTCGGTGGTGTCGACAGGCTTTTCGCGGTCGATGCGGCAGCCAATCAGCCACGGGCCGTCCTCGCGGATCGCCAGGTCGATCAGTTCCTCGAACGCACTTTCGTCTGCCGCCCAGGCACTTTGCGTGATGCCGGCGCCGCGCGCGATCGCCACGATGTCGGCACCCTGCTCGGTGGCGGTAGGCTGGCCGCCGGTGATCTGATAGGTGCCGTTGTCCATGATCGCGATCGCCAGGTTCTTCTGGCCACGCGCGGCGACCGTCGCCAGCGAACCCAACTGCATCAGGATCGAACCATCACCCTCCAGCGCAATTACCTTGCGCTGCGGTTGAGCCAGCGCGACGCCCAGCGCGATCGGCACCGCGAGCCCCATGCTGCCCAGCATGTAGAAGTTCTGCGGCCGACGTCCCGCGGCCCAGAGGTCGAAGTTGGTGTAGCCGATGCCGCCGATCACGGCCTCATCGTGCTTCAGGCGGGCGACCATGCGCTTGGTGATGTCGAAGCGGTTCATCACCTTGGCCTGGTCGCGGTTCGTCGGATGGTTTGCGGCGAAGGAAGTGCTCATTTCGCGAAGACCTTTCCGCCGGTCAGCAGCGGCGACAGGATGAACACGCACGGCGCCTGCGTGGCGACCGCCTGGGTGATGCTGCGATCAACGATGAACTCCACCTCGTCGAGGCGCGTCATCGTGTGGTGCTCGACCGCGAGACAATCCAGCACCGGGCGCATGGTGCGCGCCACCAGCGACTGGCCGATGTTGAATTCTCCCAGCGTGCCGCGTTCCGACACCATCATCAGGACCGGGATCTGGAACGGCACAGCGAGCGAGGCGATGGCGTTCGGCAGCGTCGCGAAGCCGCTGGTCTGCATCAGCACGATGCCGCGCAGCCCGCCCATCCAGGCGCCGGAGACAATGCCCACGGCCTCTTCCTCACGCGCGCAGGAGAACGCGGTGAAGAACGGATCGGCGTGGACGCCCTCGATCAGCGGGCGCAGCACGTTGTCCGGCACATAGGTGATCAGCTTCACCTGATGGCGCTTCAGCACGTCGCGCACGATCTCGTGCCAGGTGCGCGAGGGTTCTTCATCCATGTCGTCAGTCTCCCGTCGGGGCGCCGCAATCTGCGACGCCTTGCGCCCGGCGGCAACCGTTCGTAAGGAGGCGGAACAGACCAGGAGACCCAAGATGGCTGATGCCGGCCCGTATGACGTGATCGTGGTTGGCGCGGGCAACGCCGCGCTGTGTGCCGCTCTGGCGGCCCAGGAACAGGGCGCCAAGGTGCTGGTGCTGGAAAAGGCCAGCGAGGAAGAGCGCGGCGGCAATTCCACCTTCACAGCGGGCGGGTTCCGCTTCGTGCACGAGGGCGTGGACGATCTGCGGAAGGACGTGCTGATCGATCTGTCGGACGCCGAGGCGAAGCAGATGCTGATCCCGCCCTTCACCACGGAGACCTATACCGAGGACCTGATGCGGGCGACCGAGTACCTCTCGGAGCCAGACCTGATCGATCTGCTGGTGGGCCGTTCGCGCGAAACCGTCGTGTGGATGCGCGAGAAGGGCGTGCGCTGGATCCCGATGTTCAAGCGCCAGTCGTATCTGGTGAATGGCGTGCAGCACTTCTTCGGCGGCATGGCGGTGGAGGCTGTCGGCGGCGGTTGGGGCCTGGTGGACTTCCTGTTCAAGTCGGCCGAGCGGTACGGCGTGTCTGTCCGCTACGATACCGGCATGCGGAAGCTGATCCAGAACAGAAAGGGCCAGGTGACGGGCGTTACGGTGTTCGGGCCGGACGGCTACGAGGACATCAACGCCAAGTCCGTGGTGCTGGCGTGTGGTGGTTTCGAAGCCGATCCGGAAATGCGGGTGCGGTATTATGGGCCGGGATGGGAGCTGGCGCGTGTGCGCGGCACCCGGCACAACACTGGCGACGGCATCAAGGCGGCGCTGGAGATCGGTGCCGCGGCGTTCGGCGGCTGGTCAACCTGCCATGCCGTGCAATGGGACCTGAGCGCACCGCCGTTCGGCGACCGCGTGGTGTTGGACAACTACCAGAAGCATTCCTATCCGATCGGCATCATGGTGAACGCCAACGGCGAGCGGTTCGTCGATGAGGGCGCGGATTATCGCAACTACACCTACGCCAAGTACGGCCGGGAGGTGATGAAGCAGCCGCAGCGCATGGCGGCGCAGATCTTCGACAACAAGACCAACCACATGACGCGTGACGAGTATCGCATCCGCCAGGTGACGAAGGCGGAAGCGAACACGATCGAGGAGCTGGCGGCGAAGCTGGAGATCAGCCCCGAGGGACTGGTGAAGACGGTGAAGGAGTTCAATGCCGCGTGCCAGCCGGGCGAGTTCAATCCCGCGGTGCTCGATGGCAAGTGCACCAAGGGGATCACGCCGCCGAAGTCGAACTGGGCGATTCCGATCGATGAGCCGCCGTTCCATGGCTATGCGGTGACCTGCGGTATCACCTTCAGCTTCGGCGGATTGAAGATCACCAACGATGGCGAGGTTGAGGACACCACCGGCCGCACCATCCCCGGCCTGTTCGCCGGCGGCGAACTGGTGGGTGGCATCTTCTACCAGAACTACCTGGGAGGTGCCGGGCTGATGTCGGGCTCGGTGTTCGGCCGGATCGCCGGACGGTCGGCGGGGAAGTTCGCGAAGGGCTGATCAGCCCTCCGGCTTCACCCCCAATATCCGCTCGAAGCGCTCGCAATATGCCGGCCAGACGTGGGGGTTGATCAGCCGAGGCGGACGCTTGCCGTCCAGGATGTCGATCAACTGCTCGGCGGCGAAGCGCGCCATGTTGTCGCGTGACTCCACCGTGGCACCTGCCGTGTGCGGGCTGACCAGCACGTTGTCGAACGCCATCAGCCGATGATCGTGCGGGGGTGGTTCGTCTTCCCACACATCAAGCCCTGCGCCGGCGATCTGCCTCTTCTCCAGCGCATCGGCCAGCGCGTCTTCATTGTGGATGCCCCCGCGCGCCGTGGTCACCAGATAGGCGTGCTTCTGCATCAGCCCGAGCTGGCGCGTGCTGATCAAGTCCTTGGTCTCTTTGGTGTATGGACAGTTGATCGAGACGTAGTCGGCAACACGCAGCATCTCGTCCAGCGTCGCCGCCTTTTCCGCTCCCTTTGCGGCGATCTGTTCGCGCGACAGATAGGGGTCGTAGGCCAGTACGCGCATGCGGAACAGGCCCTTGCACAGCTCCGCCAGCCTCCCGCCAACGTTGCCGATGCCAATGATGCCGATCGTCTTGTCCAGCAACTCGGTGCCGATGTACTCGTTGCGCGGAATGTCGTTGGCACGGCGCATGCGTCGATCCACCTCGATGATGCGCTTCGACAGTGTCAGCAGCATCGCCAGAGCGTGTTCGGCGACCGCTTCCTTGTTGCCGCCTGACTGGTTCACCACGATGATGCCGTTTCGGGTGCAGGCATCGACATCGATCGTGTCGTAGCCGGCGCCGTTCGATGATACCGCCACCAGGTTGGGCGTCTTGGCCAGCAGCGCGTCGGTCACCTGCAGATGCTTGCCGATCACCTGGCGCGACGCGCCAATCTGGTAGGCGTGCGCTTGCGACAGGACGGGCTGCGCCTCGGCGTCGGGTGTTTCGTTCTCCAGCTTGTCGAGCTGGATATCCGGCCGCTTCGCCAGGATCTGGCCGAACACCGGCCCGGATAGATACTTCACATAGAAGACGCGTTTCGCGTTGGGTGCCATGGACGTTTTCCCTTTCAGCTCAGGCTGCGGCAGAAGCGCTGGATGCGTTTGCAGGCCTCCCGCAGCGTATCGGTATCGGTGGCGTAGCTCAGGCGGAAATGGTCGGGGCAGAGGAACACGGCGCC
>DATJJM010000456.1:0-6294 GCA_035492535.1 Acetobacteraceae bacterium | reverse complement strand
GGGTGCCATCGCGCAATTGGATCCGATCCGGCACAAATGCGAAATTGGTTAGGTGGATGATGATAGTCGGGATCGCGGGAGCTTTCGGAGCCTGCGCCGTGGCGCTGAATGGCAACAACGCGCTGGCGAGGCCAGACAATGCCCAACGCATCATCGCGCAGCCATCCTCAGCGCATCGACGTGATCGCAGAGCTCTTTTACGATAAAGTGTTGTGCCGCTGCTTCCGTTCGCATGTGAACTGCGCGCAGCCAAGTGTCCAGCGGCACCCGAACGCCCAACATGTCCTCGAGCGCTAAGCCGAGGTCCAGCAAGTCCAGGCTGTCGATGCCCAGGTCGCTCACCATGTTGCATTCCGGCACGATCGCCTCGCGCGGCACACGGCAAGTCGTGGCGATGGCATTGGCAACAACGTCGAACGTCGCGGGCACCAGGACCTCGCAATCAGCGGTACATGCATCTACGCGATTGCCGCCCGCATTATTCCATGCCGGCGTGGGCTATCGGCCAACTGAGCCAGCGATTAAGATCGCCGGCAACCGCTTCCACCGAGGCGATCATGCCAATTTCGTTCACGCTGATGGCGGCCGCACGAAGATGACCGGCAGCACGGCAAAAGCGAAGCCCGAGGACGGTGCTGCGTTCCCCGCCTGGGGCGGGCGGCGCTGACACATGGCGCCTGCCGCTCCGATCTTCGATCCCGCTGCCTTTCGTCTGACAACTGAGCAGGCCGCGCTGATCAACAGTGCACAACGGCTCGCCGCCGAGCGCTTCGCCCCTCGGGCCGCGGAGCATGATCGCGAAGCCACCTTTCCGACCGAGAATTACCGCGACCTGCATGCAGCGGGGCTGCTCGCGATCTGCATCCCGCGCGAGCATGGCGGGCTCGGTGCCGATTACCAGACCTATGCGTTGGCGGCAGCAGAGATCGCGCGCCATTGCGGCGCCACCGCGCTGACATGGAACATGCATGTCTGCTCCACATTGTGGGCTGGATCGCTGGCAGACGACCTCGAGATGGATACAGCAACGCGCGCTGACCATAGCCGGCGGCGTGCGATCCATTTCCAGCGTATTGCCAAAGACGGTGCGATCTACGCGCAGCCATTTTCCGAAGGCAACGCTTCCGCTGTGGGCGCCATTCCTTTTGGCACAGCGGCAAGACCGGTCGATGGTGGCTGGCTGTTGACCGGGCGCAAGGTGTTTGCCTCTCTGTCGGGCCACGCCAACTATTACGGCGTGTTGTGCACGGAAGTCGCCGATGCGCCACCGTCGCGCCGCAACACGCTGTATCTTGCCGTGCCGGCGACCGCGCCCGGCGTGCACGTCACCGGTGATTGGGATCCGCTGGGCATGCGCGGGACGGTATCGCGCACGCTGGAACTCACCGACGTCTACGTCGAGCACGACGCCGCATTGATGCCGCGCGGCATCTATTTCCAGGCCGCGTCACGCTGGCCGCACATGTTCCTGACGCTGTCGCCGACCTACATGGGCCTTGCGCAGGCCGCCTACGATTTCACCGTGAGCTATCTGCGCGGAGACGTGCCCGGCGCGCCATCGGGCAAGCGCCGCGGCAGCACCACCAAGCAGCTTGTTGTGGCGGAGATGCGCATCAGGCTGGAGCAGGCGAAGGCGCTTTGGTTCCAGGCGGTGAGCGAGGCGCACGTCGATCCCACGCCGGAACAGCGCCTGCGTGCCTATGCGGCGCAGTTCTCCACCATGGAGACCGCGAACGAACTGGCCCGTCTGGCGATCCGCACGTGTGGCGGGCATTCAATGCTGAAGTCGCTGCCGCTGGAGCGCATCTATCGCGACAGCCGTTGTGGGTCATTGATGGCGCCCTGGACGGCGGAAATCTGCCTGGAGCGCATTGGCCATGGCGCCCTCTACAACGAGGGTGAGACTGACGGATGAACCTCGCTGACCTGATCGATCGTAACGCCGCGTTCACCCCGAACAAGCCGGCGCTGCATTGTCAGGGCGAGACCTGGACCTACGCACAGTTCGCGCACCGTATCGCGTCTTTGGCAGACGCGCTGAGTGCGCAGTTCGGTGTAGCACGCGGCGACCGCGTCGCGATCCTGTCGCAGAACCATCCGGATTACCTGGCGCTGCTCTACGCCTGCGCGCGGCTTGGGGCCATGCTGGTGCCGCTGAACTGGCGTCTCGCGACGCCGGAGCTGCTGTTCATCCTGGCCGATGCCGATGTGCGGTTGCTGATTGTCGCCGGCGAATTTGAGGCCGCAGTGACGGATGCATCGACGAGAGCTGTCATGCTCGATGCATTGCGCGATCTGCCGCCGCTCCGGCATGTCGATCCCGTCACCGACTGGTCCACCCCGGTGCTGATTGTCTATACAGCGGGGACCACGGGACGCCCCAAGGGCGCCGTGCTCACCCAGCAGGCGTTGCTGGCCAACGCGGTGATGAGCCAGCACATGCACGCGATGACGTCAGACGATCACGTGCTGACCGTGCTGCCGCTGTTCCATGTCGGCGGGCTGAACATCCAGACGACGCCAGCACTGCAACTCGGCGCCACGGTCACGCTGCATGCGCGCTTCACGCCGGACGATACGCTGCGCGCGATCGCAATGGACAAACCCACGCTGACCGTGCTGGTGCCCTCGACCATCCAGCCGCTGCTGGACCATCCGCAATGGCAGCAGACCGATCTCTCCAGCCTGCGTGCGATCAGCACAGGATCGACACTTGTGCCGCAAGGTCTGGTTGATGCTGTGCAGGCGCGCGGTGTGTCCATGCTTCAGGTTTATGGGTCAACGGAAACCAGTCCGATTGCTGTCTATACACGCCTCGGCGGAGACCTCTCGCGTCCGCTATCCACCGGCCTGCCAGGATTGCTCTGTGAGGCACGCATTGTTGACCACTCCGGGTTGGAAGTCCCTGCAAACACGCCAGGTGAAGTCGAAGTTCGCGGACCCAACGTGCTGACGGAGTATTGGCGCAATCCCACCGCCACGGCCGAGGCATTGCACGACGGCTGGTTCCGCACCGGCGACATAGCGCTGCGCGACACCGACGGCTACTTCACCATCCATGATCGCAAGAAGAACATGATCGTCTCGGGTGGCGAGAACATTTATCCCGCCGAAGTTGAACGCGTACTGCTGGACCATCCGCAGATTGCCGAGGCTGCCGTCATCGGCGTCGCCGACCCACGCTGGCAGGAAGTGCCGATCGCGTTTGTCGTCACACGCACCACCATTTCAGGCGACGAGGTGCGCGCGCATCTTCTGTCGCAGCTCGCCCGTTTCAAGGTCCCCCGGGAGATTGTCTTCGTGCAGGAACTGCCGCGTAACGCGCTCGGCAAGGTGCAGCACTTCCGGTTGCGCGAAAGCTGGGGGCCGTCCTGAACGTTACGGCGTGCCGAACTGCTGCCGCAGTGTCGGCTTGTGCACCTTGCCCGTGGCGTTGCGTGGCAACGCGTCAACGAACCGGATCGACCGGGGATGCTTGTAGCGCGCCAGGTTCACCTCGCAGTGCTGATAGATTTCTGCCTCGGTCAGCTCATGCTCCGGTTTCACCGTGATGATCGCGCGCCCGACTTCACCCCACCGTTCGTCCGCCACTCCGATGATTGCCACCTCGGCGATTGCGGAAAGTTGGTAGAGCACGTCTTCGACTTCCGCCGGATATACGTTCTCGCCGCCGGAGATGTACATGTCCTTCCAGCGATCGACGATCGTGTAGTAGCCATCCGCATCCACCGTTGCCGCGTCACCGGTCCGCAGCCAGCCATCGGTGAAGGTGGCAGCCGTCGCGTCCTCGCGCCGCCAATAGCCGGGCGTGACGCTGGGTCCTTTCACCCAGATCTCGCCGATCTCCCCGACATCGGCATCGGTCCCATCCGCGCGCACCAGGCGCACATCGAAATGCAGGCACGGCAATCCGGCCGAACCGGCCTTGCGCTCTGCATCCCAGGGTTCCATCGACGTGATCACGCCGCACGCCTCGGTCATGCCGTAGAGTTGGAGCAGGGAAAGCCCGCGTTCCTGCCACTGGCGCAGCAGGGGCAGCGGTACCGGCGCGGCAGCGGCATAGGCCAGCAGGTTCGGATTGAAGTCGGCCGTGGCAAACTGCGGCAGCTGCGCCATGAACTGGAAATGTGCCGGCGCGCCGACGAAATGCGTGACATTGACCTCGCGGTCCGTGAACAGACGCAATGTCAGGGCCGGGTCATAGGTCCGCATCACGATCGCCTTGCCGCCGAAATGGAATACCGGATTGGCGAACACATCCAGGCCACCGACATGAAACAGCGGCAATACCACAAGCGTCGTGCTGTCCACGGTCACGCGGCACGGTCCGGTCAGGTTGATCGCCTGCCAGAAGCGCATGCCATACGTGATCATCGCCCCTTTCGGCCGTCCCGTCGTCCCCGACGTATACAAGATCGTCGCTACATCGTCGTGCGTCAGCGGCGCCGGGGAAACATCGTTCCCGGCACCGACAATCAGCCGCTCATACGCGCTGTCGTGCGGATCGCGACTACACAGGTAGCGGACGCCGCACGCGGCGGAAAGTCCCAGCGCAGTGTCGGCGAAATCAGGATCATGGAACAGCACGACGGGCTGCGAATCACCGACGATGAATGTCAGCTCCGGCACGGTCAGTCGCCAGTTCAGCGGGTTGAACACAGCACCGAGCCGCTGGCAGGCAAACTGTAGCTCGAACAGGTCGGTTGAATTGTGCGCCAACACGGCGACTCGATCGCCGCGCTCAACGCCGAACCGCGCGCGCAACCCGGAGGCCAACCTGCCCACGCGCTCATCGAATTCCGCGTAGGTGAAGACCCGCCCGGTCGCGAGGTCCTCCATGGCGACGACGTCGCCACGCGCCTTCGCGTGATAGGCAATCCAGTCGTACGTCGGTATCGACATGATCGCTTTCTCCCTGTTGCGCCGGTCTGTCGCCGGCTTGCTGGCTTACGCAGTCAGACGGCGTCGATCAGTGCATTCGCGAACACCTCACCCGTCGTGCCGTCGGTGATGCCGAGATCCGTCACATGCGGCCCAGGATTGCAGGCCAGGCTGGCACCGACGATCGCCTTGAACGTCAGCAGGGGCGGCTGCCAATCGACAATCGCATCCGCCGCAGCACGCAGCGCACGAAACTCCGCCGCGACATCCACCGCCGCCGCATCGGACAGCAATCCGCAGACCGGCAATCTCAGTCGCGCTGTCACCGCGCCGTTGGTGGCGACGGCCATGCCGCCACCCGCCTCGATCACCGCATTGGCCGCTGCCGCCATGTCCACCGGATCGCGCCCGAACACCACCAGGTTGTGGCTGTCATGCGCGATCGATGTCGCCAGCGCGCCGCGCCATGTGCTCCAGCCTTGCAAGATGCCAAGCACCGGCGTTGCGTCGGCTTTGGTGTGGCGATGGATCACTGCCATCATGATCGCATCATCCGGCAGCACAACCGCGCCGTCACGCACCGCTGCAGTCACTTCACCCCATTCGGTGAAGCGCGGTTTCGACACGGTGCGCAGCCGCACCGACCCGGCGTTGGCGCGCAGCCGGAAATCATCGGTGGACAATCGCGGCACATGCATCGTTTCAACCGGCGCGCCGTGCGGGCTCTCCGGCAGAGCCACTACCAGCCGTCCGTCCTGTGCCACAAGGCGGCCTGACGCATAGACACGCGTCACCACGACATCCCGCAGTCTCGACAGCACGATCAGGTCGGCACGACGCCCCGGCGCCACCAAGCCCAGATCACGCCGCCCCAACCGCATTGCAGCGTTCAGCGTCGCGCATCGCAAGGCCTGGATCGGTTCCAGACCCCGCGCGATCAGCCGGCGCAGCACATCGTTCATGCCGCCGGCGCTCACCAGATCATCGGGGAACACATCGTCCGTGCAGATCGTCAGTGTCTGCGGAATCTGCGGCAGCGTGTTCAGCACCTCGACCGCACTTGGCAGCACGTAGTCGTGCGAACCGCGCAACTCCACCGTGAAGCCCGCACGCAGCTTGGCCAGCAGGTCATCGCCGCTGGTGATCTCGTGGTCGCTTTCGATGCCGGCGGCGGCGAAGCCCTGCAGGTCGCGTCCCGCAAGCCCGCGCGCATGGCCACAGACCAGCTTGCCGCTCGCCAGACCGGCGTCGACGATGCCGCTCATGCGCGCCCCGCGATCCAGCAGGCCACGCATGTCCATCACTTCCGCAACGCCGCCGATCGCCGGCCAGCGCAGCATTTCGCGCATTTCATCGGGGCCGAAGACGGCACCCGTGCGCTCCAGTCCCGGCGCCGAGGGCACACAGGACGGC
>DATJJM010000455.1:0-2405 GCA_035492535.1 Acetobacteraceae bacterium | reverse complement strand
GCGATCACGCCGGACTGGACGAACGTGCGCAGCGGATGGAGGCGATGGCGGGTGAGGGACGCTACCCATCCGGATCGTATCTGCCGATACTGTCGCGTGGCTTTGCCGCGTTCGAGGGGGGCGATTATGCCGGTGCCATCGCCGCGCTGGCACAGCTGGCCGGGCAGAACGAGCGTATCGGCGGCAGCCGTGCGCAGCACGACCTGATCGAGTTCACGCTGTTGAAGGCCTATCTCAACGCCGGGCGACTGGACGATGCGAGGAGCCTGCTGGGCGAGCGGCGAAGCGGCGCCTCGGGCGTTCCGGTCGCCGGAGTGGCCGCGCTGCACTGACATGCGGTTGCCGGGTCTGGCAGTCGGGCTGTTGCTGTTCGGCCTGGGGTCATCGGCTTCCCTGGCGCAGCCGTGCTGCGGGCCGATCACGCCGGGGGGCAAACGGCTGGAGCAGTTCCTCGACGGCAGCGGCGTGGAGCATCTTTGGCAGGCTGGTGTCCACATCATCTGGGACACCGGTGAGCCGGATCCGGGGCGGCCGGCGGGACGACCTTCCTCGACGCACTGCAGCGCATTTGTGGCGGCGATGGCGAAGCGGCTGAACATCTACGTGTTGCGACCGCCGGATCATGGCCAGACGTTGCTGGCGAATGCCCAGATGGGATGGCTGGGGCGCGATGGAGGCAGGTACGGCTGGCGTGAGCTGCGGTCTTACGTGGAGGCGCAGAAAGCAGCCAATCGGGGCGAGCTGGTGCTCGAGGCGTTCGAAAATCCCAATCCGCACAGGCCGGGCCATATCGCGATCGTGCGGCCCAGCCTGAAGACCCGCGCAATGCTCGATGCGCAGGGACCAGAGGAGACCCAGGCCGGGGATATCAACCTGCTGCACATCGATACGGCGGACGGCTTCCTGCATCATCGTGGAGCGTGGGTGCCGGGCGGCGGTGGCGCGATCCGCTATTACGCCCACACAGTGAGGTGGCCATGAAGGAGGCTGAGGCGCTTGCACGCCTGCTCGATGCGCTGGAGGCACTGGAGTTCATCGGGCGGCATATGCATCCACCTGCTGCGGCGGAGTTGCTGGCGATGTTCGGCGATCGCGACGTCGCCTTGCGCGAGGCGATGGTGGGCGCGGAGTGGCCCGCAGGTTGGCGCGGCTCCATCGAACGCGCGACCGAGTGCACGTTGCGTGCCTGCGACGGGCTGCGTCAGGCCGATGATCTGCGGCAGGTGTATCGCGCGTTGCGCCAGGTGAACCGGGCGCTGGAGGCGCTGTATCCATTGGCGAGTGTGGTGCCGACGGTGGATCGGTTCTTCCTGGCGGCGGATGATCGCGCGGTTGGTGCCGCGTCGACTGACGGGATAACTGGGGTGCTGCATTTCGACAACGAGACCAGCGAGCGCGGCGGGTATTCGGTCTATGTGCCCGAGGATTACGATGCCGCGCGATCCTATCCGGTGGTGACGGCGCTGCATGGCGGCGCGGGGCACGGACGGCTGTTCCTGTGGAGCTGGCTGCGCGAAGTGCGTGGCCGCGGCATCATTCTGGTGGCGCCGACAGCGACCGGCGATACGTGGTCGCTGATGGAGCCGCAGGTGGATAGCGGGCATCTCGGGATTGTGCTGGAGAGCGTGGCGCGGCGGTGGTCGATCGACAGGTCACACCTTCTGCTGACCGGCATGAGCGATGGCGGCACCTTCACGCTGCTGAGCGGGCTGGATGATGAGTCGCCGTTCACGCATCTCGCGCCGGTCGCCGCGAGTTTCCATCCGCTGTTGCTGGCGGTGACGGAACCGGAGCGTGTGGCTGGCCTGCCGATTTATCTGGTGCATGGCGCGCTGGACTGGATGTTTCCGGTGTCGATGGGGCGTGCAGCGATGCAGGCACTGACAGCGGCCGGGGCGGCGGTCACCTACCGGGAGATCGCCGACTTGTCGCACGTGTATCCACGCGAGGAAGGCAGCAGGATAATGGATTGGTTTCTGGCGCGATGACACATCCATTCAGCGCACCAGGCTTGGCTTTCTCGGATCATAGGTCCAGCCAGGGATGAGATACTGCATCGCGGCCCCGTCATCGCGCGCACCGCTGGGCAGCTTCTTGTAGAGTTCGTTCGCCTTCGAGACCTGCTCCATGTCGATCTCGATGCCGAGGCCCGGCCGCTCGGGCACGTCCACCGCGCCGCCGACAATTTGCAGCGGTTCTTTGGTGAGCCGCTCACGGCCCTCCTGCCAGATCCAGTGCGTGTCGATCGCGGTGATGTTGCCGGGCGCCGCCGCGGCGCAGTGCGTGAACATGGCCAGCGACACATCGAAATGATTGTTCGAGTGCGAGCCCCAGGTCAGGCCCCATTCGTCGCACAGCTGCGCCACGCGCACGGACCCCTGCATCGTCCAGAAATGCGGATCGGC
>DATJJM010000454.1:0-29367 GCA_035492535.1 Acetobacteraceae bacterium | reverse complement strand
GGCGCCGGCGACGCGGCTCATGGCGGCGGCGCCAGTCTGTGCTTCCGACGAGGCGCGGTTGACGCCTTCGGTGATCTCGGCCACCGCCCGATTCTGCTCCTCGACCGTCACCGCCACGGTTGAGGCGATCGCCGAGATTTCGTCGATGATGCCGTTGACCTGCTCGATCGCTTCCGCGGCATCGGCCACCGCCGACTGGATGGCGCCAACCTGGCTGGCGATCTCCTCGGTGGCCTTGGCGGTCTGCCCGGCCAGCGATTTCACTTCCGAGGCCACCACCGCAAAGCCTTTGCCGGCGTCGCCCGCCCGCGCGGCCTCGATCGTCGCGTTCAACGCCAGCAGGTTGGTCTGGCCAGCAATTGACGTGATCAGATCGACCACCTCGCCAATCTTGCGCGCGCCGTCGGCAAGTTGACGCACAACGCCATCAGTGCGGTGTGCATCCGCCACGGCGCGAGCGACCACTTGGGAAGATTGTTGAACCTGACGTGAGATTTCCCCGATCGAGGCGGTGAGCTCCTCGGTCGCGGCGGCAACGCTCTGCACGCCCTCGAACGCTTGCTCGGATGCTTCCGCCACTGCTCCCGCCTGTTCATTGGACGTGCGTGCGATACCACTCATCGTTTCCGCCGTACCGCGCAGTTGCTCTGCCGCGCCGGCCACGTCGGTGACGATGACACCGATGTGCGCCTCGAATGTTTCCGCCAGATGGGTCATGTCTTCCTGGCGCTGTTCTGCATTCTGGCGCGCCAGTTCAGCTTTCTCCCCTTCCATTCGCCGCATCGCGATGCCGTTTTCCCGGAACACCTGCACGGCACGGATCATCCAGCCGATTTCATCGCTCCTGCCGTCGTCAGGCACCTCGACCGAGAAGTCGCCTTTGGCAAGCTGCTCCATGCGATCCCTCAACACGCTGAGGGGGATGGCAATGTTGCGACTAAGCAACACGGCGACAAGGCCGAGCACGGCTACCATGCAGAGGCCGGCAATGCCGAGCCGCAGCATTGCCGCGTTCACCTCGGCATCGATATCGTCGATCCACATGCCGGTGGCGATGATCATCTGCCATGGCGCATACCACTGCACGTAGGTCAGTTTCGGCAACGCCGCACCGCCTTGCGGTTTGGCGAACGTATAGCTGGCGGTTGCGTGATCCTGGCCATGCAGGGCCGACAGCAGCATCGGCATGATCAGATGGCCGTCCGCATCGACCGGTCCGGGCTTGCCTTCGAACTCAGTGCGTGGGTGCATGACGACAGTGCCGTCTTGCGCGGCGGCGAAGAGATAGCCGCCTTCGCCGTCGTAACGCATGGCGTGCACGGCTGCACGCCAGCGTTCGATGGCCTCCGCGCGCGTGAGTTTGCCGGCTTTCACCTGGCTTTCCAGCGACTGGGCATATCCAGTCGCGATCTCCGTCGCGGTGCGCATCTTATCGATGCGATCATCCAGCATGCGGTGATAGAGGATATTGGCAGAGAACCCGACAGCACCGGCGAGCGCCAGCGCGGCCAGAGTAACCATGGCGTAAAGCTTGTACCTGATAGGCATCCGGTTGAACAGGTGCATGCTGGGAATCCGCTGGCCAACTCGGCTGTTGTCTACGCGCGCAAAGTGAACAGCGGCTTAACAGGCCAGCTCCAGCACGGTGTCCAGCAGTACCTCGGCACCGCGGGCCAGTTGTTCCTTGGTCGAGTATTCGCGTGGATTGTGGGTGATGCCGTCGATACTTGGCACGAACAACATCGCGCTGGGGCAGAGCGGCGCGATCAGCACCGAGTCGTGGCCGGCGGCTGCGATCATGTCACGCGTGGTGAGCTGCCGTGCCTGCGCCTTGTCGCGCAATGTGTTGCCCAGGGCGCGATCGAAGGCGATCGGTCCAAAGGTGGTGTAGGGATCCACGGTGACGGCGACATGTCGGCGTGCGGCTATCGCATCGAGCGTCGCGCGCAGCTCGGCTTCCATCGCGACGGCGCGGTCGGCGACTTCGTGTCGCACGTCGCAATGCAGCCTGGTGATGTTGGCGACATTGCCGCGCGCATTGGGGAAGTTCTCGATCCAGGTTGCCGAGGCGCGCCCGCCTGGCTCCGCGGCATGCGCGAGACGTTCAATGGCGAGGATGATCTCGGCGGTCGCAGCCAGGCTGTCGCGGCGGCGATCCATCGTGGTGGGCCCGACATGGCTTGGCTCGCCGGTGACGGTGAGCTGGAAATAGCGCGCGTGCATGGTGCCGACGACGATGCCGATATCGGTGTTGGTTGCCTCCATGATCGGGCCTTGCTCGATATGCGCCTCGAGCCAGCAGGCCCAGCCACGCGGCGAAGGCGTCAGCGCGCCGGCCTGGCCGGTGGCCTGAAGGGCTTCGCGGACGGTGGTGCCGTGGTCGTCGGTGATGGCGAGCGCGGCTTCCAGGGTCATGTCGGCGGCGTGGACTCGGCTACCCATCATGGCGGGACGGAAGCGGCTGCCCTCTTCGTTGGTCCAGTTCACCAGTTCCAGCGGTGCGCGGGTGACGATGCCGGCTTCGTCGAGGGCGCGGATCACTTCGAGGCCAGCCAGCACGCCGAAGACGCCATCGAAGCGGCCACCGGTGGGGACGGTGTCGAGATGGCTGCCGAAGGCGACGGCCTGGGCGGTTGGCTCGCGGCCTTCGCGGCGGAGGAACATGTTGCCGATGGCGTCCTGTGCGAAGCGCAGGCTGAGCGGCTTGCACCACTCGAGGAACAGCGCGCGTGCCTGGGTGTCTTCGGGCGTGAGAGCCAGGCGGCAGCTGCCGCCTTCCGGCGTGGGACCGATGCGGGCGATGTCCATGATGGATTGCCAGAGCCGGTCGGCGTTGATGGAGGGGGTCATGTCAGCGATAAACCTTCAGGGCATTGGAACCGCAAAGCACGCAAAGCACACAAAGCGATTGGGTGCGTGCGACGCGGTTAATTGTCCTTCCCCCAGCACACAAGAGCAACTTCGGGCCAGATCGCTTTCACCCGTGCCGCCTTGCTGTTGTGCGACGATGCGTTGGCCAAAGCGCGGTTGGGCCGGACGATCATATCGAACACGTCGTCCAGCCCGAACGGTGCCACGATGTCCAAGTGTCCATTCGCGTCGAGACGCACGCCGACGGCATGGGCGATCGAGGCATAGTATTGCAGCGCCTCATCCGCCGAACTCAGCTGTGGATACGCGCGGCCGCCGAAGCGCTGTTCGAACCACAAATGCACGCGCGCCTGGTTGCGCACCTCAATGGGGCCGACACAGTTGCGCGTCGCGGCCGTGACGCGCCGGATCACGGCATCTTCGGCTTCCCAGGAGAGATCGCCGGCGTCGTAGTAGGCCACATCATAGTCCCTGATCCCGGTGCCACGCGGCCGGTGGGTCAATACGTTCCAGACCGTCTGGTAGAGGCAACCCGCGACGAGGCGCCATTGCGGCAGCCCAACATCGCGCAGCCGCTCCAGCAGTGCCATCAGGCCCGGATCGGCACGGATGATGGCCTCGAACCGCTCACGGTGCCGCATTCAGGACCGCAGCAGCACGGCGTTGATCAGGCGCGTCCTGTTCTCAGTCATGTTGCGCTGGGAATTGCGCATCTTCTCGCGGAAGCTGTCGCCGACGATCAGGTGCACACCTAGCGCGGGTGGTCCTCCGCCACGTCCTTGCCCGGCTGTGGCTTCCGCCAGGGCGGCATCGGTGTTGTCCTGCCAGGCCGCCACATGAAATCCCGCCGCTTCCAGCATCGTCCGTGTCTCCTCGGCGGTGCGCAGGAAACTGATCTCTGGCCGGTCCGCCCAGTTGACCGGGAAATGCAGCGGGCCGCCCGGACCCTGCACGACATCCTGGATCGCGAGCCGCGCGCCCGGCCTGAGGACGCGATGCATCTCGCGGTACCACCGTGGCCGATCTTCGATGTTCATCGCGACGTTCTGGGTCCAGCCCAGATCGAAGCTGGCGTCGGGGAAGGGCAGAGCCAGGGCGGATCCCTGACGGAAGTCTACCTGGCCCGCCAGTCCAGTGCGTCGCGTCAGGTCCGTTGCGGCTGCGACGAACTCTTCGGTCAGGTCGACGCCGCTGACCTTGCAACCATAGGTTACCGCCAGGTAGCGCGCGGGTCCGCCGAGGCCGGAGCCGATATCGAGTACGTGGTCCGCCGCTGTCGGGGACAGGAGTGCCGCCAGCTCCTGGGTGGCGAGTCGGCGCCGCGAATGAAACTCGTCGAACGGAGCCGTGTCGTCGATGGTCAGATGCTCGATGTCTTTTCCGGCTGTCGTCAGTGCCGATAAGATACGGTCAAGCAATCCGCCTCGTCCGTAATGACGGGCGACATCCCCTTGGTCTGACTGCATATCCTGGAATCCCTGGCAATTTCCTGAAAGACTGCCAATATAGCAGGCAATCGGCGCTTTCTGTGTACGGGACCGTTTCGTGGCTTTTTGCGGCTGCTGCCGCCTCGACGCTCCCAATCTGGAAGAGTGGTTCGGCCCGCGCGGAGCGGGTCGCCGATGTTCGGATAAACGCGGTGTCGAGCGGCGCGGTCAAGTGACCGACCAAGCTCGGCCGAGCCGCCGCGACGACGCCGGGCATCAACTGATTGTGGCTTCCGGAGCCGTGCGAACGGCACCCGGTGTGGACGAGGATGCGGATGGCAAACCACAAGTTCAAGGTCGGTCAGACAGTTAACCTGATGCCCAATCGGCTGGAGCGGCACGTGCCGGGGGGCGCTTATACGATCCAGCGCCTGTTGCCGGTAGAAGGGTCAGCGCTGTTGTATCGCGTGAAGCATTCCGCCGACGGGCACGAACGGGTGGTGAACGAGGCGCAACTGCGCGCGACGAGCGAGGCGCTCGCCAAATAGCCTCGTGCGGTGCCTCCCGGGCGCGGCGGCTGGAGGGTATGGTCCAGCGGCCGTCCGAGGAGGCAAAGCATGAAGATCACCGCCGTTCGTATCCAGCATCTGTGCGGCACCATGCGCACGGAGGGGCCGTTCTGGGAGGAACGGCTCGTGCGGCCGATCGATATCTACCCGGAGTACCGCGTCCGTCATGACTTCGAGGGCGGGGAGCAGGTTGATCCAAGTCACTTCCGGCTGGAACAGTATTTCGTCCGGGTGGAGACCGATGACGGGCCGTTCGGCATCGCCGGCCCTTTGCCCGAAATGGTCGCCGCATTCGTGGCGAAGCGCCTGCGGCCGATCATCCTTGGCCAGGATCCGATCGCGCACGAGAAACTCTGGGACCAGATGCACCGGATCATGGTGCACGGGCGCCAGGGCGATGCGATGCTGGCGATCAGCGCCATCGACTGCGCGCTCTGGGACCTGAAAGGGCGCTGGCTGGACCAGCCGGTGTTCCGGTTGCTGGGCGGTCCGACACGCGACAGCGTGCCGGCCTATGCATCGATGCTTGGGTTCGACGTGCTGGATATGGAGCGCGTCCGGATGCGCGCGGCAGAATACAAGACGATCGGGTATCCGGCGCAGAAGTGGTTCTTCCGTCATGGCCCGATGAGTGGCTACGAAGGTATGCACAAGAACGTTGAGCTGGTACGTACTCTCCGCGAGACCCTGGGCGAGGACTACGACATCATGCTCGATTGCTGGCAATCCTTCGATCCGATCTACGTGGTGGAGCTGGCGGAGCGGATTGCCGAGTACCGTCCGCGGTGGCTGGAAGAATGCGTGATGCCTGATCGCATCGACAGCTATCGCCGGGTGAAGGAGCGCACGCAGATTCCGCTGTCGGGCGCCGAGCACGAGTATACACGCTGGGGCTTCAAGCGCTTCATCGATGCCGAGGCGCTGGATGTGCTGCAACCCGACATCTACTGGGCGGGCGGTCTATCGGAGACGCTGAAGATCGCCGCCTATGCGTCGGTGCATGATCTCGTCGTCATCCCGCATGGTCATTCCTCGCCGGCGGGCCTGCACTTCTCGCTGGCGCAATCGCCGATCCTGACGCCGTATCAGGAGTACCTGATCAAGTGGAACGCGATCAATCAACACTTCCTGGCGCATCCCGTGATGCCTGAACGCGGGTCATTTGCCGTGCCGGCTTTGCCAGGCCTGGGCATGGATCTCGATCCGGCAAAGATCGAGGTGCAGACTGAGGTATTCGCAGCTTGACATCGCGGCTCAGTCTTAAGCCAGTGTTAGGCTGATCGAGCGATCATGGCCGGATGCGGGATCGACCCGGCATTGCGGCGGGCGTGCGCGACCTGTTCCGTTCCTGTTGGCAGATCTGGACGATCGGTGGCGCGTTGATCGTCGTCACCCTGCTTGGCTGCACGCTGGCGATCTGGGACCTGCATCGCCTGGCGATCGAGCAGCAGCGGGTCACCGTACGGAATCTGAGTTTTGTATTGGCTGAGCAGACGAGCCGTTATGTTCAGTTGGTGGATCTCGTGCTGCAAGAAGTCCAGTCGCGCGCGGTCGAGCTTGGGCTGAGCACGCCAGACGACCTCGCGCGCTCCTTCGGCACGTCGGCCATGCAGATGCTGCTGCGCGACAGGTTGAAGAATCTTCCGCAGGCCAATGCGTACACCCTGATCGGCGCGGATGGGCATATTCTGGTCACGACGCGACCCAACGTACCGGCGGGGCTCGATTTCTCCGATCGCGATTACTTTCGTCATTTCGTCGACCACGACGAAAAAGGGACTTTTGTCGGTGGGCTTGCCATCAGCCGTGTGCTTGGTGCTCCGACTCTCTTTATTTCGCGGCGGATCGGCGGTGTGGGCCGCGCGCTGCTTGGGGTGGTCCTGGCTGTGATCGATCTCGGCTACCTGACCGATTTCTACCGGGCCATCGGGTTGCCATCCGGCATGTCGGTGTCTTTGCTGCGCGGCGATGGCCTGGTGTTGGCTCGCTATCCAGACGAGACGCATGAAGCGGGTCAACGTGCGCCACTCGATTCGCCATTGCATGCGCTTGTCGATGGCGGTGGGGGAACCTACCGGTCGCGAGGATCAATCGCGTCTGCCCCCGCCATCGTGGCCGTGCAGCCGCTGCACGCCTGGCCACTGGTGATCGGTGTCGCAATCCCCGAACCGATCGCATTGTCGGGCTGGCGGAATCAGGCGACGATCATCGCGGGGGGCGGGTTTGCCGCGTCGCTCGGATTGGCTGCGCTGTTCGGCGTGATCGGCCAGCAGTTCCGGCGCAAGGCGGCGCAGAACGAACGCCTTTCGGAAATCGCCCGGGCGTTGCGCGCCAGCGAAGACCGGATGCTGGACTTCGCGCGCATGGCGGCCGACTTCTACTGGGAGGCTGATGACCAACTGCGTCTCTCCTGGGTGTCGGACAGCGCGATGATCCGTGCCATGCAGGTGCCACAGCGTTTGGGCATGGCGCCCTGGGAGGCGCTGGGTGCGAATCCCAACGCCCCGCATTGGGCGCATCTGCGCGAGGACATGGAGGGACATCGGCCGTTCCGCGATTTCCGTGACGAGGAGATCGACAAGGACGGCCAGAGTCACAGCGTGAGCGTCACAGGGGCCCCGTTGTTTGATGGTTCGGGCCGGTTCATCGGCTATCGAGGCACCGGTCGCGATATCACCATGGATGTGAAGGCGGCCCATGAACTTGAAATCGCCAAGGAGCACGCGGAGGCGGCAAACCGCACAAAGTCGGAATTCCTGACCAATATGAGTCATGAGCTGCGCACGCCACTCAATGCCATCCTCGGCTTCTCCGAGCTGATCCGTGACAAGGCGGTTGATGCGCATGCCACCGAGTACGCCACTGAGATCAACAGGGCCGGCCGTCATCTGCTGGACATGATCAATGACCTGCTCGATCTGTCGAAGATCGAGGCGGGCCGTTACGAGCTTTCGGACGATGTGGTGGAGATCGGCCGGTTGGTCCGCTCCTGCCTTGCCATGCTCAAGCCGCGGGCGGTCGAAGGGGGCGTGCAGATCGACAACGGCACCGCCGCACTGCGTGTCGCGCTGCGAGCGGACACGCGCGCGCTGAAGCAGATCGCGCTCAATGTGCTGTCGAACGCCGTGAAGTTCACCCCACGTGGCGGCTTGGTGTCGATCAGTATCGAGCGGTCCGATGCAGGCCTGACGCTGGTCGTGACCGATACCGGCATCGGGATCGATCCATCCGTGCAGTCGATCCTGTGTCAGCCATTCAGGCAGGCGGACGCGTCGATCAGCCGAAAGTTTGGGGGAACGGGGCTGGGACTGGCCATCAGCCAGAAGCTGCTTGCGCTGCATGGTGCGACACTGACGCTGGACAGCACGCGAGGGCTTGGCACGACGGTGCGGATGACATTTCCAGTGGAACGAATTGTCGAGGCCGGGCAGCTCTCGCCTAGCCTGGCTTCGGCACTATCTGCCTGACCCGTGTGAGCAGCGAGCGTCGGGCTGCCGTCGCTTCCCTGGCGAGTGCCAACAGTGCCGGAATCTGCGCGGGTTGCATCAGGAGCGATACGAGCAAGCGTCGGATTGCAACCGCGCCATGGGGATCCAATGCGGCAAGTGCGGCGGGTGGCAGGCTGCGCTGGGCCGGGTCGCACGTCACACGCAAGGCGGCGAACGGAATGCCATGCGCTGCGGCTGCGCGCGCGACCGCGCCGCTTTCGAGGTCGATGACCGCGGCTCCTGTCGCGCCGTGGAGGCGCCGCTTCTCGGCTGCGCTCGCCACGACCGTTTGCGCCGCAAGCAGCAAGTGCGGTGTCGCACCGCCCAGGATCTGCGACAGGCGTGGGTCGGTGGGATATCGATGCTCGCCGTCGATGACGGCAGACGGGACGATCACCGTGCCCGGGCGCAGCGCGGGATCGAGACCGCCGGCAAGACCGAGACTGATCAGTGCCCGCGCCCCGCGCTCGATCAGTTCTCGCGCTGCACGCTCCGCGCCCGTGGCTGTGCCGCCTCCAACAGCGATGCGCCAGCCAAGCTGTCGCGCAATCCGCGCTTCCGCCGCCATACCGACGACAACGCCAATGTCAGAAACCAAACGCCACCGTGCGCGTATTGCCGCGCTGGAGGTTACGGTACCGTGCCAGCGCCATCAGTGGAAAATACCACCGGTAGCCGTGGTAGCGCAGGTAGAACACGCGCGGGAAACCGACTGCGTTGTACGGCAGTTCACGCCACCCACCATCGGCGCTCTGGGTTGTTGTCAGATATTCGATGCCTCGCGCGACCGTCGGGTGTTCGGTCTCGCCCGCGGCCATCAGGCCTAGCAGCGCCCAGGCGGTCTGGCTCGGGAGGCTCTTGGTGTAGCGGCCGTGCGGGGCATCGCGATAGGTCTCTTCGTCCTCGCCCCAGCCGCCGTCATCGCGTTGCACTGACAGCAGCCAGTCAGCCGCGCGGCGCACTGCCGGATCATCGGCCGTGACGCCGGCGGCGTTGAAGGCACACAGCACGGACCAGGTGCCGTAGATGTAGTTGGTGCCCCAGCGGCCGAACCAGCTTCCCTCGGCTTCCTGTTCGCGGCGCAGGTACGCGAGGGCACGCGCCATGACGGGATGATCCGCGCTCATGCCGATCTGTGCGAGGAACGAGACGCAGCGTGCGGTGACGTCGGATGTCGGTGGGTCGAGCAGGGCGCCGTGGTCGGCGAAGGGGATGTTGTTCAGGTAGAGATGCGTGTTCTCCGGCTCGAACGCGCCCCAGCCGCCGTCGGAGGACTGCATGCCGATGATCCACTCGCGCGCACGCTCGATCGCTTCGGCGAAAGCGGGATCGCCGTCGCGGTGGAGCAGCATGCCGACCACCGCGGTGTCGTCCACATCGGGATAGTGGGGGTTGGCGTATTGGAACGCCCAGCCGCCGGGCCGCAGTCCGGGACGGCGCACCGACCAGTCGCCGACGACATCGAGGATCTGCCGCTCGCGCAGCCACTCGCAGGCAGTGTGGGTATCGACACCGGCTTCGGCCATCGCGTGGCCGGCGAGGCTGGTGTCCCAGATCGGTGACAGGCAGGGCTGGCAATAGGCGCGATCATTCTCCACGACCAGGAGCTTGCGCACCGCCTGCCAGGCGATGGCGGCGTGCGGGTGATCCGGCGGATAGTGGAGCGTGTCGAACATCATCACGCTGTTGGCGATGGCGGGGTAGATGCCGCCCAGCCCGTCGTCGCCGTTCAGCCGCTCGGTGACGAAGCGCACTGCCTTGGCGATCGCGCTGTGGCGGCTGCGCCGGGGGAACCAGGGCTGTGCGGCACGCAGCACTGAATCGATCACCTTGAAGAAGGGGCCCCACCATGCGGACCGGTAGGGGCCGCGGATCCAGTCGCGCACCTGTTCGGGTGGGGTGCGGAACAACTCATGGATGGTCACGCCGTGCGGATTGCGGGCGCGCGGACGCAGGGCCATCAGCACCAGGAGCGGTACGATCACCGTGCGCGACCAATACGAGACCTTCGACAGATGGAACGGGAACCACAGGGGCAGGTGCATGATCTCCAGCGGCATCACCGGCACGGCGCGCCATGGCACCTGGCCGAACAATGCCAACTGGGCGCGGCTGAACACGTTGGTCCGCTCGGCGCCGCCTGCGGCGAGGATCGCCTGTCGCGCCCTGGTCATGTGGGGTGCGTCCGGTGCGTCGCCGATCGCCTTCAGCGCGTAATAGGCCTTCACGCTGGCCGACAGGTCGAAGGCGCCGTCATGGAACAGGGGCCAACCGCCGTGTTCACCCTGGATCGAGCGCAGATAGACCCCGATCTTGGCTTCCAGTTCCGGCTCGATGCGGTCGAGGAAGTGCTCCAGCAGGACGTATTCGGCGGGGATGGTGGCGTCCGCCTCCAGTTCGAACAGCCAGTGGCCGTCGGCGTGCTGCTGGCCGGCCAGCGCGTCGCGGGCGCGCATGATCGCGGTATCGACTGTCTGTGCGGCCGGCGGCAAGGGTGTGTCAGGCATCCCGCATTCTCATGCGGCGAGGAGTGCCTCGGCCGCGGTTCCGCCTGACCTGATCGCACCTTCGATCGTGGCGGGCAAGCCGGTCGCGGTCCAGTCGCCAGCCAGAACGAGGTTGTCCAGGTGGGTCCGCGTCCCCGGACGTTGCGCGGCCTGTTCGGGCGTGGCCGAGAAGGTGGCGCGGCGCTCCTTCACCACGCGCCAGGGCGGCATGGCGCACCGCAGGTCGAGCGCTGCCTTGACGTCGGGCCAGACAGCCGCCGCGATGGCATCCGCGCTGTCCTCCACCATGCGGTTCGCGGCGCTGATCGTCACCGAGACATGGCCATTCTTGACGAAGACCCATTCGGCCGTGCCGCCTATCAGACCGATGAACCCGACTGGACCACGCTCCGCTTCCACCCGGAAGTGGATGTTCAGGATGGCCTGGAACTCGGTGGGCGCGTGTACGCCAGGGAGCAGGGCAGCGGCAGCCCAGGGAGGTACTGCCAGGACCACGGCAGCGACCGGCATGGGCTCTTCTTCGGTGGTCTCCAGCGCCGTCACGCAGTTATCGGTGAACCGCAGGCCCTGCACCCGACGTCCGGTCATCACATTGCTGCCGCGCGCCCTGAGCCAGGCGACCGCAGGGTCGATGAGGCTCTCTGACAGGCCATCGCGCGGGACGGCTGGAATGCAGGCGGCACCCCCCTGGAAGAGCGTTTCCTGCATGACGGCGCTCAGCAGCCGCGCCTGCGCCAGTTCCGGCGGGGTGTTGAGTGCCGCGATCGCCAGCGGTTCGATCAGCCGGTGATAGAGATGGTCGTGCCGCAGTGAGGCTGCGACCTTCGCCCCTTCGTTCACCCGGCGTAGCCGCAGCAGGGACAGGTAACCGGCGGCGCGCGTGCCTGGTGTCCGCCGCTTGCGCGACAACACCCACCAGGGCAGGCGCCCCAGATTGGGCCGCAGGGTCCAGCGCAAGCCGCTGCTCAACTCGAGGAACGGGAAGATCGGTTCGGCTGGCATGGCCAGCGTATCGCGGGCACCGATCGTATCCAGATAGCGGAACGTGGCACGGTTGCCCGACAGCAGCAGGTGATTGCCATTGTCGATCCGCAACCCGATCTCGCGATCGAAGTAGGAGCGGCAGCGGCCGCCGGCGGCCGGTCCTGCTTCCAGCACGGTGACGCTGTGCCCCGCCTCGGCCAGTGCGACCGCGGCCGACAGACCCGCGAGACCGGCGCCGATGACATGCACGTGGGATGACATCCGCGCTTCGGCATGGGGCATGGAGGCCGGTGTAGCGGCTGTTTCAGGGGGACTGTCAATCGCGCGGGCGGAGCGGGGAGTGGGTGGCCGCGAGGCTGGTTGACGTGCCCGGAGGCGGGGACTATCTCCCCTGCCTCCTGAACTGGATGGCGGCGTAGCTCAGCGGTAGAGCAGGGGAATCATAATCCCTTGGTCGGTGGTTCAAATCCGCCCGCCGCTACCATCAGAAACATTAGGAAAATCAAAGCTTTCAGCCAAATCAATGCGCTACGGCAGAGCCTGTTTCATGTCGCAGCGTGTCGCAAAGAATACCAAGCAAATCCAACGAGTTGCAGACGGCCCCGGCCAATCCGTACAACATGGATGCGACATAGACTTCGCGTTTGATTAATTTTTCCCGCGCGGCAAAAAAACTGTGCATGGCCGCCGGTAGATCCGCCGGCGCGATCTCCCGAAGGCACACCCCCTTGGGGGACTCCTTTATGGCAAATGGGTCGCTCCGCTAGCAGAATGCAGCTGCAGAACTCAATGGGGTAGAAGCGCCATGGCAAGCCTTGTCGGTGTCTGGAAGCTGGTGGAGGCCCGCGCATTTGATGAGGCTGGTCGAGAGGTGGCATCGCCTTTCGGTCCGCACCCCATGGGCGTCGCGATCTTTGATGCTGAACGAATGATGGCGATGGGCAGTGACGGTCGCACGGATCTGCCATCCGAGACCAAGCGTGCCTTCGTTGCTTACTGCGGCAGATATACATTCGACGGGACAGAGCTCGTTACCCGCGTCGACGGCGCGTCAAGCCCGGAGATGATGGAGGATCAGGTCCGCCACATTCGCTTTGACGGCGCCGGACGGATGACCGTCGTCCCTATCCTCGTCTGTTGGGTATGAGCGGCGGGTTGGAACTGGTGTGGGAGCGACAGTCGCCCGACTTTCCACAACATCCAACAGCAGATCGTGCTGCATGCATGAGCGACTGACGCGGCCGTCCTTGCATTGGCAGCGTTGCCCGACAGCCCATAGACTGGCTGACGCGGAGAATGTGGTTCGGTTTCGGCCCTCGGCGCGCTGTCGGTAAGGCTTGTTCTCAGCAGCAGCGAGGCGCTTCCAAATCTGCAGCTAAACCGGATCATCACGTGCCAATCGGGGAACGTCGGCCTGAAGCCCGTCCTCGCCATACCTCCCCCGCACTAGCCAACGATGGCGGACCCGGTATTATGTAACAGAATGTGTCGAGCCAAGCGTTCACTGAGAGCACCCGCACCAAGGGAGAAGCATGAATGAATGTGGCATCGCGAGGTCCGGAAATCAGCAAGTCGGCGCTGATCATAGTCGATATGCAAAACGATTTCGTTCACGCTGACGGTGGTTTCGCTCGATGCGCGCGCGAATATCCAGAACGAAACTGGGACATACCCTTTGTCATGGGCACGATCCCGAACGTGAAACGGCTTCTTGATGCATTCCGAGACGCGGGTCGGCCTGTCATTCACATCATCACGACACACAGGCCGGATTACGCGGACGCGGAATGGCCACATTGGAACTCAGGATTGACCGGCGGTGACCGCACATTCCTTTTCGAAGGTTCGTGGGGCGCGCAGATCGTCGATGAACTGAAGCCGCTGGAAGACGAACGCATCGTCATCAAGAAAGGGTATGGCGGGTTCTCAAACACTCCTCTCGACACGATGCTTCGCTACACTGGCATCAGCACATGCGTTGTCGCGGGAGTAACAACCACGGTGTGTGTCTCGACAACCTTGCGAGGTGGTGTGGGTCATAATTATCGCATGATTTTGGTCGACGACGCGACGGCTGAAACCGATCGTGCCCTCCATGAAGCAGAGGTCAAAATTCTCGGTCTCACGTTCGCTGACGTGATGGGCACCGATGCAGTGATCGGATTGCTCAAGAGATTACCAGCCGCGTAGATCTCGACGCCGCAGAAGATTAAGTTGGCCCGACCGCCGGTGAGCAGCGCCAGTCGATGGGCCCGAGGTCCACGTGATAGCAGCGAGGCCCGGCAGCAGCTATAGGCCGCTAAGCCTGATTATCGACAGCGAAACGGAGCCGGCCCACATTCCTGGCCGAGATGGCCATCGTCACCACTCATTGCCGGCCGAAGCGCCGCCTCGGAAGCGGGCAAAGGCCGCACCGCTGACCGGCCCGGCGATCGTAGTGCGCAAGTGGCCCGAGCCTGGGCAGGCAGGCGGCGCGGCAAGCTTTAGTTCGCTCAGCACATGTGATTGGCTCGCAGTTTGCGGGGGGAAATGACACCATGAGCGATCGAACGACCACTGCCGACCAATGGAAGGCTGCGTCTGACGGCTGGGCGCGGTGGGCAGCTCGGACCAGTGACTACCTGATCCCGATGACCGAAAAGATGCTCAACCTCGCCGCTGTGGCGCCGGGCTGCCGTGTGCTGGATATCGGCTGTGGATCTGGAGAACAGACTGTCATCGCAGCACGGCGCGTTGGTGAGACCGGGCATGTGTTTGCCATCGACATCGCCGCGCCAATGGTGGCAGCGACCGAAAAGAACGTGGCAGCTGCTGGACTGCGCAATGTCACAACTCGTGTCTGTCCAGCAGATGCACTGCCAGATGAGGCCGAGTCATTCGATGCCGCGATCAGCCGGCTGGTGTTGATGCTGGTGCCCGATCCAGTTGCCGTTGCGAGTGCCGTGCTGGCAGTCCTGCGACCAGGCGGGGCATTCGCGGCCATTGTTCCAGGCGATCCCGCGAAAACAGGGTTCGCTGCCGTCACGCTGGATATCCTCGCGCGCCATGGTGGCAAGACGAATTGGGAGGACAAGCCAGGCAGTATTCGATCCTTGGCCGATCTTGGTCGGCTGGAATCGGTATTTCGTGACGCGGGCTTCATTGACGTGCAGACCATGAGCGTTCCTGCCGTGCTGCGGCTGGAAAGTGCATCCATGATGACAACCGTGATCCGAGACGGATATGCCGCCTTCACGGCGTTGATCGCGGACATTCCTCAGTCAAAACAGGACGCCGCGTGGAAGGATGTGGGACAAGCGTTGAAACGCTTCGAGGGGAAGGATGGCTTCGCCGGGCCCAACGACATGAACCTTGTGGTCGGTCGCAAGCCACTAGGTTGACTGCACCCGCCATGCACGGTGACCACCGCAGGCACGTCGTGAGCTTCCGGGCGCCGCCCGCGCCTACGGCGACCACAGAAGCTGCCGCCTGGCGCCGAGGCTCTGGATGAGCCGTTCGGCGCCTTTCCATCGTGGTTCCTGCGGATCACCTGCGACCGCAGCGGCAAAGCTGCTGATAATCAACGAGGCGCGGCCTGGCGCTGCGCGGAAACTGTTACTTTCTCCAATTGGATCGCATTGGTAAGCACACGCCGACTGTGCTAGGTCCGGGCATCGTTGGTATCTATTTTGAGCACCGATGGCTGAGAGACACTTCCGCGCTCCCGCTCATAAGCAGGGAACCGATATCTCCATTCCGCCCGCGAAGCGATCCGTCGCCCAGCTCCGCGAGGAAGCCGAAAAGTATCGCCGCATGGCAGCAACCGCGCGCATGGCTGTGGCCTTGGGCGGCTTGCTGCGGCTCGCGGACCGGCTCGATGCTCTTGCCGACCAGCGCGAGCGCGAGACTAGGGCGGCAGAGTAACTTGCTGCCTCGCGTCCTCGAGGCTCATAGTGGCTGGGTGGACAATGCAACGAGTGACCTGTTGGCCCGATCGGCCGAGCTTCGGAGGCGGTCTGCTGAGCTGGGCGCTCATATTGACGAACTGTGCCAGGATGTCCGTGAGCTTCAGATCCGACGCGAGGAAATCCAGATGGCGTGGGAGGCATACTGGGCCGCCTGTCGCGATATGACGCGTGCGGTTGCCCCTCAACCGGCTGACAATGGGGTAATCGGATTGGAGATAAGCGGGCTTGCTGCCCGCCCCTTCGTAGCGACCGATCACTGCGCCAGTGAAGAGATTGCGGGCGACGCAGGGATGGCTGAGGAGCCGGATTTGCTGGCCATCGCCATGGCGATCAGCGAGATCGCCTGTGAGACCATGGAAGCGGCAACCGCGGAGCGATTGATGGCGCTCGTCGTCTCGCTTTGTGAAGCAGCAGAAGATCTACCGCCCGACAGCGACCCGGAACCAGGGCCAGGTCGCGTGCTCCACTGAACTGCGGCTGCACCGCTGCTCGGTGCATCGTCCGGAGAACTCGCCGAAGATCATGCTGCGCCGGTGAGGGAAGGGCGCGCCGGCCCTGGTGTTACGGGTGGGGCCTCGGCTCCTCGATTTTGGAAATGGCAGTGAGCGCGAGCACGGCCATGGCCGCCAAGACGATCGCCAGCACCGCGTAGACCAGATGAGTCACCATGAGCAGCCATTGCGCTTTCGTGGCCGCCTGCGTCAAGCCGCGCCGTATGGCGCTGCTTTAAGCGGGACTTGATCGGACGTATGCTGTGCCGGCATGCGGGGAAGGTGATCGCAGCAACCGCGAGCGGACGACGCTGACGAACCGCGTTCTGTGGACGGGCATGTGACGGCGCTGCTGGGGCCGGAGGGCGCCACCAGCGCGGCATTGGCGGTCCTTCCTACGGCGACGACAAGCTGCCGACGGGCGCATTGGCAGCGCTGCCCGACGATTGGCTGCCGTGGATCCGTCGCGGCAATTTCATTGGACTATCTGCTACTGGGTCGCCTCCTTTCCGATACCGCGGGCAATATTGGGGCCAGGATGTTCGCGGCAGAGAG
Source organism: Acetobacteraceae bacterium (assembly GCA_035492535.1). GTDB lineage: Bacteria > Pseudomonadota > Alphaproteobacteria > Acetobacterales > Acetobacteraceae > JAMXLO01. Next base: position 12,528 of record DATJJM010000454.1, on the reverse strand, counting down.
GCAATTTGCACTCCCCCTGAAGGCTCAGCCGAAAGGGCACTCCAATGCGAACCGCTGCCCAACTCCGCGATGAGGCGTCGCGCATGCAGGAATTCGCACGCGCCATCACAGACCAAGTGGTGTTGGAAGAGATCAAATCCATGATCGCCGAGTGGGAGCAGCAAGCGCGTCTGCTCGAGGAAGGTGAGAGGCCGTCGATCTAGGCCGCGCCCGGCTATCGGGTTGAGGAAGGCCATTGCAGCAACTGCGGGGGCCGCCGCTCAACCGCCCAGCACGATCTTTCGCAGCGGTGGCTGGTTGCTTGATCGCATCAGGGTCTGGCGTCGCGCAAGCGTCAATATTCTCAGTTGCGCGCGTAATGGAAACGTTACACCGTTTGGTTCGGGCATGCGATTCGCGCTGCCGCTTCATGGGGAGCTTTGGCGTGACGAGGAACTCCGTTTCCTTGCGGGACGCGGCGAGTTTGGTCATCCGTGTTCGAAGAGCCCTTGAATGCGGCGTCGGTGACGTTCGCTCTAACGATACCGTCCATGGCCTATTGGCAATCGCCGAGCAGTGGGTCGACGAGCAAGGCGGGACCGACCTTACGGACTTGAGTGACCTCTCTCCGGCCGAGGAAGTCGACGGACTGCCGGCGTGTGCGCTGTCAGATCAAGGAATCGGAAGTCACTGATCACCCTGCGCCATCCGCTCATATTTCTCCGCCAGCAGGACAAGCCCCTCGCTCACGTCTTCCGCCGGCGCGCTCTTTGCCATGTGGCGATAGAAGGCCGCGCGAATGCGGCATTCGTCAGGTGTCAGTCCCGATGCAACTGGTTCCTCGTGCATCATAACTACGTTAGCTCCCTCTCAAATCATCGTTACCACTCCTCTATGACAGAAACTGACGCATATCAATACGCGCCTTGGATGCAGAAGCGACTAAAAAGTCGCGGCTGGGCTGTGGTAGAGATGATGGTGCGCGGCCTGGAGGTTCGCTCCAGTCTTCGCGCGACCGCGGCGGCGTCCACGAATCCAAGAATGGCTCACCCGAGCGAGGAGCCATGGCCAGCCCGGTCAAGGCGGAGCGGAGGTCACGGGGCTAGGTCTCTCCCGCTCTCCTGGCGCACTCTGCTTCGATTGCCGCGATCAACTGCGCCGGCTCAACCGGCTTTCGGAGTACTGGGCCGAAAGCCTCTTGTTCTACGGCTGGCACATTGTAGCCGGTAAGGAAAACCGTCGCCACCGGAGGATGGCGAAGCCGGACCATCCTGGCCAGCGCAAGGCCGTTGACGCTACGAGGCATCACCAGATCGGTCACCAATACGTCCGGCTTCTCAACCCCTTCCACCGTGTTGAGTGCGGCACTGAAGTGGTCGGCAGTGGTGACGCGATAGCGGCTCAGCCGCAGTGCCTTCGCCATAGAGGCGAGAAATACCGGATCATCGTCAACGAGGAGGATGTGTCGGCTAGCCGGCATCGCTTTGTGCCCCCCCTCCTGTCCTCCGACACATCAGCGTGGTGGGCGATCGAACAGGGCTTCTCCTCAAAGAGGCTGCAGGATCTGATCGGACACGCTTCTATCCAGATGACGTTCGACGTGTAGGGCATCTGTTTCCGAGCCTGGAGGATGACCACGCCAAATTCGCCGAAGGTGAGGCCGCACTTGAGACATAGCGCCGCCTGCGACAAGGCTGCAACATAGTCGACTAGAAGCCGCAGAAAACCCTAGGATTGGCGGGGAATCATAATCCCTTGGTCGGTGGTTCAAATCCGCCCGCCGCTACCAGTTAATTCTTTGAATATAGTGAGAAGTTCCTGGCCTCGATCCAGCGTCGTCAGCCGTCGCCGGCAAACCGACAGGGCATTGCACCTGGCGGATCAAGGGGCCATCGGGGTCGGCTTGGGAAGGGCTCCGGATGAAGTGTCCCCGGTGGGGGACACCTGTGGCTGACTGCTGGATGCGGCTGGCGGGGTCACGCTTGTCGTATCGGTGGCAGGCATCAGACTGTTGTGCAGCGCCGTCCCCGCGCGCTGGGCGCCGGCACCGACCGATCTGCCGGCTTGATCCAGGCTCTGACCCGCACGCTGACTGAAGTCGGCCACGCCACGTTGCGTGTCGGTCACCGTCCGGTCGATATAGGCACCGGTCCGCTCCATGGGCCCGGGCTGGCCAGGCTCCTGACACGCGGTCACCCCCATTGACAGCAGCAGAGCTGCCAGGGGCACTACACCGCAAGGTACTCTCATGGTGAAAGCTCCCAAACCCTAGCGTACCATGCCTATGGTGCTGTGGCCGCGGCAAGCGGGAACGGCAGGAAGTCTTGTGATACGAACGAGTTGACGGACCACTTTACCCGTTGTCCGTGCTTGCCTCTGTCAGGGCATCAATGCAAACGTTGCCAGGTAGACCCGTGTCGCGTACCCAGGAGCCAGGATGACCACCGATACCCGCGCAACCACCGAGCATGAGGTGGCACAGCTATTGGTCGACGCGCTCCATCTCGAGATGACGGCGGGGGAAATCCGGCCCGAAGAGCCGCTTTTCGGCGAAGGGCTGGGCCTCGACTCGATCGATGCGCTGGAAATCGCCCTCGCAATCTCGCGCACCTACGGATTCGAACTGAGGTCAGAGGAAGGCCGCGCGCACCGGGTGTTCGCCTCACTGCGCAATCTCACCCGGTATATTGATACGCATCGAACCAGGTAGCGCGCCGGCATGGGTGAGGCCACATCATACCGCCTGGTCTGCCGGCCAGCGGATCACGTGCTGTTCCGGTTCAACGATTGGACAATTACCGCCACGGACTTCCTGGGCATGGCGCACCAGCTCGCGAGCGAGCTGCCAGGCGCGACGCATGTGGTGAATCTGTGCCACGATCGGTTGCATTTTGCGCTGGGGCTCGCCGCCGCCCTCTTGCGAGGCCAGGTCAGCCTGCTGACCAGCGACCGTTCCCCGGAACGCTTGCGCGCTCTGCAGGAGGACTACCCTGTTCTCTATTCACTGTCCGACGATCAAGCGGTGAGCAGCCCGCTGCCACACCATTATTATCGTGCGCAGCCGCCGCGTCCCTGCGCGGACGGGCCGGGCAACCCGGAGTTACCTGCGTCACGGTTGGCCGCAATCGTGTTCACCTCGGGCAGCACCGGAGAGCCAGTCGGGCATAAGAAGCCATGGGGTGCACTGGTCGAACGCAGCCTCGATGCCGCGGCCTGCTTCGATATGTTGGAGGCACAACCGGCCAGCATCGTGGGCATGGTGCCGCCGCAGCACATGTACGGCTTCGAGACGACGGTCCTGCTGCCATTGCATGCGCCTGCGTCCACGTGGTGTGGAGCTGCGTTCTATCCGGAAGACGTGGCGAGTGCCCTGCGCGCCGTGCCCGCGCCGCGGGTGCTGGTGACCACTCCCTTGCAGATCCGCGCCTTGCTGCAGACCTCGACCGAATTGCCGCCGATTGAGCGTGTCATCTCGGCCACTGCACCGCTGTTTCCCGAAATTGCCGCCGCCGCCGAACAGCGCTTGAACACCCGCGTCTTTGAAATCTTTGGAGCCACTGAAGTCGGCTCGATTGCGAGCCGGCGCACGGTCGATGGCGACATCTGGACGACCTATCCGCAGGTGCACATCCGCGAAGACCAGGCGGACGCCGTGGTGGAAGGCCCGTTCGCGGTGCCGCATGCCCTGACCGACGTGGTGGAGATGCTGGATGCACGGCATTTCCGTCTGCTCGGCCGCCGCGCCGACCTGATCAAACTGGCCGGGCGGCGAGCTTCTCTGGCCGAATTGAACCGCATCCTCATTGGCATCGAAGGCGTACGCGACGGCCAGTTCGTCGCACCGGATGACCTGGATCGGCGCCCGACTGCCCGGCTATTGGTGTTTGTTGTCGCGCCGGAGCGAAGTGCGGACGAGATTATGGCGGAGCTCCGTGGGCAGATCGATCCGCCCTTCCTGCCGCGACGGGTCATCCTGGTCGATGAATTGCCGCGCAATGAGGTGGGCAAATTGACCGACCAGGCGCTGGGGGCACTTCAGGCGCGCCAGAACGAGGTCTGAGCCGGATGCAACCCCAGTCGCGGTTCGTTATTCCGGAAGATCACCCCAGCCTTCCTGGCCACTTCCCGGGCCGACCGATCGTGCCAGGAGTGGTTGTGCTCGATTGCGCGATGGCAGTGCTTCTTCGCGACCGTCCCGCGGCCCGCCTCGCCGGATTCGATGAGGTCAAGTTCGTTGCGCCAGTGTCGCCTGGCGCCGAAATCTGCGCCTCGTGCAACGAGAGCGCGCCGGACCGTCTGACATTCACATGCGCAGTGAACGGGCGCACCGTCTTACGCGGGCGGGTGCGCCTCGGCACCACGGAATGATAGCGGACGCCTGGTCCGCGCGCCGGGAGCGTGGCAGCGCCTCCCTGGTGCGCCTGATGGTGTGGCTGACATTGGGCCTGGGCTGGCCCGTGGGCCAGGCGCTGCTCTACCCGATCACTGGTTATTTTTTTCTGTTCTCGCGTGGCGCGCGTCGCGCATCCGGTGGGTTCCTGTCCCGCGTGCTGAACCGTCCGGCGACCTCGCGCGAGCAGTTTCGACACCTGTTCACCTTTTCCTGCGTGCTGCTGGATCGGCTGTTCCTTCTCTCCAACCGGCTCCGGCAATTCCGCATCGACGTCACTGGGCTGGAACACGTCACCGCAGCCCTGGCGCAGGGGCGCGGATGTGTCCTGCTGGGATCACATCTCGGCAGCTTCGAAGTGCTGCGCGCGTTTGGCCGGCGATCCCCGGTGCCTGTCCGTGTGCTGATGTACAGGGCGAACGCCGGCTCCTACAGTCGGCTGGTGGAACCTCTGGATCCGACTCTTCGCGATGCGATCATCGAAATCGGCACGCCGGAAGCCATGCTCCTGGTCCGCGAGAGCCTGACGCGAGGCGAGATGGTTGGCATTCTCGCCGATCGCGCGCCGGACGGACAGAAGATGGTAACCGTGCCGTTCCTAGGGGAGCCGGCCGCTTTTCCGACAGGACCACTCGTTCTTTGCGCGGCGCTCGCGGTGCCGGTGGTGCTATTCTTCGGTATCCACATCGCACCACGGCGCTACGACGTGCGGTTCGAAGCGTTTGCCGATAGCATCGCGACGGAACGCGCAACCCGTACCGAAGATATTGCTGGCTGGATCAAACGTTATGTCGGACGTCTCGAGGCGTTCTGTCGTGAGTATCCGTTCAACTGGTTCAACTTCTATGATTTCTGGGACAGCCCTCCGTCGCCGACATTGGGCTCTGTTGCTGCTGCCGCTCCTGTTCCTGCCGTGGAGCACGAGGGCCGATCCGTTGCCGCGTCCCTCGGAGGGCGCGGCTGAACGCCTGATGCAGATGCTGGCAAGTGTGCAGGAGAGCAACGCCACCTTCACCGAGGTCAAGGTGATTGCGAGCCTGACCCGTCCGCTCCAGGACAGTGGCCGTCTGCGCTATCGGCGACCATCGCATCTGGAGAAGGTGACGGTCGAGCCGTTGGCTGAACGCCTCGTGGTCGATGGTGATCGACTGACCTTGGCCGAAGGCGGTGCGGCGCCTCGGGTCATCGATTTGAATGCCGAACCGATGATCCGCGGGCTTGTTGATGCCATTCGGGGGACGCTTGCCGGTGATCTCGCCACGCTGCAACGATCATACCGGGTGAGCATGGAAGGAGATGTCGCTGCCTGGCGTTTGACCCTGGTGCCGATCGACCCAAGCTTGGCTCAGTTGATCGTAAGCACGACGATTGACGGCGCGGGCGCATCGTTGCGGGGTGTGCAGACCAGGCAGACCAACGGCGACGATATACGCATGACGATCACGCCGGTTTCTTGAGAGTTCCCCGACATTGGCGAGGGCCGATAGCAGTTGCGCTGCTCGGTGCAGCGTTACTTGCCGCACTGGTCTTCAGCCGTATCAGCGTTCGCGCCGACATGACGGAATTTCTGCCGCGTGGCCGGAGTGAGGCTGCGCGCCTGATGCTGGAGGAACTGCGCACAGGCTCCGCAACGGGGCTGGTGATGCTCGGGGTCGAAAATGCTCCGCCCGATGTGCTGGCCAAGATCAGCCGCGACATGACAGACGTTCTGGTTCGATCCGGACAGTTCGCCTTCGTGAACAATGGCGCGCGCAATCTGCTGAACTCGCCAGAGCAGCAGATGCTATTCAGATATCGATACCTGTTGTCCTCGCTCACCCAGCCTGCGGCCTTCACGGTCGAATCATTGCACGATGATATGCAACGCTTGTTGCGCGGCCTCCAGTCCTCCGCCGCTCCTCTGGTGCAACAGTTTGGCTTTGCGGACCCCATCGGTGCCTTCCTGGGCATCGCGCGTGACTGGATTGGCACCAGCAAGGTCCGCAGTGTAGACGGCGTGTGGTTCGCGTCTGAGCGTGACCGTGCATTGATCCTGGCACGAACACAGGCTGGCAGCCTGGACATCGCCGGCCAGGAAGCGGCGAACGCTGCGATCCGCCAGGCATTTGCGACCGCGCGGCAGGGCGATGCGAGGCTGCTTGCGGCGGGGCCTGCCGTCTTCGCGCTGGACGCGGCAAACACGATGCGTGCGGATGTGCAGCTGCTTTCGATCGCTTCAGTGATTCTCGTTGCCGGTCTAGTGCTGTGGCGGTTCCGTTCACCGTGGGTGCTCGGCGTCATCGCCATCCCGGTGACGCTGGGAGCCACAGCCGGTGCCCTTGTTGTGCAACTTGCATTCGGCTTCGTGCACGCTGTCACCATCGGTTTCGGCATGACCATGCTGGGCGTCACCGTTGACTATCCGGTTCTTCTCGTGGGCCACCGCAAGCGGGGCGAGGCGGCGCCGATCACCATCCGACGTATCGGCGAGGCATTCACCCTTGCGGTGATCACAGCCGCGCTGGGTCTGACCGGTATATTATCCTCCGGCTTCCCCGGCCTGTCACAGCTTGGCTGCTTCGCGATCATCGGCATTCTTGTCGCTGCCGCAGTGACGCGCTGGCTGCTGCCGCGGCTGATCGTGATGGCCGATTTGGCACCGGTCGAATCGGGCAACCCGGCAACTCTGCTTCGCATTGAGCGCCTGCGTGCCTGGCGTGCGTGGTGTGCCGGCGCCTGTGCCCTGTCCGGTGCAGGCCTGTTGGCCATGGGAGGGCCACATCTGGAGAAAAACCTTACGGCGCTCAGTCCGGTGCCGGATTCCGCATTTGCGCTTGACGCCGAACTTCGTGGTGAGCTTGGCGCTCCAGACGCGGTATCCATTGCTCTGGTGCAAGGGGGGGATGTCGAGGCAGTGTTGCGCAAGGAGGAAGCATTGCTGCCCGTGCTGGAGAGACTGGCGACGGAAAAGGTGTTCGGCGGTGTGGAGATCGCTGCCCGCTATCTTCCCAGCGTTGCCACTCAGCGCGCGCGGCAGGCAAGTCTGCCGCCGCCAGACGAACTTGCTGCCAGAATTGCTGTCGCCGAGGCGGAGTTGCCGTTCCGCGGTGGCTCTTTCCAGACGTTCGTCGAAGATGTTGCTGCCAGCCGGACCATGGCGCCGCTGCGGTTGTCGGACATCACCAGCCCGCTGATCGCGGTTCGTCTGCAGCCGCTGCTGTTTCAACGCGGCCAGGATTGGTACGGCGTGATTGCGCCATCCGACCTCTTGGCGCCCGAGCGCTTCGCCGCGGCAATGCGTGACGCCGGAGCGACCTTTGTGGACGTAAGCGCCGAAGCAAACGAGGTCGTAGCGGCGTACACTGCCACGGCATGGCGTTGGTTCGGATTGGGCGCATTGGCGGCCTTGATCGCCGTCGCCGTCGGATTGCGAGACGTCACGCGCGTGATCTCCGTCGTCGGGGCGATCACCGGTGCCGTCGTGGTGACCATGGGCATTCTTTCGGCCATGGGGACGCGCCTGTCCCTGCTTCACATCGTCTCTCTGCAGTTCGTCATCGGTGTTGGCCTCGACTATGCATTGTTCTTTGCGCGCCGGCAGCTTGATGAGGAAGAGCGGGCTCGCACATTGCGTACCCTGACAACGTGCAACGCGATGACCGTATTGACGTTTAGCCTACTCATGCTGTGCCGCACACCGTTGCTGCACGACATTGGAACAACCGTCGTGATCGGAGCTCTGTCGGCGCTCGTGTTCTCGTTCATGTTTGCGGGTGAGCGGCAGCCTGCAGTAGCGGGATCGGTCTGAGTGCAACCGCTCAACCTGACAGCGATGACGGCGGTGAGCGCGATCGGCACTGGTTCGGCGGCGACCCTGCGGGCGTTGCGCTCACGGTGCAGCGGCCTGCGTCCCCGCGACTTCGCCGGCATAGCGGATGGTTATATCGGCCAAGTCGATGATCTGGAGACTCACGGTCTGCCGAGCACGCTGAAGCACTTCGACTGCCGCAACAATCGTCTGGCCGACACGGCGCTGCGAACCGACGGTTTCGTTGGTGCAGTGGCAGCCGCGCGCCGGCGATATGGTGCCGACAGAATCGCCGTGGTCGTTGGTACCAGCACGTCCGGCATCCAATCAGGGGAAGCGGCATACCAGGCACGTGATCCCGTCAGTGGAAAACTACCGGACGGGTTCGACTATCGTCACACGCAGGACATGTTCTCACTCGCGGATTTCGTCCGTTCAGCGCTCGACCTGCACGGTCCCGCGATGGTCGTCTCGACCGCATGCGCCTCCAGTGCGCGGACATTCATCGATGCGTATCAGTTGATCGCCAGCGGCATCTGCGATTCGGCTGTCGTCGGCGGAGCCGACAGTCTATGTGCGATGACGTTGCGCGGGTTCGCCTCGCTCGATCTGATTTCCCCCAACGCCTGCCGCCCGTGTGACGCCAACCGCGACGGCATCTCGATTGGCGAGGCTGCCGGCTTCGCACTGCTGGAGCGCGAGGGCAAAGGCCCGGCGCTGATAGGCTACGGCGCGAGCAGCGACGGTCACCACATGTCGGCACCGCACCCACGCGCTCTCGGTGCGATCGCCGCGATGCGTGCGGCATTGGGAAGCGGCAATCTGTCACCGGCTGACATCGACTACGTGAACCTGCACGGAACCGGCACAAGGGCGAACGATGCCATGGAGGACATGGCCATGGTCGAGGTGTTCGGCACGAGCACGCCATGCAGTTCCACTAAGGGCTGGACGGGCCACACGCTCGGTGCATCAGGTATCCTGGAAGCGTTGATTGCATGCCTGTGCATCGAGCATGGCCTGATCCCCGGGTGCCTGCATATCGGCGCGCTTGATCCCGATTTTCGCGCACGCGTGCTTATCAACAATGAACCGCGCGCAGTCCGTCGTGTCATGAGCAACGCGTTCGGCTTCGGCGGCATCAATTGCAGCCTGATCTTTGGCTCGAGTGGTTGATGACTGTCGCCGTCGTCCAGGGTGTGTCGGTGTGGGGACCTGGGCTGCCAAGTTGGGCCGCGGCGAAAGCGGTGCTCTGTGGAACGGACGATTACGTCGTGACCGACGTGGCCCTGCCGCCGCCCTCTTTGCTGCCGGCGAACGAACGACGGCGCGCCAGCCTGGCAACGCGGCTTGCACTGGTCGTCGCTCAGCAGGCAAGCGAAACGGCCGGTGTTGCCCCCGGGTCCATATCCAGCGTGTTTGCGACATCGAACGGTGATGGCGCCGTTGTGCATACGATCCTGGAAGCGCTCGCTACCCGTCAACCGGTGTCGCCCACACAGTTCCACAACTCGGTGCACAACACCGCCGCGGGCTACTGGTCGATCGCGACCGGATCGCAGCAGGCCACGACCTGTATCGCCTGTCATGACGCGACCGCTGCCGCTGCTCTGTTGAAAGCCGTTGCCGAGGTCCACGCCGAACGCAGACCTCTGTTGCTCTGCGTTTACGACGAGCCGCTCCCGGCGCCACTCGACGCGAAGCATCCCACCGATGGGACCTTTGGCGTGGGGCTGGTGCTTGCCCCTGAAGATGCGTCGGCTGGCATGGCCCGCATAGACGTCCGCTATGCAGGAAGTTCGGAGGGCGTCGCGGATTGGCTACCGCGATTGTCCGCCCTGCACCGGCTTGCCAAGGGTAACCCGGCGGCGCGCCTGTTGCGGCTCTTGGAGAGCCTGGCCCGTCAGGTTCCTGACACGTTCTCGATGCCCTTGCTGGATGGGCGCGTGGACGTCAGGTTGGAGCCATGCTCACCCGCAGACAGATTCTTGAACTGATCCCGCATCAGGGCTCGATGTGTCTGCTCGACGATGTGGTGTCCTGGACGGATGACGCGATCACCTGCCGATCGCGGACCCACCTTGCCCAAGACAATCCACTGCGACGCAACGGGGAACTGAACGCTGTCAGTGGCATTGAGTACGGTCTACAGGCAGCCGCGCTGCACGGTGCACTCGTCGCGGGGCACCCACAACCGGCCGGCTATCTGGCAGCAGTCCGTGCGGTGGAGATCATGGTCCCGAGATTGGATGTTGCGGAGTTTGGCATCCTCGCGATCACGGCCGACCTGCAATTGCACGAGGCATCCGGCCTGATCTACGGCTTTGCACTGCATTCGGCGGCGGGCATGCCGTTATTGAGCGGACGAGCTACGATCCTGATTCCCACGGGTGAGCCATGAGACGGGCTCTGGTAACCGGCGGTGCAAGCACATTGGGCGCCGCTATCAGCCGCCGTCTCGCGGCAGATGGGATGCATGTGATCGTCCACGCGCACACCGGCATCGATGCCGCCGAAGCGGTCTGCGCCACCATCCGAGCGGCCGGAGGCTCCGCGGATAGCTGGAGCTGTGATCTGACCGACATCGCGGGTACCGAGGCCGCGTTGCAGCCCATGGTGGCAGCCGATGTGCCGCAGGTGATCGTGCACTGCGCGGGGACCCATGACGATGTTCCGATGGCAGGGATGTCGGAACGGCAATGGCGCAGTGTTCTCGACGTGTCATTGCACGGCTTCTATGCGATCACGCGTCCATTGCTGTTGCCAATGATGGCGACGCGCTGGGGTCGGATCATTGCGTTGTCGTCGATCTCGGCGACCATGGGCAACCGCGGTCAGGTCAATTATGCCGCGGCAAAGGCTGGGCTGATCGGCGCGGTGCGGGCATTGTCGCTGGAGGTCGCCAGCCGGGGGATCACGGTGAACGCGGTCGCCCCGGGAATAATCGAGTCGCCCGCGGTCGCCGCCGTGATGGACGCAAGGCGCATCGCCGAGCTGGTGCCGATGAAGCGCGCCGGACGGCCTGCGGAGGTCGCCGACCTGGTAGCATTCATCGCATCGGAACAGGCCGGCTACATCTCTGGGCAGACGATATCAATCAACGGCGGCATGGCATGAGCTGTCGTGCAGTCGCTTCAGTGTCAGCGCGCGCCACAGTCCGACGGGGTCCATCATCCTTGCCAGGAGTTTTCCCCCGACCATGAGGACGATCGTCGTGATATCCGCTATCGGTCGGAAGTGGCTTCGCCGCCGGAGTACGCTGCCATAGATCGTTGGAATGTCCACGGCGATCGTCTGAATGCCAGCTCGACCTGCCTCGATGAGAATTTCGCTTTCGAAGGCGAAGCCGCGCGCCAGTGATGGCCGCTCGGCGATCAGGCTCAGAACACGAGCTGGATAGATCCGGAAACCGGACTGGCTGTCATCGATCGGATGCCGGGCGGCCCAGGATACCCAGAAATCCGCGATCCGGTTCGCAATGCGGCGGGCACGCGGGGCTGCCTTTCCGCCGGCGCGGCGGGAGCCGATGACGATGTGCTCCGGCCAGGTCCTGCTGCATTCCAGCAGACGCAAGACATCCTGGGGCCGATGCTGCCCGTCACCGTCCAACGTAACCACAGCGGTCGCACCACCAGCAACGGCCGCACGCATCCCGTCCATGAGGCTTGCGCCTTTGCCTTGATTGGTCTGATGGTGCAGCACGGTAGCCCCATTCTGTTCGGCAACGGCGGCAGTATTGTCATGCGACCCATCGTCCACCACGACGACGCACGGTGAATCGAGAATCGCCCGGCATTGGCTGACGATTTCGCCAATCGTCGCCGCCTCATCGAGAGCCGGAATGACGACGAACACCTGATCTGCTGACCTCTTTTTCACCCGGCAGGCAGCCTGTATCGTCCAGCACGTCGCCAACTGCGAGGGGAAACTGGCCGGTGGAGGACGCTGTGTTGTGCGATGTGCTGATCATCGGCGGCGGTCCCGCCGGGTCGACGGCAGCCGCATTGCTGGCGAAAAGCGGTCGGGATGTCGTCCTGCTGGAGAAGGAAGCGCACCCCCGCTTCCACATTGGCGAATCGCTGCTGCCATGCAATCTCGCGATCCTCGAGCGCCTTGGCATGCACCAGGAAGTCCGCGCCATGGGTGTCTACAAGCCCGGTGCCGAGTTCATCTCGGACGAGACCGGCCAACGCGTGGATTTCAATTTCGCGACAGGGATCGACCCGACCTTGACCCATAGCTACCACGTGCGGCGGTCGCAATTCGATGCGGCGCTGTTCGCACATGCGCGGCGCAATGGAGCACGCGCGATGGAACGCACGCGGGTCGTGAATGTGATCCTGCCGCAGGACAATGGCGATACCGGCCGCGC
>DATJJM010000453.1:0-22050 GCA_035492535.1 Acetobacteraceae bacterium | reverse complement strand
TGGAGCAACGCGGCGACAGAGGCAACATAGGCGCCGTCAGTGGGATAGCAGCAGACAACCGATGTTTCCGCGACCAGTCCGGCCTGTGCTGCTGCTTCCCGCCACGCAGTGAGGGAGCTTCCCGTGGTCGTGCTGGAATATTGCGGGTAGAGCGGCAGCAGCACGACCTCATCAGGCGTCCAGTCGCGCACGGCCCGAGCAACCTGCTCACTGAACGGGTGCCAATAGCGCATGGCGACGAAGCACTTCGCCTCGCATTCCGTGAGTTCATTCGCCAGTGCGGCCGCCTGCTTTTCCGTCAGTTCCAGCAAGGGTGAACGGCCGCCCAACAGCGCATAGCTGGCCTGAGCCGGGGCAAGGCGTGCTCCGGCGATGCGGCGTGCCAGGAACGGACGGACGAAGAACGGCACGCGCAGGATGGCGGGATCGCGGAACAGGTTCAGCAGGAACGGCCTGATGGCCTCCGGCCGGTCGGGACCACCCAGATTGAACAGAACGATGGCAACCTTTGGCCTCATCAGCCGCCGCCGCGAACCTGTTCAACCAGCGCGGCGACGTGCTCCGTCGGTGTCTGCGGTACGATGCCGTGGCCGAGGTTGAAGATGAACGGACGGCCTTTCATCGTTTCGAGGATCGCCGCAGTCGCCCCGCGCAATGCCGAACCGCCGGCCACCAATGCCAGGGGATCGAGGTTGCCCTGCATGGCGATCCGCGCCGGCAGTGCCTTCGTGGCGAGGCCGAGTTCCATGGACGTATCAAGGCCGATGCCATCGACGCGCGTCGCGCGTGCATAGTCACCGGCCATCATTCCGGCGAGCCGCGGGAAACCGATGATCGGCACGGTCGAAAAACGCTGGCGGAGCGTGGAGACAATGGCTGTTGTCGGTTGGATGATCAGACGGCGGAATTCTGCTGGCGGCAGGATGCCGGCCCAGGTATCGAACAACATAACAACCTCGGCACCCGCCTCGATCTGCGCCGACAGATAGACGGTGGTCGCGTCCACCAGCAGGGCGATGAGCTGATCGAACACGTCCGGTTGTGTGTATGCGAGGTGTCGTGTCGCGGCGAAGTCGCGCGAGCCGCTGCCCTCGACCATGTAGCAGGCGACAGTGAAAGGCGACCCGGCAAAGCCAATCAGCGAGCAGGTCGAAAACCCTTCCTCCTGCAGACCTGAACGCACGAGGCGAACGGTTTCCAGGATGGGCTGGATGGCCTTGCGAACCCCGTCTGGCCGCAACGCCCGCACCGCTGCCGCATCGCGCAACGGCGGCAGCACCGGGCCTTCGCCCTCGCGATAGGCCAGCCCCTGACCAAGCGCCCAGGGGATCATCAGAATGTCGCTGAACAGGATGGCCCCGTCGAAGCCATAGCGACGCACGGGCTGCAGTGTCACCTCTTTCGCCAGCTCCGGTGTCGTGCAGAGCGCAATGAAGTCCATCGTCCTGGAACGGAGCGCGCGATACTCCGGCAAATAGCGGCCTGCCTGCCGCATCAGCCAGATGGGGGGCGGCCAGACCGCCTCTCCGCCAAGCGTTCTCACCAGCGGCTTCGACATGCTCTCCATACTTACCGCTTAGCAGGAAAGATAAATAAAGGAATGGATGGGGTGGTAGATGGGGCTGTGAATCCCGGGGACCAAGTTGTCCGCCGGTTCGCTGACCGATATCCACCTGAGCGGTGCATTCCAGGCCGTTGAATCCAACAGAACATCGTCGCCGGTCCCCATTTCCCCCGCATGGATCGTTGAACACTTCGGTGTACCAGGAGTTGCCGGAAGCGTCCCCAGGTTCCACAACAAGATGATGGCAGCCAAAACGATCCCCGCTATCCTCAGCTCATGTCAGGGACGCGGATAAATCTCCACCTGGTTTCTGATGCCACCGGCGAGACGCTGAATGCGATCGCGCGTGCCACGACGGTTCAGTTCGAACAGGCCGACATCACCTACCACCGCTGGAGTCTCATCCGTACCCGTTTCCAACTCCACCGGGTGCTGGAAGGCGTCGAGCACGAGCCGGGTCCGGTGCTATCCACACTGGTAGACCGCGCGTTGCGTGGAGAGCTTGAAACGACGTGCCGGCGGTTGGACGTCCCGGTGGTCAATGTGCTCGATCCGGTGATGAACCTGCTGCAGGACTTTCTTGGCGAGGAGGCGGCCGCACGCCCCGGGCGCCAGTATGCGTTGAACGCCGACTATTTCCGTCGGATCGATGCGATGCACTACGTGCTGGCGCATGACGACGGGCAGGCTCAGCCAGGCCTGGCCGAAGCCGACGTGGTGCTCGTGGGAGTGTCGCGCAGTTCGAAGACGCCGACGTGCTTCTATATGGCCAATCGGGGGATCAAGGCGGCCAACGTGCCGCTGGTGCCGAATCTGCCTGAGCCAGTGGGGCTGGACAGCGTCGAATGCCCGGTGATCGGGCTGACACTGGAAGCGGAGGCGCTGATCGAAATTCGGCGCCACCGGCTGAGGCTGATCGCGGCAGGGGGACATTCGGCCGGGATCATCCGGCAGAACAGCGGCGAATATATCGATGAGGACGCGGTGAAGGCGGAGCTGCTCTGGGCTCGGCGGTTATGCAATCGGCGTGGGTGGCCGGTGGTGGACGTGACCCGCCGGTCGATTGAGGAAACCGCGGCCACGGTCCTGCAACTGATGGCGGCCTGGCACGAACGCCGCCGGCGGGACGCGGATGCCAAGACGTGACGCTGCAATCCTCTGGGATCCGGCTCATCCTCGCCAGCGCTTCGGCGTCGCGGCGAGCCCTGCTGGAGGCGGCGGGTCTGACCTTCGAGGTGCATCCGTCAGGCGTCGATGAATCCGAGGTCAAGCAATCGGCGGATCGGGATGCGATCGCGACCGCGCTGGCGCTGGCGGATCTGAAGGCGCAGGCGGTCGCTCGGCAGGAGCCGGACGCCGTTGTGATCGGTGCCGATCAGATCCTCGTCTGTGACGGTGCATGGTTCGATAAGCCGGCCGACGCCGGAGCCGCCGCGGATCAGTTGCGCACGCTTCGCGGCAGGACCCACGAGTTGGCGACGGCGGTCGTTTGCCATGCCAAGGGGGCGAGGATCTGGCAGCACACCGATACACCTCGACTGACGATGCGCGATTTCAGCGAGGAATTTCTACAGGCCTATCTCCTTGCCGAAGGCGAGGCCGTGACCGGTAGTGTCGGCGCCTATCGGCTGGAGGGACTGGGCGCCCATCTGTTCACCTCGATCGCAGGCGACCATGCGACGGTGCTGGGCCTGCCCTTGCTGCCCCTGCTTGGGTTCCTGCGAGAAATAGGGTTGCTCACCAATTGAGATGGTTATAGCAATTTGATGCTTGATCGGACGATTCTTTCGATCTAGTTTCGTATTTCCAGTAATCGTATTGAGACGGCGCTTATGCGCACTGTTGCTACCGGCTTCATCCTTGGCATTGCCGTGACCGTGTTCCTGATCGCGCCGTTCCTCGCATGTGCGTCGGGTGCGGCGCGCGACTACCCAGGCGGCGTCTTCATCGTGCTGGACCGGACGGGTATGCTCGAGCTGTTGCAGCGTGGGGCGAGACAGGCTGTCGAATTCAGTGACCACGCCATGTCGGCCGTGGACGATTTCCTGAACCATCAGGTCGTGCCGCTGTTGATGTCCCAAAAGAGCTAGGATGGGCGGGGAAAGCCGGCCAGCAGTTCCTCGATTTTGTCCGTGTCGGATTGCTCCATCACCCTGCGGGCCAGGCGCGCGCAGGCATCGATTTCCACACTGCGGACCATCTGCTTCACGCGCGGTACGGCGGACGCCGCCATGCTGAAGCTGCGCAGCCCAAGACCGAGAAGCAGCGGCGTCATTCGCGGATTGGCTGCCATTTCACCACAGACGGACACCGGCATCCGCATCCGGAGCGCAGCCTCTGTCGCGAATTGCACCAGGCGCAGCACGGCAGGGTGCAGGGGGTCGTAGAGATCGGCCACTTCCGTTTCTGCGCGGTCAACCGCCAGCGTGTAGGCCGTCAGGTCGTTGGTACCGATGGCAAAGAAGTCGGCCTCGAGCGCCAGGGCATCGGCGGAGAGAGCAGCACCTGGCGTCTCGATCATGATGCCGAGCGGGGGCAGCTTTTCGGGGATCCGGTCGCCGCGGCGGCGCAGCCGACGGGCCACGCGGTCGAACGTTTCACGGGCGGAGCGCACTTCGGCGACCGTCGTCACCATCGGCAGCATGACCCGAACGGGGCCAATCACCGCCGCCCGCAGGATCGCAGCGAACTGGGTCTCCAGCAACTCGGGGTGACGAAGCAACATGCGGATGCCGCGGAGGCCGAGTGCGGGGTTCACATCGGCCACGTCCGGCACGATGCCGGCACTGGCGAGGGCCTCGATGTCCTTCTCTCCACCCCAATCCAACACGCGGATGGCGACCGGATCGCCGCCCATCGCCTCGACAATGACGCGGTAGGTGTCGGCCTGGGTATCTTCATCCGGGATGGTCTCCCGGTTCATGAACAGGAATTCGGTGCGCAGCAGACCGATGCCGACAGCTCCCGACTGGGCGATCAGAGGCAGCTCGACAGGCAGCTCCAGGTTGGCCTGCAACTCGACCATCTGCCCGTCCAATGTTTCGGCCGGGAGGCGGCGGAGTTTGGCATAGCGCTGCCGTTCCCGGGCAAAAGCCGTGACCGCGCGCCTGGCGGCGGACAAGGTCGCTGCGCCGGGGTTCAGCGTGACCGTGCCGGCCACGCCATCAATCACCGCCACGTCGCCGGGCTGGATGGTATGGGCGAGGCCTGCCGCGCCCAGCACGGCCGGCACGCCGAGTGCCCGCAGCATGACCGACGTGTGATCGTCCTCGCCACCTTCCTCGGTGGCCACACCGGCCAGCCGTGAGGGGTCGAGCAGCGCGGCGTCGGCCGGGCGCAGGGACTCGCTCACCAGCACGGCGCCTTCCGGCAGTCCGGCGAAGCTCCGGAACGGCGAGCGTGTGAGGTTTCGTACGAGGCGTTGGCCGATTTCCTTCACCTCTTCGGCGCGTCGCGAGAGGCTCGCCTGGTCATCCGCCGGCATGTCCGGTTCTGCCTGGGCCAGGATCGCCCCGGCGATCGCCTCGGTCTCGGCTACGACGGCGCTTTCAGCGGTGAGCAATTGTTCCTCGACGCGTTGCCGCACCCCCCGGATCAGCCGCGAGGGACCGATCATGCGGATGTAAGCGTCGATCAGGGGTGCCAGCTCATGCTGGCTGTCTTCCGGCAGGACGGCCAGCCTGCCCCGGAGTTTGGTCAGCTGCTTGCGCGACTGGGCCACCGCGGCATCCAGCCGCGCGCCCTCGGCCGCGCAGTCGGCTGCCTGGATCTTCTGCTGGGTGATTTCCGGGACGGGTTCGGAGGCGCGAAACACGGGTCCGATCGCCACGCCGGCCGAGACCGCTATGCCGGTGAACCGTACCTCCGGCCGTGAATGATCGGGCAGGGCACGGTTGATCCGTTTGTGCTGAGGGAGCGGCGGGCTAGCCTTGCTCATCGAAGCCGGACTCGATCAACGCCGCCAGTGCGTCGAGCGCTTCCTTCGCGTCCCAGCCATCGGCCTGCAGTTCGAGTGTGGCGCCTTTGCCGGCGCCGAGCATCATCAGGCCCATGATCGAGCGCGCCGGCACGGACTGGCCGTCGCGGATCACGTCGATCGATGAAACGAAGCGCTCGGCCATCATGACAAACTTGGCCGCGGCGCGGGCATGCAGTCCGCGCTTATTGGTGATCGTGACGGTGCGCGTCAGGACGCGTGCGGTGTCAGAGGGCGGATCCGGAGCTGAGGTTGCGCCGTTGTCCGGCGTCATCCGCAGGTGCCGTTGGCTTTGCCATTGCAGTTCTGCAGCACGTGCGACGCCGCGGCGATGTATTTGCGACCGGCTTCCTCGGCGCAACAGACGGCATCGGCCAGCGGCTGTTTCGACCGCACCTTGGCCAGTTTCACCAGCATCGGCAGATTGACGCCGGCGATCACTTCAACGCCCTGGCGCTGCATCATGGATATGGCCAGGTTCGAAGGGGTGCCGCCGAACATGTCGGTCAGCAGAACCACGCCGTCGCCGGTGTCGCACCGTGTGATGCACGCGTCGATCTCGGCGCGTCGGTTCTCGATATCGTCCTCCGGTCCGATGCAGACCGTATCGACGTTGCGCTGCCTGCCCACCACATGCTCCATGGCGGAACGCAGCTCCTCGGCCAGGCGGCCGTGGGTCACCAGGACCATGCCGATCATTTTCGGTGACTGGCTTCCCAGGTGGTACAGACTAAGGACACGATCATGGTGTTCTCTCAGGCCTCCTGTGCCTGAACCGGCACCGCCTGTGAAGCGGCGGTGCGATACTCCTCGGCGTTAACGACCTTCGGCGCAAGTCGATCACTCAGATAGGCCGTCTCCAGGCCTTCACGAGCCAATTCACGGTGCGTAACGTAAAGCCGCCAACTGAAGCCCGGGTCGTCTGGTGCCTGTGCGGCGAAAATCCGATCCGCCAGGCGATTGGCCAGTTGCTCGACCAGATAGACCGACCGGTGCCGTCCCCCCGTGCACCCAATTGTGATCGTTGCATATTTCTTGCCCTCTTGGACGAACCTGGGCAAGAGCATGTCGATCAGTTCCGCTACCCTGGCGAAGAATGTCGCGAAATCAGGGTCGGCGGCAATGTAGGCACCAACCTCGACGTCCAGCCCCGTTCGATCGCGTAATATGGGGTCATAGTGCGGATTTCGCAAAAAGCGAGAATCGAATACCAGATCTGCCTCCCGCGGAAGGCCCTGCCTGTAAGCGAAGGAGATCAGAGAGACCACGAGACGGCTTTCAGCCGCGTTGCTATCGGCACCGAAATCCCGGTCGATCAGGCGTCGCAGGGCGGCAAGCGGCAGATCCGATGTGTCGATCACCATATCGGCGCCACTGCGGAGCGGCTCGGTCAGCGTGATCTCCCGCTGGATCCCTTCAACCACCTTGCCCTGCGGCGCCAGCGGATGCCGGCGGCGCGTCTCGGTATAGCGTCGGAGCAGCGTGGCTTCGTCCGCCCAGGTATAGATAAGCTTCGGCAGCAGGCTCCCGTTGATCTTCAGGCGCCCGAGGGCGTCCAGACACAGTTGGGCGTCGAAGCCGCGCGTCCGGGCGTCGACACCGATCGCGAGGTTGCGGTCGCCGCGGCTTACCATTTCGTCGAGCATTGGCAGCGGAGGATTATCGACGGTCTCGTAGCCGAGATCTTCCAACTCACGCAGCACCGATGATTTGCCGCTGCCGGAGAGACCAGTGACCAACGCTATCCGACGGCGCGGCGTGGTCATACGGCGAATGCTCCGGCAACCTGGCTGACGCGACCCAGCGCGCAATCGAGTGCGAGCAGGACCCGGTCCGCAGCCGACGCTGACCACGGATCGATCCTGACGAGCGGCAATCCCAGCGCAGGATAGGTGGACGGCGTCGGCATCCGCGCCCCGGTGTCACCCAGTTCGACCACCAGGGCGAGGCGAACGGCCGTCTCATGCGGCAAACGGAATATCCCCAACCCCCGTACTTCCAGCAGCCCTTCCAGCGATGGTGGCGCGCGACCGATGCCGTTGTCGATCTCCACCCGGTCGTCCGCCACCAGATCGAAGCCTCGCCCGAGCAAGCGTAAGAGCAGGTCAGACTTGCCTGCTCCCGGAGGTCCGATCAGCAGCACGCCTTCACCTGAGCGGCTTGCACAGCTCCCGTGCACCTGCATGGGGCGACAGTCTGGGCCGATGGGAGACGGAAAGGAAGTGGCTTGTGGCCCGGCAAGGGAAGTGCGAGCGTCCCCTGTCAATATGACCAGCCGAAACGATATCGCCGCTGCCTCCGTCCGGATCGCCAGGTACGTCCGTCACACCCCGTTGCTTCGCCTTGGTGGCGCAGAGCTGGGCCTCGGGTTTCCAGTGGCACTCAAGCTGGAATTGCTGCAGCACACCGGCAGCTTCAAACCACGCGGCGCGTTCAATCGCCTGCTGTCGGCTGATCTGCCAGAAGCAGGTGTCATCGCGGCGTCGGGCGGTAACCACGGTGCGGCTGTGGCCTATGCCGCGCACGCCCTGGGCGTGACGGCGGAGATCTTCGTGCCCACGCTGACACCGCCAACCAAGGTCGCACGGATCGCCGGCTATGGCGCCCGTGTCGTGCAGACGGGCGCGACGTACGCCGACGCGTTGGCTGAGTCACGTGGGCGGCAAGCCGCAACCGGCGCCCTGGAAGTGCATGCCTACGACCACGCGGACGTGCTGGCCGGCCAGGGCACCGTCGGGCGTGAGTTCGAGCAGGATGCGCCGGAGCTGACGCATGTGCTGGTCGCAACCGGCGGCGGCGGGCTGATTGG
This sequence comes from Acetobacteraceae bacterium, assembly GCA_035492535.1. Classification (GTDB taxonomy): domain Bacteria; phylum Pseudomonadota; class Alphaproteobacteria; order Acetobacterales; family Acetobacteraceae; genus JAMXLO01. The sequence goes on along the minus strand of DATJJM010000453.1, from coordinate 13,701 downwards.
CGGTATCGCGGCCTGGTACGCAGGCAGCGCACAGGTGATCAGCGTGGAGCCCGAGGGCTGTCCGGCGTTGCATGACGCGTTGCGCAGCGGCCGGCCGGTGGAAGCGCGCGTTGGCGGGCTTGCCGCCGACAGCCTTGGTGCGCGCCAGGTCGGCAGCCTGATGTTCCCGGTAGCGCGCCAGTACGTGGCCGATGCGGTGCTGGTTCCTGACGACGCCATCCGTGCGGCACAGCGACTGCTCTGGGACCGGCTGCGGCTGGTGGCCGAACCCGGCGGCGCCACGGCCCTGGCCGCCGTGGTGAGCGGCGCCTTCGTCCCGCCGGAAGGTGCCCGCATCGGCGTACTGGTCTGCGGCAGCAACACGGATCCCGCGAAGGTGGCCGAAGCATGAGTCAGTTTTCCCTGGTCAGCGATGCGCGGGGCATTGCCACGCTGACGCTGAATCGTCCGGAAGTCGCCAATGCCTATGATGAGGACCTGCTGCGGTCGCTCACCGCCGCGTTGCAGGACATCGGCGCCAGCGAGACGGTGCGCGCGCTGGTGATCCGTGGTGCCGGCAAGCATTTCCAGGCCGGCGCCGACCTCAACTGGCTGAACCGGCTGTCGCGCCAGGGGCCGGAGGAGAACTATGTCGCTTCCATCGTCACGGTCCGCTTCAGCAAGACGTTGAACGAACTGCCGAAGCCGACGATCGCGGTGATCCATGGCGCCTGTTTCGGCGGCGGCGTCGGCATCGCGTGCTGCGTGGACATCGCGATGGCAACGCCGGACGCGATCTTCGCCATCAGCGAGGTGCGTCATGGCATCGCGCCAACGCCGATCTCCACCTACATGGTCGATGCGATCGGCTTGCGGCAGACGCGGCGCTATGCGCTGACCGGGGAGCGCTTCGGTGCCGATGAGGCGCTGAAGATGGGACTGCTTCATGAGGTGGTTCCGGAGGACCGGATGGATGCGCGGCTGGCCGAGGTGCTGGACGCGATCATGCTCGGCGCGCCAGGAGCGATTGCGAAGACCAAGCTGTCGGTGCTCGGCGCCAATGGCCGGCTGGTGAACGAGCGCGAAGTGGCCCTGCTGGCGCATGAAGGCTGGACGCAGCGGCAGTCGGCCGAGGGCAGGGAAGGCACCACCGCATTCCGCGAGAAGCGCAAGCCAGCGTGGTACCGGGCGCCGTGATCTGACGGCGGCGGATTAATCGCCGCGGCGGGTGGGGTGTTAACCGTGCATTGACTCTTTTCGCGCCAGCCTGCGCGCCCTCGGCTGGTTTGAAAGGCGTCCCATGCTCCAGCGGCAAAACCGTCGCTGCCGCGCGCGGCCTTCCCGGTGAAGGGGCGCGACGGCACCATGGTGCAGCGCGCCGAACAAGAACCGACGATGGAGGAGATCGTCGTCGCGTTGCGCGAGACGCAGCGCGATGCGGGGCACCCAATGCCATCCCCGATCGTCGGCCGCCGTGCGGACGGCAAGAGCAAGACGCCCAACGTCATCACGTATCCGCAGAACCTGCGGGCCGGCCTGACAGCGGCGGCGGATCTGCGCGACAGCGAAATCGAGCGGTTGCTGGCCGAGAACGCGCGGCTCAACGAACGCGTGGTATTCCTGCTGAAGATCATCGAACGCGAACAGGCGCAGTCAACCGAGCTGGCAGCGCTCGCGGTGGATCGCGAGGCGATGGTCCGGCAGGTGAAGGCCGCGCTGAAGGCCGAGCTGCGTCCGGCATTGCTGGTGCTGTTGCGCATGCTGGAGAAGCAGCTCGCCGATCCGAACCACTTGAACCATCTGGCCACGGACGATGCGCCATCGGCCTGGATTGTCGATCTCATCCGCAAGCTGGAGTCCGACCATCCGGGCGAGGCGCAGCGTGACCCGCTGCTGCTGTTGCAACCTCGGCTGACACTGCGCCAGCGCTGGAGCCGGTTCTTCCATGAGCTGGGCTTCTGATGGCCTGGCCGTGACAGCCGGTCGATTCCCACACCCGCTCAGGAGGCAACGCCATGGATACCGCAAGTGACTCACTACGCTGCGTCAAAGGGCTCGACATCGGGACAAGCCGCATCGTGCTGGCCACGCTGAACGGGCAGATGGTCAATTTCACCCCGCAGCTCAACGCGTTCGTGGATATTCCGTACAGCAAGATGACCGAACAGATGCTGGCGCGTGAGAACATCATGCACCAGGTGGAGAGCGGCCGTATCTACGCCTATGGCAACCGGTCGGACGAATTCGCCAAATTCCTCGACGGCGACACGCGGCGCCCGATGCAGAGCGGCATGCTCAATCCGGCCGAACCGAAGAATTTGCAGATGATCGAGCTGCTGGTGAGCCGTCTGTGCGGGAAGGCCGGCGACGGTGAGAAGCTCTGCCTCAGCGTGCCAAGCCCGCCGCGCGATCGCGACACGGACCTGATCTTCCACGAGCGGTCGGTGCAGACCATCTGCGAGAAGCTTGGGTATCAGGCGCAGGTGGTGAACGAAGGCCTGGCCGTGGTCTATTCCGAACTGAAGGATGCGAATTTCACCGGCATCGGCATGAGCTTCGGTGGCGGCATGTGCAACATCTGCCTGTCGTATCTCGGGCTGCCAGTGCTGACCGTCGCGACCGACAGGGCAGGCGATTACATCGACCACAGCACGGCTTCGGTGACGGGCGAGACACCGACCACGGTGCGGCTGCACAAGGAGAACTCGGCGGAGAGCGGCTTCACGCTCAACGACACGGCGGATCGGTCGATCGATCGCGCGCTGTCGGTGTATTATTCCGATGTCATCGGCACCGCGGCGAGTACCTTGCAGGCGGCGATGTCGGACACCAAGAAGCTGCCGCGGTTCAATGGGCCGGTGCCGATCGTGTGCGCCGGAGGCACGGCGATGGCGGCCAATTTCCTGCCGCGGTTCAGGGCGGCGATCGACGAGATCGATCTGCCGGTGCCGATCGGCGACGTGTTCCTGGCGAAGGATCCGATGAATGCCACCGCGAAGGGAGCGCTGGTCGGGGCCATGCTGAACATGTGACGTATCCGGTCGCAGGTGGCGGGCGTCCATTGAAGTGCGAAGGCGAGGCGCTATCCTGCGCGCCTTTCCATGACCTATTCGATCCTCGCACGTGATCCCGCCACAGGCGCATTGGGTGCCGGGGTTGCCTCGCGGTTCTTTGCCGTGGGGGCGATCTGCAACCATGTGGAGGGCGGCCTTGCGGCCTTGTCCACCCAGGCGCTGGTGAACCCGATGTATGCCGTCCTGGCGATGCCTCGGCTGCGTGCCGGCGAGGCACCCGACGCGGTGCTGACATCGCTGGTTGGCGCCGATCCGGGGGCGGATCAGCGGCAGTTCCATATCCTCGATGCGGACGGACGCATCGCGCAGCACACCGGTGCGCACTGTGTCGCCTGGGCGGGACATGCGCGGGGGCCGGATGTGTCGGTGGCGGGCAACATGCTGGCCGGACCACAGGTGGTGCAGCGCACGCTGGAGGCCTATCTCGGCTCGCACGGCAGCCTGGTGGAACGGCTGATCCATGCGCTGGAGGCAGGTGAGGCCGCGGGCGGTGACAAACGCGGCAAGCAGTCGGCGGCGCTGACGGTCTGCACGCGCGATCCGTATCCCGATCTGGATATACGCGCGGACGATCACCCGGATCCGTTGGCGGAGCTGCGGCGACTATACCGGGTCAGCCTGGAACGCTTTGCGGTCTTCCGGCGACATGTTCCCGGACGCGACAATCCATCGGGCACGCTCGATCGCAGCATCATCGATGCCGCCATTGCGCGGGACAGGATACCGCCGGCTTAGGATGGGTCAGGGGGGTGCGGTGGCGATGGCCGCAGCGAGGTCGAGCGGGTTGACCGGCGGTTCGCCAATGAAGAAGCCGAGGACCTGGCGGAGCGCATCGCGGCTCATGGTGAGCCAGTTCCAGTTGCTGTCGGGCCTGCGGTCCTGCTCCTGGACAAATGCGTGCTGGCGGCGGGATTTCTGGCGCATCAGCTTGTCGACGCTGCCGCCGAAGTAATTCATGATGTCGAAGAGCTCGTTCCAGAACTGGCCGTGGCAGAAGCCTGGGACGACGGCGAGATCGAGGCAGATGTCGAGGATGGTACGGCCGATCGGGCGGCGACGTACCTGACGCTCAAGTTCCTGCAAGGTGGGCATGAAGAGTTCGGGATTGTCCCAGCCCCTGGGGCGCGAGGGGCGTGGGGCATGCTTGCGCTCGGTTGGCAGTGAAGCCGCAGGCTGCGTTGCCGGCGTTGGGGTGCGGCGCTCTATGAAGTCGATGTCCTGGCCGGCGGCGGCGCGGGCAAGCAGAACGCGTTCGAGGGCGAAGGCGCGCAGGAGGCCTCGGTTCAGGTGGGCGACGATGGTCGAGAGATTGTCGGTCCCGAAACAGGCGGCGATGGCATTGAAGTTGGGGGCGGCGGCGCGCTGGCGGACGGTTTCGAGCAGGTGGCGGCCATAGATCAGCAGGGTGCGGGCGGCGTGGAGGAGGACGGTGATGTTGTGGGGGATGGCGGGGGCAGAGTCATCCTGCGGTGGAATGGGGGATGCGGACGGCGGTGGTGCGGTTGGTTCCATGCCGTTTGTATGAATAACTGATGTTAGTTAGATAGGTCAAGGAAAATTTTCGTGTCACGGTGAGGGCTTGGCGTGGTGGCGGCTGATGAATTTCACACGGAGGGCACAGAGGAGGCGCGGAGTTCCCGGAGAAGAAGTTGTGGATGTGTCACGGGCGCCGGCACTGATATGGTCGAGCGGCACGGGAGGCGGAGGCGCTTTAGCGCCAATTTCCGACACGCGATGAGCTGATCGAGGCGGCCGATCAGCTGATGATTGGGCGAGAGCCGGGACGGCGCTGCGCGAGTGGCTGAACTTGTTCGTAGATTTTCTCGACGCCAAGTACGGCATGGCGAAGGCGATGGATGCCCTCATCGGCGGGCCGGAGCCTCTATACAGCATAACGCCACGCCGTCTCGACGTTCCCATCAGGGCACTGGTCGCCGGTGGGGTGGCAACTGGTGTCTTTTCGGGACGACATCGAGCCGCACGATTTGCTCCGCGCGCTCGCTGGCGTGGCACACGTTCGGCCCGGCAAGAACTGGAAGCAGTCGGCAATTCGGATGGTCGACATTCTGCTCAGCGGTATGCAATCAACTTCGACGTCCGCCCCGAGTTAGCGTGGCAAGGTCGAACAACGCCCGGTCGCGCAGACGCTGTTCACCATCGGCTCCGCACCGAATGCGCCTACGAGACCGCGGAATGCGCCAGCAGCCCGGAGAGCGTGACGGCACCTACACCATGCAAAGCGGCGACGTTATAGCTCGAGCCGCTGCCGTTCGGGGTCACCGATATCATTGTGTCCTGCCCATTGTTGGCGGCGGCCGCATGGAGATAATTGCCGATCACCGACGGATCTCCGTTCCAGTGAGCGGCCTGCAACATGGCGCGCATATCGAGCGTGTCGCCGTTCAGCAGCACGGGTCCGAAGATATCGTCGAAGCCGTTGCCTGCCGCCGGGAGAACGATGCGGTTCGCGGTGCCGCTGTCGTAGATCTGGTTCTGGCCGGCTCCGGCGTCCGCAACGTTCCCGGTGCCGGTCAGGCTGATCATGTCGTTGCCAGCGCCGGTCCTGATCGTGTTGGCATTGCCGCCGTACTGCTGGACCGTCTCAATGCCGCCCGTCGCCGACAAAGTGTCGTTCGAACCGGTGAGGAAGAACATGTGATCACCCGATGACGCGGTGACGGTCGCCCCGCTCAGCGCGATGGTCGAGCTGGCTGTGGATGCGGCGATCGTTTCCTGATTCGGGAAGCTTCCTGCCGCGACCGAGAAGCTATGCGGGCCGTTGACGAAGAGCTCGTACGGCGTACCCGGCACGAGGCGGTCATTATAGCTGATGCTGTCGATGTAGAGATTGCGGTCCTGTGCGTCATAGGCCAGCCCTTCCGGGTTGAGGACGCCCGCATTGTTGAGAAAGTTGACCGACACAGTGTGTGCGCCGGAGCCGAAGTTCCCCTTCACCAGGAACGCCTGCTGCTGACCCTGCCAGTTCACTGCCGTCGTGGTGAGGGTTCCGCCGATCTGGACGCCATCGACGGACACGGTGAACTGCGCGTCTCCCTGGAACGGATCCTCCGACATCATCAGCAGGAACTGATCGGCGCCCGCCCCGACCGTGACCGCCGCCGGTGTGGTGGTGGGTTGTGGCGTCGTGCCCAGCGGGATCACCGTTGTGTCCTGCGCCAGAAAGACTGCGTTGCCAGGATCGAAGATGTCGCCATTCGGCGGAACCAGCGGCGACGTATAGATCGGCGTGACGGCAGTGGTCAGCGCCTTGCCGTCATAGGTCACGCTGTTGACGTAGAGATTCCGGTCTCCCCCGTCGTCGAACGCAGCCTTGTCGCCCTGGGTCATCGAGTTGTTGGCGAAGGTGACCACGATCGCATGCTGCCCCGGCGCGAAGTCGCCCTGCAGGGTGAAGCTCTGTGTCTGACCGGCAGCGCGCGACGCGGTGACGGTGCGCAGCCCGCCGATCTGCTGGCCGTCGACGCTGACGGTGAACTGGGCATCACGACCGGACGCTCCGACCGGACCGTCGGCGTCCTCCGACATGGTCAGCACGATGGTGTCGCTGCCCGATGGGGCGGCGGGTGCCGTGCTGTCGGTCAGGCTGAAGCTCCTGGGACCCGAGCCCTTGAGCGCTGCGCTCTGGCCGGTCGCGACTCCATCGTAGCTGATGGCGTTCACGTAGAGGTTGCGATCGGTTGCTGGTGTTCCGCCCCATAGGTCGTTGAGGAAGTTCACCGCCACCGTGTGGGAACCGGGCGCCCAATCACCTTTGAAGGTGAAGGTCTGGCTGACGCCGGCGGCATGCAGTGCGGTCGTGCTGAACGTGCCGCCTTGCTGCTTGCCATCGATCGAGACGGTGAACTGCGCGTCGCCAAGATAGCTGTCCTCGGACATGCTGAGGACCAGCGTGTCTGACCCGCTGCCGACGGTTACCGGTGCGGGGACAGGAGGAGCAGCGATCTGCGCCCACGGACCTTGCGGGCCGGGCTCGGAATACCAGTTGCCGCTGGCATTCTGCTGAACCATGTTGCCGTTCAGGGTCTGCAACACCACGACATTCGCGGTTATCGGATCGACCTGGCCGTTGACGGCGATCTGCAACCCGCGCGATGCGGACTGAACCAGCGTCCACGCATTGCCGCTCTGGTCGATGATCGCGCCATCGGAAGGCGACCTGATGGTCGTGCCATTCACGCTGGGCAGCGCCGCGGCGTCGGTTATGGTGAAGGTCTTCGTGCCGGTCGTCGCCAGCCTCGTGGCAACGCCGGCGGGAACGCCATCGTAGCTTATGGCGTCGACGTACAGGTTTCGATCTGTCGCCGAGGTGCCGCCCCATGCGTCATTGAGGAAGTTCACCGTGACGGCATGTGCGCCGGGCGCCCAGTCGCCCTTGAACGTGAAGTTCTGGTCACTGCCGGCCGCGTGCGACGCCGTTGCGGTGAAGATACCACCCAGCTGCCTGCCGTCCACCGAGACGGTGAACAGGGCGTCTCCCTGGTACGCGTCCTCGGAGATCATCAGTACAAGGGAATCGGAACCGGTCCCGACGGTTGTGACTGCAGGCATCTTCTGCTCCACTTGTTATGCAGGCTAATTATACCGTTATTGAATCGACTATTCGCGCGGATTATCGTGGCGGAGATCGCGCAGGCCGCGCCCGGGGACAGCATTGCTGTGTTGAGTGGTCCATTGCGATGGTGGCTTGCTCGCGGCTCCACGCGAAGAGTGATGGGTCTTCTTCCCGTGCCCAAAGCAGCCACCGTGATGTGAGTTCCCGCTGCCCCTGGGTATCGGGGGGCTGTCTGTCGACGAATGTCGCTACGGCGTAACCAAACCAACCAAATCGCATGTGTCATAAAAGGCGCGCGCTACCGTGAGTTTTGTGCGGGAGAGCGGAGGATTGGGCCGGCGGACGAAGTGTCCTTAATTGCTGTTGCTTCTCCCTCCTGGGTTTTACCTCTGCAGTCGTTAACTGGCCCTTAGCCACAGTCGTTAATTCTTTGCTAATTGTGGCGCAGATGCGCAGAATCCTTATCGCGCAGTGGATCCATTGCCCTCGAATGGTTTCGACCTCCATCGCCGCTCTGATGGGTGGTGACTTTGTCTATCAATGATCGGGACTGATCTGCCGTGTGCCGCCGGCCGCCATCAAAGAGCGTCCGCTATCGGAAAGGAGATCTGCCGCTGAGCGTCTGTCCCGGGTCGAACCGGCCACGACGGATGGGCCACAGCCGATAATACCTGTATGAGACCCGCCACGAGATCGGAGGGAGGGAAGCGATGCGGCGGATTGCGTACGGGTTGTTGTGTGCGCTCGGGTTGGCGGTGCCGGCGATGGCGCAGGAGCGCGTCCTGCATGTCGGCCTGCGCGAAGATCCCGACATCCTCGATCCGACGCTGGGGTCTTCGTATGTGGGGCGCATCGTGTTCGCCGGCCTGTGCGACAAGCTGTTCGACATCGATTCCAAGCTCGACGTCGTGCCGCAGCTTGCCTCGGGCTATGAGTGGAAGGATCCGACGCACCTGGTCATCCACATTCGCGACGGCGTGCAGTTCCAGGATGGCGAGAAGCTGAACGCCGATGCGGTGAAGTACAAGCTGACGCGCGACCTGACGATCAAAGGCAGCATGCGGCGCGGCGAGGTCAGTTCGATCGACAGCATCGACGTGATCGATCCGCTGACGGTGCAGCTCAACCTGAAAGCGCCGGCGTCGCAGTTGCTGGCACAGTTGACTGATCGCGCCGGCATCATGATTTCGCCGAAAGCGGGCGAGGCGGAGGGTGACAAGTTCGGGCTGCATCCGGTGTGTGCCGGACCGTTCAGCTTCGAGAGCCGGGTGGCGCAGGATCGGATCGTGCTGAAGCGGTTCCCCGGGTATTGGGATGCGAAGAACATCCACTTCGACCAGGTGGTGTATCTGCCGAATCCGAACTCGTCGGTGCGGCTGGCGAATCTGCAGGCGGGGGCGCTGGACCTGGTGGAATACATCCTGCCGACCGATGTGCCCGCGGTGCAGAAGGATCCGAAGCTGAAGGTGGCGATCGGTGATTCGCTTGCCTACAACGGGATCAACTTCAACACCGACAACGGGCCGGCGCAGAATTCGTCCGTGGGCAAGAATGTATTGGTGCGAGAGGCCTTCGAGCTGGGGCTGGACCGGCAGGCGCTGATCCAGGTGGTCTTCAATGGCATGTTCACGCCGACGGCGCAGGCCAACCCCCCAAGCTCACCGTTCTTCTTCAAGGACATCCAGCCGCCGGCGCGCGATCCGGCCAAGGCGAAGGCGCTGTTGAAGCAAGCCGGCGTGACGATGCCTGTGCCGGTGACACTGACGATCACCAATGGCTCGGATACGCTGCAGACAGGCGAGGTGATCCAGTCGATGCTGAACGAGGCAGGCTTCGACGTGAAGATCAAGACGATGGAGTTCGCATCGTCGTTGCAGGCCGCCTATGCGGGGGATTTCCAGGCCTACATGATCGGCTGGTCTGGCCGCGCCGATCCGGATGGGAACATGTGGCAGATGCTGCATACGGGTGGTCAGTTCAACTACGGGCACTACTCCAATCCAGATGTCGACAAGGCACTCGATGACGCGCGCACGGTGGCAGCCGTGGATCAGCGGCGCGCGTTCTATGCCAAGGTGTGGGCCCAGGCGCGGAAGGATCTGCCGCTTGTCTATCTGTGGACGACGAAGAACGTCGTGGGGATGAAGAAGGCCATCACCGGGTTTCAGCAAGTGCCGGATGGGTTGATCCGGTTGCAGGGGATGGAGATGGGGAAGTAGGCGGCGCTTCCTTCCCCGCGGCGCGGGGGGAAGGCTTTCCAGAGGGCGTTGTGCACTCGACCGCCGTGTGCATTGTCCTGGTGGAACGACCACCGCAGGACCGATATAATGTGTCGGGAGCGGGAGGATTGGCCATGGCCGGTAAGAACGACTTCAGAGAACTGAAGCTGTTCGGCGAGAAGGAGCTGAAGTTCAAGCAGGGCGTGCACATGGAGGGGGCGTACAAAGGGCGATTGCTGTCGGCCCCCGTTTATTCAAAGGTTAACGAGGGAGCGTGCGCGGCTCTGACGATGGAATGGCTGAAGGCGAAGCTGTCGGAGGGGAAGTATCCCGGTGCGTTCAATCCGGCGCCCGGGGTCCCAGCGGCGCAAAACTTGATGCACCAAGTACAGGTATGGCATGCGGCCCAGTTCCAGGTGGCCTACGAGAACTCCGGCAGCAGCTCGCACCTGCAGGCCTTGAAGACCCTTGCGGCGGAGTACGGACTGGAGGTGTGCGAGCTCAAGAACCAGCCGTGGGATCATTTCATCGTGGCGTTCTCAAAGGCCGCCGACAGGATGGCCGAGGGCAAGGGGGCCTACTGTAGTTGCACCCTGACCGACGAGAGGAGCGGCAGCGAGTGCCATCACGCTGTCGGGATCGCAAAGCTCGCGGACGGCATCCGGTTCTTCGATGCGAATATCGGCGCCTACAAGTTTGCAAACCATTACAAGTTCACGCAGTTCTACGAGGCCTGGGGCCAACTCTACCGGTCGAAGCTGAAATACCATATGAAGCAGGCGCGGGCCTTTCCTGTCAGCAACGATCCGGCGAAGATGCCGGCGATCGTTCGGCAGTAGCGCCGCACAGCAAACGGCGGCAATCAGCCGCGGCGGGATGAAGGTGCGGGGCCGATAGCCGGGTCAGGCCCGGCTAGGGCGAGTGGCGCGATGATCAGCCTTCAGTACCGAACGTCGGTCGTACACGTCATCTCAGTTCCGCGACTGCGTCGATCAGGCCGTGGCCCGTCGGCAAGGCCTTGTAACGCTGGACGTAAAACTCCCACTTCGTGCCGGTTCGACGGCCGATGACCGTGCCGTTGTAATCTCCCGTGGACATCACCCGATAGTCGATCGCCTGGCCGCGGCTGGTGAAGCCTCCTTCGATCCCTCTTTGAAGCTCGGCAGCGTCCGGCGTCGGCTGCGCCGCATTGCCCATATTGGGGGGGCGCAGATGAGAAACGAGCCGACCACCATTGCTGTTGGAGCCGATGCCGAACGTGCATCCGTTGAGCTTCGACGTCACCATCATGTCGGCTCCACTGTTTGCCGGCAACATGTAGTGAGTTGTGTTTGCATCCTCCCAGTGCCCGTTCTTGAACTCCCGCATCGACACATAGTGCACGTCGAACGGAGCGCTTGCCGTCGAAGGGTCTCCCTTCGTGGCCCGCACTCTGTCGGAGAACATGGTCCAGAGGGTCACGTCTCGCGCCGCGCCCTCGACTGCCATCTGCCAGGTCCTGTCGGTCTTGTAGAGGCGGAACTTCTCGGCACCTGATCCAGTCGCCGACAGGCCCCACACTTCAAGGGCGTTCGCCTGGAGCCAATACAGCGGATGGGCCCGAAGGTCGGCGAGTGCTTGATCTCCGACGGCCATGTTTCCCTCCGTTTTTCCATTTCTAGGTGGAATGACATCAAGGGGCGGTGGGCCCGCTGAACGTCTGCTCCACCGTTTCATTATGGTACGAAGTTAAGCCCGGCCGTCGGGGATGGGCAAGTTAGGAAGCAAAGCGGCTCGTCCTGCCGATCGGTGCGCGTGGCGTATGAATTGCTTCATAGGTATGGAGTGCGCGACGCGTCATTGCCTCCCTGATCGCTCCGTCTCAACGGGGCTCAAGCAATCGGTGAGGACAATGAAGCGCACTCTCGTCACTGCTGTTGCGGCAGTCGGTCTTGGATGGTTCGCCGCTGGGGCACATGCTGGAGGCACCGCGGCAAGTGACCGTACCGTGCTACCTGAGCCGGTTCAGTTCCTGAGCCCCTACGATACTCTGCCGGGGCCTCGGATCATCGCCGGGCGTGGCATGCCGTTGATCTTTGACGGATCGGCCAACCCGAAAATGCTGCCTGGAAACGATGACCGCGGATGCTGGTACGACCTCGATCTACCGAATTGCGAGTGACGAGAAGACGAAGCGGTCCCGGTCGAATGGCGGGCACATCGGTCCCCCGGGCCTGCTTCGTCGCTCGGCTCCTCGCAATGGCGATTGACGCCGGGTGACGCGGCTTGCGTCTGAGTGATTGACCGCTCTAAGCCTTCGGCAGCCGCACCACGAAGCGTGCGCCCAGGATGCGGTTGCCGATCCCTTTGCGGTTCTCAGCCAGGATCTGACCGCGCAGCGCTTCGATGATCTGGCGGCTGATCGACAAACCCAGCCCCGAGTGCTGGCCGAATTTTTCGCCCTTCGGCCGTTCGGAATAGAAGCGGTCGAACACCTGCTCCAGGTTCGTATCGGGAATGCCTGGCCCTTCGTCCTCGACGCTGATTTCCACCATGCCGCCTGCGTCGTGTGCGCTCAACGCGATCCGGCCGCGAGGCGGGCTGAACGACTGGGCGTTGGCGATCAGGTTGCGCAGGACCTGCACCAGCCGGTCTTCGACAGCCCAGACCATGAGGCTGGCCGGCGCATCGACCACAACCTTCGGATCGTTTTCGGAGTCGCGGGTTGCTTCGTCCAGCTCTTGCAGCGTTTGCAGGATCGGGACGACATCGACCCGCTCGGCGGTTACGCGCGAAAGTTCCGCGTCCAGCCGCGACGCGTCGCTGACATCGCTGATCAGCCGGTCGAGCCGGGTGACATCCTGCTGGATGATGGTCAGTAACTGGCGCTGGCGTTCCGGGTCCTCGACACGACGCAGCGTTTCGATCGCGCTGCGGATCGATGACAGCGGGTTCTTGATCTCGTGCGCGACATCGGCGGCGAACCGCTCGATTGCGTCCATGCGCGCGAACAGCGCCTGGGAAGAGTCGGCCAGGGCGGTCGCGAGCATGCCGATCTCGTCGTACCGCTGGAGCAGCGGGGCCGGAACGACGCCGGTGCGGCCGTGGCTCTCGCGCAATTCGGCCGCCGCGCCAGCGAGCCGCAGGATCGGGCGAGCGATGGTCAGCGACAGGTACCAGGACAGCAGCACCGTCAGCGCGAGAGCCAGGCCGAATAATCCAAGGATCGAAACACGCACAATGAACAGGCTGGAATCGACTTCGCGCGCATCGCGGGTCAACAGGATGATGCCAACAGTGTGGTGATCGCGCTCGACCGGCTCCGCGACGGTGACCAGCAACTGGTCGTCCTTGGTACGCCGTATGTAGGGAGGCATCTCCCGGCTCTGGCCGGAACTGCTGACGCTGAGTTCTTCCTTCACGTTCGGCTGCCACTCCAGGCCGCCCGCACCCGCTGTCGAATCAACGGTGACAAGGTTCGGCGTTTCGTGCGGGAGCACCGACATCACCTTGTCGTACAGCCAGCCGATTGCACCCACGACCCGTCCGTGCTCGCTGGCTGCCGGCAATGGCTCGGTGCTGACGGCGCCGCTCGCGCCTTCATGCACGCGAGAGTCGGCGACCATCGTGCCGTCCGGCGCATAGAGTTTGGCCTGTGCGCCGGGAGCGGGATCGGTCAGCCGGTGCAGCAGCGGACGCGCGATGTCCGGCACCAGCTTGGGGTTGTCAGGCTCGGTTATCCGAACAGCGCTTTCGCCAAGTGCACCGGCGTAGATACGCGCCTGCTCGCGCAATGCCGAGACCTCGGCCTCGAGCAGTCCGTTCTGGTATTGGTCGAGATACAACAGCGCCGCCACCAGCAACGCCAGCGGCAGTG
>DATJJM010000452.1:0-2172 GCA_035492535.1 Acetobacteraceae bacterium | reverse complement strand
AGGAACGTCGTTGTCGCGCGCCGCCAGTGCCTTCAGATAGGTACCGATCTTGTTGGCAACATCGCCGTTGCGGGTCACCCGATCAGTGCCGACGATCACCAGGTCCACATCGCCGTGCTGCATCAGATGGCCGCCGGCATTGTCGGCCACAACCGTGTGGGCGACGCCATGGCGGCCGAGTTCCCAGGCCGTCAGCGCCGCGCCCTGGTTGCGCGGCCGCGTCTCATCGACCCAGACATGCAGATCGATGCCCGCATCATGCGCCATGTAGATGGGCGCGAGCGCAGTGCCCCAATCAACCGTCGCCAGCCAGCCGGCATTGCAGTGGGTCAGGATGTTCACCCGGCGCCCGGGCTTCACCGCCTGCTCGATCAGCGGCAGCCCGTGCCGTCCGATGGCTTCGTTCTGCGCCACATCCTCATCGGCAATCGCCGCAGCCTCCTGATAGGCGACACCTATGCGCTCGGCCGCAGGCGTGTTGCGCAGGCGGGTCAGCATGCGTTCCAGCGCCCAGCGCAGGTTGATCGCGGTAGGCCGCGTCGCCGCCAGCAGTGCCGCGTCCCGCTCCATTGCCTCGGACGACGGATCCTGCCGCAACGCCAGGCAAAGCCCATACGCCGCCGCGGCACCGATCAGCGGCGCGCCGCGGACCTGCATCGCGCGGATGGCATGCGCGACCTGGGCAACATCGGTCAGCTGCACGATTTCCAAGGCCCAGGGCAGCTTGGTCTGATCGATGATGCGCACCGACCAGCCGTCGTCCGGATCTACCCAGATGGTGCGATAGGGAACACCCTCGATCAGCATGATCCTCAGACCCTTTGGTGGAGCACGCAGACCAGTGTGAACAGCCGGCGCGCGGTCGCGAAATCGATGGCGATCTTCCCGGCCAGCCGCGCGCGCATCAGATCCGCGCCTTCGTCGTGCAATCCGCGCCGCCCCATGTCGATCGCCTGGATACGGTCGGCCCGGCCTTCTTCCACGGCCTTGATGTGGCTGTCCACCAGCAATTGATAATCCTTCACCAGGCGGCGAAACGGCCCCAACGCTAGTCCGACCACCGCCAGCGAACCGCCGTTGCCCCGTCGGATGTCGAACACCAGCCGCCCATGCTGCACGGCCAGATGGAGCACGAACGGCCCCCGCACCGGCGTGGCGGACTTGATGGTGAGCGGCACGAATGTGTTCTCAGCCGCCAGATCGGCCACCGCCTGCGCCCGATCAGCCTCCAGCGCCGGTGGAAGGGACGATGGCACCTCGCCTTCCAGCACCACGCGGGACAACTGCCCCCTCACAATGCCGGACGCTGGTGGATTCATCCGATTTCAGGATCGCTTTTCAGCATGTTGAAGCAGAGCATCGCGCCCACAGTAGCACCTTTGATCGGCCGGAGCAGTCCCAGCGACAGGACGACCGTCAGAGGCAGGAAGATCGCACTCAGCAACCATGTCGGCGGATCGTCGTAGACCTGCACCATCACCAGCGCCGGTATCACGATGTGGCCGACGATCAGGATCGTGAAGTAAGGCGGGGCATCGTCCGCGCGTGCCAGGCCAAGCGGCGCGTGGCAATGTTCGCATTCCGCCACGACACGCAGGTATCCGTCGAACACGCGGCCCACGCCACAGGATGGGCAGCGGCCAAGCAATCCTCTCCCGAGGCAGGTGAGCAGCGAAGGCACCACCCATGGAGGCGTGGGGACAGTACGATCAGGCTGCCAGCGGACCGTAGGCATGCGTCAGAATCCTTGTTCTGTTCTCACGGATATCGGTCCGCTTGATCGCCTGGACCAGAGAGCGGACAGTATCTGCATGGCACGTATTCTGGTGGTCAACCCCAACTCGTCGATTGCATGTTCCGACGGCATCACCGCCGCCCTGGCACCATTCCGCCTGCCAGGTGCGCCGGAATTCCATGTTGTGACGCTGCGCGAGGGACCTCCCGCCATCTACGACTGGCGCGACTGGCACGGCGTCGTCGAGCCGCTGTGCCGGCTGGTCGAGCGTGAACCGGCCGACGCCTACGTCATCGCCTGCGCATCCGACCCAGGCATCGAGGCCGTGCGCGCGACGACAACGCGCCCGGTGTTCGGCGTGTTCCGCTCTGCCGTTGCCATCGCCACGGCCCGCGCGGAGCGGTTCGGCGTGGTTGCGATTGTCGATGCATCGAAGG
>DATJJM010000451.1:0-19713 GCA_035492535.1 Acetobacteraceae bacterium | reverse complement strand
CTGTGGACGCTGGACAATGCGACGGTGGAACGCCTGGTGAGGCAAGGCGGGATCGTCACGCCGACCGGCAAGCCGGGCGCGGTGCTGTTGTTCCATGGCAACCTGGTGCACGGTTCAGCAGGCAACATAACGCCCTATCCGCGCAAGATCGTGTATCTGACGCTGAATGCGGTTTCCAACTACATCCGCACGCCGACGCGGCCCGAGTGGATCGCGCATCAGGATTTCCGGCCGATCGAGCCGGTGGCGGATGATGCGCTGGCTCGCTATGCACTGGCCTGCAAGGTGCCGGCGGAATAGCGATCAGCCGGGCGGCCCCATCGCGATGAAGTGGCGGCGCATGCGCGCGGAGTCCGCCGGAATGCCGGTGAACAGCCGGAACGCTTCGACCGCCTGGTGGACTGCCATGCCACCGCCATCGAGAACGCGGCAGCCCTGATCGCGCGCGGTGCGCAGCAGTTCAGTTTCCAGCGGGAAGTAGATCACGTCCGTCACCCACAGCGACGAGCGAAGCAACGTCGGTGCGATCGGGATGCCCGGATGCCCGACCATACCGATCGGGGTGGTATTGATCAGACCGTCGGCCGATTGCATCGCAGCTTCGATGTCGGAGCCGGCGACCGCGCGTCCGGCGCCGAATTGCGTGCAGATCTGGTCGGCCAGGGAGCGCGCGCGACTTGTGTCGATGTCGAAGATGGTCAGCCGTTGGACACCGAGTTTGGCCGCGGCATAGGCCACCGCGGAGCCGGCCCCGCCCGCGCCCAACTGCACGACGTGGCCCAGCGGGACATCGGGAAGTCCCTCTCGGAAGCTCTCCGCGAACCCATACCAGTCCGTGTTGTTGCCGATGCGCCTGCCGTCCCGCAGCAGCACGGTGTTCACCGCGCCAATCGCGCGCGCATCGGAGGACAACTCAGTGAGCAACGGGATGACGGCCTGCTTGCACGGATGAGTGATGTTCAGCCCCGCGAACCCCATGCGTTCGGCTGCGATCAACAGGTCGGACAGAGCATCGGTGCCCAGCTTCAGTTGTTCCAGATCAATCAGTTTGTAGATGCAGTGCAATCCCTGTTCGTCAGCCTCGCCCTCATGCAGTGCTGGCGCCCGGGACGCCTGGATGCCCGCGCCAATAAGACCCAGCAGCAGACTGGTTGCCATGCGACCGTCCCAAGGGATTGTTTTTGTGCGGGCTCACATCTGCGGCCAGGTGAAACGCCTGTCAACGCAGAAGCTGGGAGGAGGGCCTGGAGGAGGCACGAGTCGATGAGCTGAGATCGCTCAACCTGCATTACGATTTCGTCCACGCCTATACGAATGCCATCGACGGCCGGTTCTTTTTCGAGATTGTCCAGCGCTGCCGCGGCCATCAGCAATATGGAGCGGTGACTGCCGCGGTGCGGATGGCAGCCCAGGCTCAGCGTCATTTTGATGCGCGGTTGGCCGGGTTGCTTGTCCAGAGCCGTCGCGGTAAGCGGGCGGTGGCACCGTGACTATTGCGGTGTGCACCCGAATGGGGTGACACGTTGAGGGAGGTTCCATGATTGCCAGGAATTCGGGGCTGGTTGTGCCCCGCCGTCGCGCGCTGCTCGGAGCCGCGGCAATCGCAGCTGCGCCGCTGGCGAAACCGTTCATCCGTAATGCCGCCGCGGCCGACGCGATCAAGATCGGCTTGCTGCTGGCCAAGACTGGCGATATCGCGGCGCAGACCGAGTACCTGGCGAATGGCACCTACCTGGCGCTCGAGGAGCGCGGCAACACGATCATGGGCCAGCCGGCGGAGCTGGTATGGCTGGACGAGCCGTCGCCGCAGGGTTCGCAGCAGAACATGCAGAAGCTGGTTCAGGAAAATAAGGTCGTCGCGATTCTTGGCGGCTCGCTCAGCTCCAACGCGCTGGCCGAGCAGGCGACAGCCGCGCAGTTGAAAATCCCGTTCGTCTGCAACAATGCCGCGGCGACGGCGATGAACGGTGCAAACTGCAATCATTACACCTTCCGGTTGAACACGCCCGTGGCCGTGCAAGCCGCGATGTTCGCGCCGTTCATCATGGGCTACGGCAAGAAGTGGTACTTCCTCACGGCCAACTACGCATTCGGGCAGGACATCGCGAAGTCCTTCAAGGACATCCTGGCGAAGGCTGGCGGCACCGTCGTTGGCGACGATGTGGTTCCGTTGAACACACCGGACTACAGCTCGTTCATTCTGAAGATCCGTCAGGCCAAGCCCGATATGATCCTGGGCGGCGTGCCTGCCGGTGACCTGTCCACGTTCCTGAAGCAGTGGAACGAGATGGGAATGAAAGGCAAGATCCCCATCTGCGAGATCGCCATCGGTGACACCGACATCTGGGCCGTCGGGCAGGAAGCGGCAACCGGGCTGTATACATCGCTGTGGTGGTACGACAACGCGAACAATCCTGCCGACGAAAAGAAGATGGCGGCGGACTATCAGAAGAAGTACGGCAAGCCGGCGGCTGACAAAGCCTGGATGGGCTGGATCGCCGCGAAATCGCTGTTCGAATCGATCGACGCTGTGAAGGCGACCGATCCTGAGTCGATCATCAAGGGGCTCGAAAGCTGGAAGGGCGGCACCGCGACCAATCCGTACTCCTGGCGCAAGGGCGACCACCAGATGCTCCTGCGCAACCTGGTGGTCGAGGTGAAGCCGAAGATCACCGACAAGTGGGACTATTTCGACGTGAAGGGCGTGGTGCCGAAAGACGTGGCGGACCTCGACACGGTGTTCGGGGATCCGTCGGCGAACGGCTGCCATATGTCGACCTGACCCAGTCGTGCTCGACGTTATACTTTCGCAGGTGGCCACCGGGCTGGTACTCGGTGGCCTCTACGTGCTGATCGCCATCGGCCTGTCGATCATCTTCGGGCTGCTGGGCATCGTTAACTTCGCACACGGCAATTTCTTTGCCCTGGGCGCGTATTTTGCACTGACGCTTTATCAGTATCTCGGATGGCCCGGCGTGTTACTGGCACCGATCCTGGTCGGACTGGTCGGCATGGCTGTCGAACGAACTTTGATCCGGCAGCTCTACGACAAGGAGCCACTGGTCAGCCTGATCATCACATTCGCACTCGCACTGATGATCGAGGCGCTGCTGCGGCTGATCTACGGCGGCATCGGCCAGCCGTTCAACCAGCCGACGTTCCTGTCGGGTATCTATCTGTGGGGGCCGCTGCTGATCACCAAGTACCGGCTAACGGTGTTCCTGACCACGGTCGTCCTGCTGATCGCACTCTGGGCGTTCATGCAGTTCACACCGTATGGCCGCATCCTGCGCGCTGGCTCGCGTGATCCGGAGATGGTTGGTCTGCTCGGCATCCGTCTGCCTCGTGTGCTGACCGCGGTGTTCGGGCTCGGGTGTTGCCTCGCTGGCATTGCAGGTGTGCTGGCCGCGCCGTTGTGGACGGTGATCCCGTCGATGTCGGAGAACGCCATCATGCCGGCCTTCGTGGTGGTGGTGATCGGCGGGCTCGGCTCGTTCGCCGGCGCAGTGATCGCCGGGCTGCTGGTTGGCGTGGTCACCGCTCTCACCATCCAGTTCGAGCCGGACGCCGCCAATGCCATGATGTACGTGTTCATGGCGGCAGTGTTACTGGTGCGGCCACGCGGGCTGCTGGGCGAGCGCTGGGAGCGGTTCGAATGACCGCCGTGCTTCGCCATCCCATCCTGTGGGTGCTGCTGGTCCTGATCGCGCTGACGTTCGCCTGGGACGCCATCGGCGCGCCGGTCAGCCTGATCACCCAGATCGCGATCTATACGTTGTATGGCGCCGGGGTGAACCTGCTCGTTGGCTATACCGGGCTGGTGCCATTCGGTGCCTCGGTGTTCTTCGGCTGCGCCAGCTACGCCGTGGCGGTCTCGCTGCGCGGCGTCCTGCACAACGAAGCCGAAGCCCTGATCTTCGCCGTAGCGTTCTCGCTGCTATTGGCCGCGGCCATCGCGCTGATCATCCTGCGCCGCCGCGGCCTGTATTTCTCCTTGTTGACACTGGCGTTTTCGCAGATCGCGTTCGAGGTTGCCTACAAGTGGACCGATCTCACCGGCGGCGAGAACGGATTGCAGGGCGTGCCTCGACCGTGGCTGGTCAGCGACTGGTCGTTCCACGTCTTCACGGTGATCACCGTGACCGCTGGCATGTGGTTCCTGTGGTATCTCGCCCATACGCCATTCGGCCGCGCGCTGCAGGCGCTGCGGGACAATGAACAGCGGATGCAGAGCCTGGGCTATTCGACGTTCCGCCTGAAGTTCGAGGCGTTCGTCATCATGGGCGGAGTGATCGGCTATGCCGGCGCGCTGCTCGCATTGATGCTGCGCGGCGCTTATGCCGACAATCTCGGCTGGCAGCACGCCGGCGACGCGCTGTTGATGACGGTGCTGGGCGGCGTGCACCAGTTCCTTGGGCCGCTGTGGGGCGCGATCGCTTTTACCCTGCTGCAGGATCGGCTGAGTGCGATCACCGAAAGCTGGTGGTTGATGTTTGCGCCGATCATCATCCTGTTCGCGCTGTTGTCGCCCGAGGGGATGCAGGGCGCGGTGCAGCGCCTGCTGCGACGCGAGCAACGCTGGACGCTGGTGCGTTCGGGCATTCCGCCGCGTCCAGAGCGCATCGTCCCATTCCGCGATGCCCAGCGGCACGACATGGACTCCGACACGCCGGTCCTGACGGTAAGAGGTCTGCACAAGCGGTTCGGTTCGCTGATCGTCGCCTCGGATATACAGCTTGAAGTGCATCCCTATCGGCTGCACAGCCTGATCGGACCGAACGGCGCGGGCAAGACGACGTTCTTCAACATGCTGACCGGCCTGCTGCGCGTCGATGCGGGCGCGGTCACATTCGACGGTCATGACATCACGCAGCTTCCGGTGCATCGCCGCATCCGCCTGGGGCTCGGCCGCTCGTTCCAGATCCTGAGCGTCTTCCGCATGCTGACCACATTCGAGAATGTGCGCGTGGCTGTGCAGGCGCGCAGCGGACAGCAGAACTCCCTGTGGCGCGACGCCTATACGATCGACGAGATCAACACGCGCACCTGGTCGCTGCTGGCCGCGGTCGGTCTGGAGGATCGTGCCGCGGAACCCTGCGCCAACCTGTCGCACGGCGAACAGCGGCTGCTGGAAATCGCCATTGCGCTCGCGACCGATGCGAAACTGCTGCTGCTGGACGAACCGCTCGCCGGATTGGCGGAAGCGGACCGCGAGGTGGTGGGCGCATTGATCCGCCAGCTTGCGACGACTCACGCCGTGCTGCTGATCGAGCATGACATCGATCGCGTGCTTGCGTTGTCGGACCGGATCACGGTGCTGCACCAGGGGCGTGTGATCGCCGACGGCAACCCGACGGACGTTGCCAGCAACCCCGATGTGATCACGGCCTATATGGGTACGGCGCGTGCTGGCGGCGTGCTGGTACCAACGGTGCGACCCGATGTCGTGCAGCCGGTCGGCACCAAGCCGATCCTGGAGCTTGCACAGGTACGCGCTGGTTATGCGGGCAGCCGGATCCTGAACGATGTCGATCTGGTGGTGCACGAGGGCGAAGCGGTCGCATTGCTGGGCCGCAACGGCGTTGGCAAGACAACGATGCTGCGCGCCATTACCGGGACGGTAGAGAAGAATGCCGGCAGCATCGCAATGGAAGGCACGGATATCACGCGCGCCAAGCCTTATGAGATCAACCGGCTGGGCATTTCGATCGTACCGGAAGGGCGCCGCCTATTCCCCAACCTGACAGTGATGGAGAACCTGCGACTCGCGGCGCGTCCTGGAGGCGCATCATTCGATGAGATATTCGGGCTGTTCCCGAAGCTGAAGATCCTGCAACGCGCGCGGGCGGAAAGCCTGTCCGGTGGCGAACGCCAGATGCTGGCGATCGCTCGCGCGCTGACAGTGCCGAGCAAGCTGATCCTGCTGGATGAACCCTTCGAAGGCCTGGCGCCTGCCGTGGTGCAGGAAGTGATGGACGCGCTGGTGCGGCTGCGTGGCCGCGTCGCCATGATCATCGTCGAGCACCACGCCGAGACCGTTCTGCCGATCGTGGATCGGGCGTATGTGCTGGTGAACGGGCAGATCGCCTACGACGGCAGCGCACGTGCGCTGGAAGCGGATCACGCGCTGCAGGCACGGCTGCTCGGCGTGGTCCAGCCGGAGTTGACCGCGGCCTGAAGAGCTCTACTGGAACAGCTTCAGCGCATTCAGCACTGTCTGTTTGACACCCCATGCGAGAGGGATACCGACGAAGCCCAGCTCCAGGGCACTCCCTGGATGAAATTATCCTTGCTGCGATCCGCGCAATTGCTCAACTGCCTCGCGGACCGAGGGGTCCAGTTCGACATCGGGCAAATGTTGGACGATGGTGCCGCGCATCCGCGGGTCCCAGAACTTCTGCAAATGATCATTGATCGCTGCAACCGCCTTGTCATGCGGTTGGTGGGCGAAGAATTTGCCAATCTGATTGGCCATGTAGGCGAGTTTCTCAGGCGACATGCTGGACCTGTTGCGCGGCGATACGTTCGGGATGAGTGAAGACTTCGAAGCCGTCGACACGGGCGATGCCGATGAGCGTGATGCCGGCTTCGTCAGCGAGCCGCACGGCGAGCGCGGTCGGCGCGGACACCGCGACCACGATCGCCGCGCCAAGCATCGCTGACTTCTGTACCATCTCCACCGAAATGCGGCTCGACAGCAACAGCAGTCCTTCGCCCGCGGCCACGCCATCCTTCGCCAGCGCACCCGCCAGCTTGTCCAGCGCATTGTGTCGCCCAACGTCTTCGCGCAATGCGACCAGGCCGCGTTGCGGATGCCAGAAGCCGGCAGCGTGCACCGCATGGGTTTGCTGGTTCAGTTTCTGCGCGGCGGGCAGGGCCGCCATCGCCGTATGAACCGCCGCGGCATCGAAGTGCGCACTGGCTGCTATGCGCGGCAGGGTCCGGATGGCATCGGCCAGGCTTTCCAGCCCGCAGAGCCCACAGCCGCTTGGCCCGGCGAGGCGGCGCTGCCTCTGCGTGATGGCCTCCAGGCGATCGCCCGCGAGCCACATGCGCAGCTCGATGCCCTGTTCGGAGGGAACGACTTCCAGTTCCTCGATGTCGCCGGCCGAGCGCGCCACGCCCTCGGTCAGGCTGAAGCCGAGGGCGAAGTCCTCCAGGTCGGCCGGCGTCGCCATCATGACCGCGTACGCAGTGCGGTTATAGGTGAACGCGATTGGCGTCTCCTCCGGTATGGCCCGCTTGCCCCGAGCCGCTGCATCGCCCGTATAGGCGATGCGCGCGACACTGTTCGACGGGGCGGGCAGCGACATTACTTTGCCGGCACGGCCTCGATGCGCCGGCTGCGCTGCGTCAGCTCGCGATACTCTTCCTGCCATTCGCTTGGGCCGTTGGACGGCGAGACCTGAACTGCTGTCACCTTGTACTCCGGGCAGTTGGTCGCCCAGTCCGAGTAGTCGCTGGTGACGACGTTGGCCTGGGTGGATGGGTGGTGGAACGTCGTATACACAACGCCCGGTGCCACCCGACTGGTGATGCGTGCACGCAGTGCGGTTTCGCCAGAGCGGCTCGCCAGCCTTACCAGGTCGCCGTCGCGTATGCCGCGGTCCTCGGCATCCTGCGGATGGATCTCCAGCACATCCTCGTGGTGCCAGACCACGTTGTCCGTGCGGCGCGTCTGAGCGCCGACGTTGTATTGAGACAGGATGCGCCCGGTGGTCAGCAACAGCGGGAAACGCGGCCCGACCTTCTCATCCGTCGGCACGTACTCGGTGACCATGAAGTTGCCTTTGCCGCGCACAAACTGACCGATATGCATGATCGGCGTGCCCTCCGGCGCCTTGTCGTTCACGGGCCATTGCAATGAGCCCTGCGCCAGCCTGTCAAACGAAACGCCGGAGAACGTTGGCGTGGTGCGGGCGATTTCATCCATGATCTGCGACGGATGGGTATAGTTCCAGTCGCAACCCATCGCCTTGGCGATCTCCTGCGTCACTTCCCAGTCCGCCAGTCCTGCACGTGGTGCCATGACCTTGCGTACCAGGTTGATGCGGCGCTCCGCGTTGATGAACGTGCCGTCCTTTTCCAAAAACGTGCTGCCCGGCAGGAAGACGTGCGCGTAGTTCGCCGTTTCGTTCAGAAACAGGTCGTGCACAACCACACATTCCATCGCGGCGAGGCCGGCGGTGATGTGCTTCGTGTCGGGATCGGACTGCACGATGTCCTCGCCCTGGATGTAGATACCCCTGAAGGAGCCATCCAGCGCGGCGTCGATCATGTTGGGGATGCGCAGGCCCGGCTCGGGATCCAGCGCCATGTTCCACTCGGCCTCGTAGATCGCGCGCACACCTGGATCGGAGATGTGACGATACCCGGGCAGCTCATGCGGGAAGCTGCCCATATCGCAGCTGCCCTGCACGTTGTTCTGGCCACGCAGCGGGTTCACGCCGACGCCGCGGCGGCCGATATTGCCGGTTGCCATCGCCAGATTGGCCAAAGCCATCACCGCCGTGCTGCCCTGGCTGTGCTCGGTGACGCCGAGCCCGTAGTAGATCGCGCCGTTACGCGCGCCGGCAAAAAGCCGCGCCGCGCCACGGATTGCCTCGGCGGGCACGCCGGTGAATTTGGCCACTTCTTCCGGGCTGTTGCGCGGTTCGGCAACGAAGGCCGCCCAATCGGCGAACGCCTCGGCATCACAGCGCTCGCGCACAAAGGTTTCGTTTACCAGCCTCTCGGTCACGATCACATGCGCCAGCGCCGTCAGCACCGCGACGTTGGTGCCCGGACGCAGGGGCAGATGGTAGCTGGCGGCGACATGCGGCGTGCGTACCAGGTCGATGCGGCGAGGATCGATCACGATCAGCTTGGCGCCTTCGCGGAGGCGGCGCTTCATGCGTGACGCGAACACCGGGTGACCATCGGTCGGATTGGCGCCGACCACCACGATCACGTCGGCTTCGTCGACGGAGTCGAAATCCTGCGTGCCGGCCGAGGTACCGAACGTCGTGCGCAAGCCGTAGCCCGTCGGCGAATGGCAGACTCGGGCGCAGGTATCGGTGTTGTTGTTGCGGAACACCTGGCGCGCCAGCTTCTGCACCAGATAGGTCTCTTCGTCGGTGCAGCGCGACGAGGTGATGACGCCGATGGCGTCCTTGCCAACCTGCGCCTGGATGCGCCTGAACTCCGACGCGACGCGGCCGATCGCTTCTTCCCACGATACTTCGCGCCAAGGATCGGTGATCTTTTCGCGCACCATCGGCTTCAGGATGCGATCCTGGTGCTGCGCATAGCCCCAGGCGAAGCGCCCCTTCACGCAGGAATGCCCGTGGTTCGCCTTGCCGTCCTTCCAGGGCACCATGCGCACGACGGTGTCGCCGCGCATCTCGGCCTTGAAGTTGCAGCCGACGCCGCAATAGGCGCAGGTGGTCACCACCGAATGCTCGGGCTGGCCGAGATCCACCACCGACTTTTCGATCAGGGTTGCGGTCGGGCAGGCCTGCACGCAGGCGCCGCACGAGACGCATTCGCTGGCCAGGAACGGCTCGTCCATGCCGGCGGCGATCTTCGAGGCGAAGCCACGGCCCTGCACCGTCAGGGCGAAGGTGCCCTGCACCTCCTCGCAGGCGCGCACGCAACGCGAGCAGACGATGCACTTCGCCGGGTCGAACTGAAAATACGGATTGGAGGCGTCGATCGGTGCGGACAGGTGGTTGGCGCCGTCGTAGCCATAGCGTACGTCGCGCAGGCCGACTTCGCCGGCGGCATCCTGAAGCTCGCAGTTGCCATTGGCCGAGCAGGTCAGGCAGTCCAGCGGATGGTCGGAGATATACAGTTCCATCACGCCGCGGCGGATGCGGCGCACCTTCTCGCCGGCGGTGTGGACCTTCATGCCGGGGGCGACGAGCGTGGTGCAGGACGCCGGCGTGCCGGGGCGGCCCTCGATCTCCACCAGGCAGAGACGGCAACTGCCGAAGCTGTTCAGCGAGTCGGTGGCGCACAGCTTCGGCACACTGATGCCGGCCTCCATCGCGGCCCGCATGACGGACGTGCCTTCGGGCACTGTCACATCGTGGCCGTCAATGGTGAGGGTCACGGTCTTGTCCGCCGTGACCACCGGCGTGCCGTAGTCGATTTCCTGGATCAGGGGCATTAGCCTCTCCTGTCGCCATGCGTCATGGCCGCCCGCCGTGCCAGCCATCTGTCGCGGTAGTGTGCCGCCACCGATGGCCGGGACAAGCCCGGCCAAGACGTTTTGGGTGATGCTTGGGGGTTCATTCTGCCGCCTCGCGGCGCGCAGGAACAAAATCTTCCGGCCAGTATTCCAGTGCGCTCATCACCGGGTACGGGATGAACCCGCCCAGCGCGCACAACGAGCCGAACTTCAACGTGTGGCAAAGATCGCGCAGCAACTCGAGGTTCGCCGCCGTCTTGTCGCCCGCGACGATACGATCGATGACCTCCATGCCACGCACCGAGCCGATGCGGCACGGCGTGCACTTGCCGCACGATTCCGCGGCGCAGAATTCCATGGCGAAATGCGCCTGCTTCGCCATGTCCACGGTATCGTCGAACACCACGATGCCGCCATGGCCGATCAGGCCGTCCTTCGCCGCGAACGCCTCGTAGTCGAACGGCGTGTCGAACAGCGACGGCGGGAAATAGGCACCGAGCGGACCGCCGACCTGCACTGCGCGCACCGGCCGGCCCGATAACGTGCCACCGCCGATATCGTTCACCAGCTCGCCGAGCGACATGCCGAAGCCGCACTCGAACAGCCCGCCATATTTGATGTTGCCGGCAAGCTGGATCGGCATGGTGCCGCGCGAGCGGCCGATGCCGATGGTGCGATAGTACTCCGCGCCATTCTCCAGGATGATCGGCACGCTCGCCAGCGAGATCACGTTGTTAATGACCGTCGGCATGCCGAACAGGCCATGGTGCGCCGGCAGCGGCGGCTTGGCGCGCACCTGCCCGCGCTTGCCTTCCAGGCTGTCGAGCAGCGACGTCTCTTCGCCGCAGACATACGCGCCGCCGCCGACACGCTGCTCGATGTCGAAATGTGCGCCCAGCAACCCGTCGCGCCGCGCGATCTCCAGCGCCGCATCGAATGTGGCGATGGCGTGCGGATATTCGGAACGCGTATAGACATAGCCCTTGGCCGCACCGACAGCGAAGCCGGCGATCGCCATGCCCTCGATCAGCACGAACGGATCGCCTTCCATCAGCATGCGGTCGGCAAACGTGCCGGAATCGCCTTCATCGGCGTTGCAGACGATGAACTTGCGTTCCCCTGGTGCGTCGGCGGCGGTCTTCCACTTGATGCCGGTCGGGAAGCCGGCGCCGCCACGGCCGCGAAGGCCAGACTGCGTGACCAGTTCGATCGTCGCCGCCGGGCCGATTTCGCGTGCCTGCGCGAGGCCGCGCAACCCACCATAGGCGCGATAATCATCCATCGACAGTGGATCGACGATGCCGCAGCGGACGAATGTCAGGCGGGTCTGCCTGGCGAGATAGGGGATCTCCTCGGGCCGCCCGAGACGCAGCGGATGTGGACCGCCCGCCAGCATGCCGGCGCCGAGGAGCCCGGAGACGTCGGCGACAGTGACCGGACCATAGGCAATGCGGCCCTCGGCGGTTTCGACCTCGACCATCGGCTCGAGCCAGAACAGGCCGCGGGAGCCGGTGCGCACAACCTGGACATCGCCTGCCTGCGCCAGCAGCGAGGCCACGGCATCGGCGCCCAAGGCAAGTGCCGCGGCATCACGCGGAACGTAGACACGTGCTGTCATCGCGCCCGCTCCAGCGCCGAGTCGATTTTCGCGTTGTCGAGCCGACCCAGCGGCGCGCCATCCAGCATGGCGGACGGACCAATGGCACAGAGGCCAAGACAGAACACCGGTTCCAGGGTCACGGCGCCGTCCGCCGTCGTGTCGTGCCAATCCACCGCGAGATGCTGGCAGACGTGCTCGGCGAGCGCATCAGCCCCCAGCGATTGGCATGCTTCAGCGCGGCACAGGCGCAGCACGTGACGGCCCGGCGGGGTGCGGCGGAAATCGTGATAGAAGCTGACGACGCCATGCACCTCGGCGCGCGTCAGGTTGAGCGTTTCCGCCACCATCGGCACGGCATCGGCGTGGATGTAGCCAAACACCTCCTGTAACGCGTGCAGGATCGGCAACGTTGCGCCTTCGCGGCCGCTCTGGCTCGCGATCACCTGTGCCCCACGCTCACGGCTCCATGGCTCGAACCCGGCCAACCGCTCCCTCCTGACTGACCCCGATTTAGTCTCTAAATGAGGCCCTTGGCCGGGGAATTGCAAGCAGGGCAGGCGCGTTTGTCTTTGGGCAAAGCCAAGGCCCCTCTCCCGTTAGCGCCGTCCCGCCGGGAGAGGCGGACGCTGGGGGGTGTAGCCATCCGTGAGCGTATCCAGGAAGGCGATGATATCGGCTTCGTCCTGCGGGCTTATCGCAGGCGGGTCGCCGAGGTTGCGGTCGAACGGCGGATCCGCCACGTCGATATTGGCCTGATACCGCGACGGGACGTCATCGTATTTGGCGCCCCCCGGATAGACCTTTTGCGGCTGGACATCACGGAAGGCGTAGAAGTCCATCACCTGCTGCAAGCTGGTGAACACGCCGTTGTGGAAGAATACCTGCCGGGTTGCGACGTTCCGCAGTGTCGGCGTGATGAACATGCCGCAGAACTGCGTATCCCTGGTCATATCGGTCCGATACGGCCCGCAGATCCCCAGATCGAAATAGGCAGGATCGCGATTGACCAGCAGCCTGGCGTTGCGCGGCGCGCCCAGTGCCTCGAACTGTTCATCGGTGAAGACCGGCGGAATGCCATCGGCCGTCGCCTTGTCGAGATGGCAGCCGCCGCAATTGGCCTTGTCGGGATCGTTGAACAGCACGTAGCCTCGCATTTCCGCCGGCGTGAACCGCGCCGTCCCTTCGAGCCAGGAGTCGAACTTGCTGGTGTAGGAATGAAAGCTCGCGTCCTCGATCTGATAACGGGCCACCGCGAACATCGCCTCGGACACCAGCAGGTCGGGCTGATCGAGGATCGCCGGACCGAACAGTTGCGTAAACAGCGCGGTGTAGGGACGCGCACGCAGCTTCGCGGCAACGGCTGCAGCATTGGGATTGGCCATCTCCACCGGGTTCAGCAGCGGTCCGAGGGCCTGTTCCTGGAGCGAGTCCGCGCGTCCGTCCCAGAACAACCCGCCCTGCGGCACGAGGTTCGTGGCTGAATCCGCGGTGTTCTTTGCGGTTTTCGGCGCGTGCTTGGCGCCGACGGCGAGCGAGACCTGCAGCGGCACCGAACTGTTCTCGTCCTCGTCCTTGTCCGGACCGATGCTGAACGGCCGGTGGCGCTCCAGATAGGTGAGTGAGGGCGCCGGACGGACGCCTTGAAGGTCCAGCTTCGGCCCTCCCAGCATCGCCGGCAGGGCATTCGGCGGTCCGTAGTGGTGCGCCGGATCGTGGCACGTGGCGCAGGACATCCGACTTGAGGCTGACAGGCTGGCATCGTTGAAGATGCTCCGGCCGAGTTGCGCCATGGTGGACAACGGAGCCACGGGTGGGCGGACGAGGTGTACAGGGTATGGGTTCTCGCCCTGGGCAAGCCGCTGGCGTGCTTCGGCGTCGGTCGGCTGCCCCATCGTCGTCGCCGGTGCGGCTGCGATGAGTGCCAGCAGGACCGCAGCGAGACGGTTCAGCGCGGCGGCTCTTTCACGATACTGCCGGTATCGGGATCGACGTACACCGCGTTCACGCGGTGCGCCGATTTGAAGTCGAACATGCCGTTCAGCGAGCCGGCAGTGGCATCGAACGAGCCGCCACCGAGGCGCTGCCCTTTCAGCCAGTTGTCCTCGATGAAGCGTATCACCGAGGCCTGCGAGACATGCGTGTGATCGATATAGTTCGACCGCGCATAGGGCGAGATCACCAGAAACGGAACACGCGTGCCGGGCCCGCAACGGCCGTTCACCGGCTTGCCATCGACACCGGCCGGCTGCGTCCCTGTGCCGCACTTGCCAGCCCCATTCACCTGATCGGCCTCGTGATCATAGGAGGCTTGCGTGGGCTTGATGTAGGCGTGGTCGTACCAGCCGTCGGAGTCGTCCCAGAGGACGAAGATCGCGGTGTCCTTCCAGCCGGGTTGCTGCTGAATGAAGTTCACCAGTTTCGCGGTACCGTTCTGTTCGTCCAGCGGATCCGAATAGCCGGCATGGCCATCCTGATAGGCATCCGATTTGAGATAGGACACTGCCGGAAAGTTGCCGGCCTTCAGCGCATAGTAGAAATCCTGAAGGTCGTACTCGTGATTGGCCGGATCGGCGCTGTGGCCGATGGCGGCAACCGAGGCAGGCCTTGCATGCTTGGGATTTGCCGTGGATTCGAAATACTGGAACCAGTTGTGGTGTGGGATGTAGTCCACGACCGCCTTGCCGACGACGGCCGACTGGGTGCTGCGCTGGCAACCGGTGGTGCCATTGGCATTCTTGGTTTCCAGGTTGAAGCCGCCCATGAAGCCGCCCCAGGTGATGTTCGCGGCGTTCAGCAGGTCGCCGATATTCTTGCCCGTCATCAGCGCCTGGTCCGCCGGCACCGAGCAGACGTCGGCGCCGGGATCGACATCGTTGATCATGGTCCAGCCGCCCTGGCCATCGGCGATATAGTAGGAGACCGCTGCCAGCGTTGAAGGCTTCTTGCTGGTGGCGACGATCTTCATGCCATTGGTCTGGCCAGCAACGACTTCGAGCATGCCGGGCGTGGACGGACCATAGGCGTCGCTCCACGCATTGTCGTTCATCGCGAAGTGCTGGGCGTAGTTCCACAGCGCGGTGACGGTGTTGCCGTCGAAATAGCCCATCACCTGGCCCTTGGTGCCGAATGCGCCGGCGCCGCCCGGCGTGCCCTTGCCGGTGAATTTCGGGAACAGGTCCATCTTGCCGTTATCGTGGGCCTGCTGCTCGGCCGTATAGGCGTGGTTCTGATCGGCCGTATTGGCCTGCGTGCGGTCGAGCCGGAATGGCAGCGCGGCGTCGGGTCCGTTCGCGGGGTTCGTGTTGGGGTTCTTCTTCAGCAGGTTCGCAGTGGCGAGGTTGTTGTTGCGCGGGGCAGAACCGGTGAAGCGCGGCTCGCCGGGCGGGTTGGTGGCCTTCGGATAGGTCGCGAAATAGTGGTCGTAGGACACGTTCTCGTTGAAGATGACCACGACGTGCTTGATGGGCGTCGCTGTCGGCAGTGCGTCCTCTGGCGCTGCGGCGCGTGCCGTGCCAGCGGCCAGCAGAGCAGCAGCGGTGGAGCCAAGCAATAGATTGCGAAGCCTCATGACATTCCCCGTGTTCTTAACCGAGCGCCGCGCCTCTTATGGGAGGCACCGGCGCTTGTCGTATGAAGGAATTATGACACGCGGCGGTCCATGCCAATCGCCACATCCGTTCCGGAGAGCTACGCCGCCTTCAAAGGAATCCTGGTCCCGCCCGGCTGCGGCACACCGCCGCGCAGGGCTCCAGGTTCAGCACTGCCCCACAGATTTTCGAATCCGCGCGGCAGCCGCCGGCTGTTCGGCATCGACAGCCAGAGGCGGAACAGCAGGCGTTCCTGATGGCTGTCGCTGTCATCCTCGTACGCGGTGCGGCCGTGGAAGATGACGTGGTTGTTGAGCAACTGGATGTCGCCAGGGACAAAGGGCGCATAGAGGCAGACGTCCTCGGCAACCTCGGCCAGCAGGTCCAATGCCTCGTTCTGTGCCGCGGTGATGCGCGGGACCTCGGGGAACTCCTGTGCCTGCTCGACGTATGTGCGCGAGTATTGGCAGGTCAGCTTGCCGTCCTCGACGCCGAACACCGGCAGCGCGAAGGCGCGCGTGGGGGCGATGCCGTCTTCATCGGCTGGCCGGGCGCGCCAGTAGTCCTGGCACAGCAGCTCCAGCAGATCGGGGCGGCGGCGCAGGATCTCGTTGTAGATGGTGACGATACTGGTCAGCTTGCTGACGCCGCCCGCCTTGGCATTGCGGGCACAGAGCAATGCGATGACGTCGCAGCGGTCGGTGTGCCAGCGCAGCGGCCCGGTGGAACGGGCGCGGGCACGCGAGGATACGACCTTGCCGGCCTCGATCGGCGCGTAGGTCTTCTCTGCCAGCTTCGTCTCGTCGCGCACCTCGCCCATGAGTTCGGCGCGGGCGTTCTGGTAGACTGCGATGCCGAGGTGCTGGCCGATGCCCCAGAAGATCTGGCGGATGTCATCATCGGACCGGCCATCGAGCGGCAAACCGCGCAGGCGGATGGCGCCGAGGCCGTTTTCCAGTTCGTCGCTGATCTCGGCGAGCAGAGGGGCCGTGGTGGGCAAGGGAAATTCGTCACGCGTGAAACCAAACAGCGGCAGACGGGCTTGCTTCACCTGGGCCAGCGCGGCGTCGATCTCGGCACGGTGGGTGTCGTCGAGCGAGCGGATCCAGGCGCCGGAACGTTCGAGATCCTTGCCGTACCAATGGGCGCGGCCTTCAAGCGGTTGGCGTATCATTTCGGGTTCTCCTGATGGCAGCGTTGTGCAGACATCCAGCGCTGTCAATCGGCCAGCACTACCCTCGGCGGCAACTTCCCTGTAGCCTGACTGTCACGTTGCAACGGAGGAGAAACGGCCATGGCGGACGGACAAACCTGTCTCACCGGGGTGAAAATCCTGGACCTGACGCAATTCGAGGCAGGCCCATCCTGCACGGAAGCACTGGCATGGCTCGGCGCCGATGTGGTGAAGCTGGAGAACCCGGGCGGCGGCGATCCGGGCCGCGCGCTGGGCGGCCCCGGCAAGGGCAAGGACGATCCGTATTTCCTGCTGTTCAACGCCAACAAGAAGTCGATCACCGTCAATTTGAAGGACCCGAAGGGCCTGGCGCTGGTCAAGGATCTTGCCGCAAAGGCTGATGTGTTCGTCGAGAACTTTGCCCCGGGCGCGATCGAACGGCTGGGTCTGGGTGCGGACGTGATCCGCAAGCTCAATCCTTCGATCATCTACTGCCAGGTGAAGGGGTTTGGCGAAGGCAGCCCGTACGAGAAGAACCTCGCGTTCGACATGATCGCGCAGGCCTGCGGCGGCACGATGAGCATCACTGGCGAGCGCGATGGGCGGCCGTTGAAGCCGGGGCCGTCGCTCGGCGATACCGGCACGGGAATGCTGCTGGCGATCTCGATCCTTGGCGCGCTGTATCGGCGCAAGGAGACCGGCAAGGGCGATCACCTTCAGGTCGCCATGCAGGATGCGATGCTGCACTACATTCGTATCGCGTTCGCGGCACAGAACCGCACCAACAACACGCAGGCGGCGGGGCGCGCGGCCGACAGCAGCGTCTCGGGCGCCAATCCGCCGATGGGCACGTTCCAGACCAAGGGCGGCGGGCTGAATGATCGCGTGTATGTCTTCACCAGCCGGGCGAATCCCGATCACTGGCGTCGGCTGCTGAAGGTGATCGGACGCGAGGACCTGATCGGCGATGCCCGCTATGAGTCGCCGGCGGCGCGCGCGGAACGGGCCGATGAGGTCAACGGCATGATCGAAGCGTGGACGATGAAGCACACCAAGCACGAATGCATGGAGATCATCGGCGCGGCCGGCGTGCCGGCGGGGGCGGTGCTGGATACGCTGGAGCTGTACAACGATCCGACGTTCGAGCAGCGGCAGATCATGCAGACGATGCAGCATCCAGAAGCCGGGCCGTTCAAGATGGTGGCGTGGCCGGTGCGCTTCGAGGGCAAGCCACCGCCGGTGACAGCGGCACCTTTGCTTGGGCAGAACAACGACGAGGTGCTGGGCGCCTGGCTAGGGCTGGATCGCGACACGATCGGCGGCCTGCGCAACGGCAAGGTGATTGGCTGACCAACCCACCGTTCAAGGTTGCGTGCCGCTACAGATGGCCGGGTCAGGCCCGGCCATGACATTTGGAGGAGACGTATAGATGGCTGAATTGACAGGCTCGGAAATCCTGGCGAAGTGCCTCGCGAAAGAGGGCGTCAAGGACCTGTTCTATATCATGGGCGGTCCGATGCTGCTGGCGGAGGCCACCTGCATCACCGAAGGCATCCGCATGATCGACGTGCGCCATGAGCAGGCGGCGGCGTTCGCGTGCCAGGCGTATAGCCGGTTGAAGCAGGTGCCGAGCGTTTGCATGGCGGCGTCGGGGCCAGGGGTGACCAACCTGATCACCGGCATGGCGCATGCGCTGGTCGACTGCGCGCCGGTGGTGGCGTTCGGCGGTTCGTCGCCGATCAGCCAGTTCGGGCGGCAGGTGTTCCAGGAGATCGACCAGGTCGAACTGATGCGCGGCTGCTGCAAGCGTGTCGATCGCGTGCACAACCTGAAGCGGATTCCGCAGCACGTGAACTGGGCATTGCAGACGGCGATCACCGGCAAGCCCGGGCCGGTCTATGTCGATATGCCGGGCGACATCCTTTACCAGAAGATCGACGAGAACCAGGTGGACTGGAGCTATGCCGGCCGGCCGATCATGGAGAGCCGGCCGCTTGGCGATCCTCGGCAGGTCAATGCGCTGGTGAAGGCGCTGTCGGAGGCGAAGCAGCCGCTGATCGTGTCGGGATCGGGTGTGATCTGGTCGAAGGCGTGGGGCGAGATGCAGCAGTTCGTCGAGGCTGCCGGCATTCCGTTCTACACCACGCCGCAAGGACGTGGCGTGGTGCCGGACGATCATCCGTGCTCGTTCCTGACGATGCGGAACACGGCGTTCGCGGATGCCGATCTGATCATCGTGCTCGGGACGCGAATGAACTACATCATCGGGCACGCGGCGCCGCCCCGGTTCGGCGGCAATGCGAAGATCGCGCGGATCGACATCGATGCGGTGGAGATCGCCACCGCGGCACGCCACGTCGACATTCCGATCGTGGGCGACTGCAAGATGGTGCTGCAGCAGGTGCTGGACGGCATCAAGGGCAAGGTCACGCAGGACAGCTACAAGGCGTGGCGGCAGAAGCTGGCGGACGGCGAGGCGGCGAAGCGCTCGCAGTCCGGCGCCAACAAGTCAGAGCCGGATGGCGACATCCATCCGGTGCGCATGCTGGAAGAGGTGAAGAACTTCGCCAAGCGCGACGCGATCCTGTGCGTCGATGGGCAGGAGACGCTGAACTTCGGGCGCCAGACGATGCCGACATATGCGCCGGGGCATCGGTTGAACTCGGGGCCGTTCGGTACGATGGGCGTCGGGTTGCCGTTCGGTGTCGGTGCGAAAGTGGCGTGCCCGGACAAGCAGGTGATCGTGGTGCACGGCGATGGCTCGCTGGGCATGAACTTCATGGAGGTGGACACCGCGCTGCGGCACAAGATCCCGCTGCTGATCGTGGTGAGCCTGAATGGCGGCTGGACCGGCGATCCGGCGCGCGAGAAGCCGGGGCGCGATCTTGGGTATATGCGCTACGACAAGATGTGCGAGGCGCTGGGCGGCTATGGCGAGTATGTGACCAAGCCGGAGGACATCCGACCGGCGCTGGAGCGCGCGCAGGCGAAGGTGGACGAAGGGCTGGTGGCGCTGGTGAACGTGCGCACGGATTATCGCGCGCGCTATGGCGGCGTGCGGTTCTCTGACTATTCGACCTGACGGCCTGTTGCCCTCCTCCGCGGTTCGCGCGGGGGAGGGTTATCAGGGCGGGCCGGTGGCGATCGCGGCTGCGGGTTCGAGCGGGTTGACCGGCGGCTC
>DATJJM010000450.1:0-29541 GCA_035492535.1 Acetobacteraceae bacterium | reverse complement strand
GGACGTCGAACTGACGCCCATCGCCGAGGGCCAGGGCATCACCGTGCTGTGGCAAGGCAAGCCGATCTTCGTGCGGCACCGCACGCCAACTGAGATCAAGTCCGCGCAGGACACGCCGATGTCGCAGCTCATCGAGCCGCAGCCCGACTCGGAGCGCGTGAAGCCAGGTCATGCGCAATGGATCGTGCTGGTCGGCATCTGCACGCATCTGGGCTGCGTACCGCTGGGCAACAAGCCAACGGATCCGCGTGGCGACTGGGGCGGTTGGTTCTGCCCCTGCCACGGCAGCCAGTACGATACGTCGGGGCGCGTGCGGCACGGGCCGGCACCCGCCAATCTCGCGCTGCCTGGCTACGCGTTCGAATCCGACACCAAGATCAAGATCGGCTGACGAAGGGGTTTGCCTGATGGCCGGCATGCATAAGAGCGAAATCAGCAACCCGCTGATCAACTGGATCGACACCCGTCTGCCCATCTTCACGATGATGCAGAAGGAGTACGGGGTCTTTCCGACGCCGAAGAACTTCAACTACTTCTGGAACTTCGGCGCGCTGGCGACGGTGATGCTGGTGATCATGATCGCCACCGGAATTCTCCTGGCGATGAACTACCAGCCGAATACGCACCTCGCGTTCGACTCCATCCAGCACATCATGCGCGACGTGAACTACGGGTGGCTGATCCGCTATATCCACCAGAACGGCGCGTCGATGTTCTTCATCGTCACGTACATCCACATCTTCCGCGGCCTCTATTACGGCTCCTACAAGGCACCGCGCGAACTGCTGTGGATGATCGGCGTGGTCATCCTGCTGATCATGATGGCGACGGCATTCATGGGATACGTGCTGCCGTGGGGGCAGATGTCCTACTGGGGCGCCACCGTCATCACCAACCTGTTCTCCGCTTTCCCCATAGTCGGAAAACCGATCGTAACCTGGCTGTGGGGCGGCTTCAGCGTCGACAATCCGACGCTGAACCGGTTCTTCTCGCTGCACTACCTGCTGCCGTTCGTGTTGGTGGGGGTTGTGGGCCTGCATGTCGCGGCGCTGCACATCGCGGGTTCCAACAACCCGCTCGGCATCGACGTGAAGTCGCCGCAGGACACGCTGCCGTTCCACCCATACTACACGATCAAGGACAGCGTTGGGCTGTGCGTGTTCCTCGGCGTCTTCGCCGCGTTCGTGTTCTTCGCACCCAACATGCTGGGCGATCCGAACAACTTCATCCCGGCCAATCCGCTCCAGACGCCGCCGGACATCGTGCCTGAGTGGTACTTCCTGCCGTACTACGCCATCCTGCGCTCGGTGCCGAACAAGCTGCTGGGCGTGTGCATGCTGTTCGGCTCGATCCTGCTGCTGCTGGCGCTGCCGTGGCTGGATACCTCGAAGGTGCGCAGCGCCAAGTTCCGGCCAGTCTACAAGTGGCTGCTGCTGGTGTGGGTTGTGTGGGTCATCATCCTCGGCTGGTGCGGTGCGCATAAGCCGGAAGGCGTCTGGGTGATCCTGAGCCGTATCGGTACACTGTGGTACTTCGGGCATCTTCTGGTCGTGCTGCCGCTGCTGGGCAAGCTGGAGCGCACGCTGCCGTTGCCCGAAAGTATCAGCCGGCCGGTATTGGCAGGTGGGGGACCATTGCCCTCGGGCGCAGCTGCCAAGCCGATGGAGAAGGCATGATGCGCGCGCTGCGTTTTCTGCTGGCGGGCGCGATCGCAGCCTGCCTCGCGGTACCGGCCATGGCGCAGGAAGAGGCGCCACCCCCGCCACCGCAGCACTGGAGCTTCGACGGACTGTTCGGCGCATATGACCTGGCCTCCGCGCAGCGAGGCTTCCAGGTCTACAACGAGGTCTGCTCGGTCTGTCATTCGCTGGAGTACCTGCACTATCGCGACCTGACCGGCATCGGCCTGACGCCGGAGCAGGTGAAGGCGATCGCCGCCTCGATCACCGTGCCGCAAGGCCTGAACGACCAGGGCGAGCCGAAGGATGGGCCCGCAACACCCGCGGATCAGTTCAAGTCGCCCTATCCGTTGCCGAACCCCCTCCAGATCGGCGTGACGCACACCAATGAGGCCGCTGACCGCGCAGCGCATAACGGCGCTCTGCCGCCGGATCTGTCGCTCATGGCCAACGCGCGCGAGGGTGGCCCCGATTATTTGTATGCCATCCTGACCGGCTTCAGTGATCCGCCTGCCGGCATGAAGATGATGGACGGGATGAACTACAACAAATACTTCCCCGGCCATCAGATCGCGATGCCACCGCCACTGCACGACGGCCAGGTGACCTATGCCGACGGCACGAATGCCTCGGTCGGTCAGATGGCGCACGACGTGACAACGTTCCTCACCTGGGCGGCCAACCCGGAGATGGTGGAGCGCAAGCAGATGGGCGTGCGCTGGGTGCTGTTCTTCGTGCTGATGACCGGACTGACCTACGCAGTGAAGCGCAAGGTCTGGGCGGATGTGCACTGATAGCACCCGCCACGGCCTCGCCCGCCTCGCCACCCCGACCCCCACCCCCATGTCATGGCCGGGCCTGACCCGGCCATCAGTGACAACCGCATACAGGTGCCCATACACGCAGATAGCCGGCTCAACACCGGCTGGTAGACCGTGACAATGATCCAACCCGTCATCGGCGTGATCGGCGGCTCGGGCATCTACGACATCGATGGGCTCGAGGATAAGGCGTGGCGCCAGGTGGAGACGCCCTGGGGCACGCCGTCGGATGCGCTGCTGTTCGGACGGCTGGCCGGCGTGCAGTGCGTCTTCCTCCCGCGCCACGGGCGAGGGCATCCGCTGTCGCCGACGCATCTCAACTACCGCGCCAATATCGATGCGCTGAAGCGTTCTGGCGTAACTGATGTGATCTCCCTGTCGGCAGTCGGCAGCCTGAAGGAAGGCCTGCCGCCCGGGCATTTCGTCATCGTCGATCAGTTCATCGACCGCAGCTTCGCGCGCGAGAAGAGTTTCTTCGGCGAGGGCATCGTCGCACACGTGTCAATGGCACATCCGGTGTGCTCGCGCCTGGGTGATACGCTGGAAGCAGCTGCGCGAGGCCTCGGCCTGCCGGTGACGCGAGGCGGCACGTACCTGGTGATGGAAGGCCCGCAGTTCTCCACCCAGGCTGAAAGCGAGCTGTATCGATCCTGGGGATGCAGCGTCATCGGCATGACCAACATGCCCGAGGCGAAGCTGGCGCGCGAGGCGGAGCTGAACTACGCGACCGTCGCCATGGTGACGGATTTCGACTGCTGGCACCCAGACCACGACCACGTCACCGTGGAGGCCGTGGTGCGCGTGCTCCTGGACAACGCGGACAAGGCGAGGGCTCTGGTAGAGCGCGTGGTGCCTGAGGTTGGGAAGCCTCGGGACCTGTGTCCGGCGGGGTGCGATCGCGCATTGGACAACGCGATCATCACCGCGACGCATATGCGTGATCCGGCGCTGGCGGCGAAACTCGATGCGGTGGCCGGGAGGGTCCTGGGGTAGCAGCATCGGCCCGCGCCATAGCATTGAAACGTTCTAGGCTTGTCGCGCTATCGGAGGTCAAGTCGTTGCGGATTTCCTGGTGAAGTAATGCAGCAAGCAACCGACCTCTCCACGGCGCTTCCGCAATTGGTGATCGGGAAGTTGACCCGGGCCGCGATCTTCCTCGTGGTGACGGTCAATCCCGATCCAACCGCCGCCGACACGGTGCGTTCCGTCACCGGCGATCTCGATGCGCTGGTCCGCTCCGTCGGCTTCGGCCAACCAGACGGCGGACTCACCTGCGTCGTGGGCTTCGGCTCGGATGTATGGGAACGCCTGTTCGGCCTGCCCCGCCCTGCCGAACTGCATCCATTCCGCGAGATCCGCACCGGAACCCGCCACGCCGTCTCGACGCCCGGCGACGTCCTGTTCCACATCCGTGCCGAGCGCACAGACCTTTGCTTCGAACTCGCTGCCCTGATCATGGCCGCGCTCGGTGACACGGTCGCTGTCGCCGACGAAGTCCAGGGCTTCCAGTATTACGATCGCCGCGACCTGCTCGGCTTTGTCGACGGCACCGAAAACCCGACGGAACAGGAAGCCATCGACGCCGCATTGATCACCGACAGCGACCCTGCGTTCGCCGGCGGCAGCTACGTGATCGTGCAGAAATACCTGCACGACATCGCTGGCTGGAACAACCTCGGCACAGAGGCGCAGGAACGTATTATCGGCCGCACGAAGCTGCAAAACGTCGAACTGGACGATGCGGTCAAACCGACCTCTGCGCATAACGCGCTCACCGTCATCGTCGAGGACGGCAAAGAGATGAAAATCGTGCGCGACAACATGCCGTTCGGTCAGCCAGGGCGCGGCGAATTCGGCACGTACTTCATCGGCTACTGCCAGACGCCGCGGATCATCGAGCAGATGCTGGAGAACATGTTCATCGGCCGCCCGCCAGGCAACTACGACCGGCTGCTCGATTTCAGCCACCCGGTCACCGGAACGCTGTTCTTCGTGCCATCGACGGATTTCCTCGCACGTGTCGCTGATGGCGAAATCCCCGCGCCGCCCGATGGCGCACCGGATATGCAACCCCCCGAACCCGCCGCGCCACCCACGAATGATGGTTCACTCGGCATCGGCAGCCTCAAAGGAAAGTCTCAGCAATGAACAACCTGCACCGCGAGCTTGCGCCGATCTCGGATGCGGCGTGGTCACAGATCGAAGAGGAAACCGCCCGCACGTTGAAGCGCTACCTGGCGGGGCGGCGCGTTGTGGATCTGGGCGCGTCTGAAGGTGTCGCGCTGTCCGCCATCGGCACAGGTCACCTGCGCGGCATAACCGCGCCGGGCGACGGCATCGTTGCCCGCCAGCGCGACGTCAAGGCGCTCGTCGAGCTTCGGGTTCCGTTTGAACTCGATCGCCAGCAGATCGATGACGTGGAGCGCGGGGCCAACGATTCAGACTGGCAACCGGCGAAGGACGCTGCCCAGAAGATCGCCTTCGCCGAGGACCGTGCGATCTTCGATGGTTACGCCGCCGCCGGCATCACCGGCATCCGTCAGGGCACCAGCAATCCGGTCATGTCGCTGCCCGCCGATGTGCGCGACTACCCGGACGCCATCGCCCATGCGATGAGCCAGTTGCGGCAGGCGGGCGTCAACGGACCTTATTCCGTGGTGCTGGGCGCGGATCCCTACACGGCGCTCGCCGAAGCGACCGACAACGGCTATCCGGTGCTTCAGCACGTGCGGCGCCTGGTTGAGACCGAAATCGTCTGGGCGCCTGCCATCGACGGCGCCGTGGTGCTGACCATGCGCGGCGGCGATTTCGACCTGCATATCGGCCAGGATATCTCCATCGGCTATCTCAGCCACACCGATACGTCAGTGCGTTTGTATCTACAGGAGAGTTTCACCTTCCTGCTGCTGACCTCGGAGGCATCGGTGGCGTTGGCATCCACCGCGAAGGGCGCGACGGCGTAGCCCGCTACTACCTGACCTCCGCCTCCTGGGTTGCCGTCGCCACTTCCTGTGGACTGGCGTCGGCTGCTCCGGCCCCCAGCTTCACCTCGCCATTCTTTTGCGGCACCGCAATCGGTGCGACCACGACGGGCGCGACGCCGGCCTCGCGGATGTCAAGCTCGCCAGCCACTTTCGGGGTCACGTCTACGACACGGCCGTCAACGAACGGACCACGATCCTCGACATGCACCGTGGCTGACTTGCCGTTGTTCAAGTTGGTCACACGCGCCGTTGTCCCCAGCGGGAGGTTCTTGCTCGCGGCAACGTTTGTGTTCGGATGGAACCGTTTCCCATTCGCCATCTTCCGGTTGTCAAAGTGGTGTGCGTAATACGACGCACGGCCGGTTTGCGCCCGGCCCGAATGATCGATCTGCCTGCCGTGCGGCACGATGGGCGGAAGCTGAGCCAGCCGTGTCGCTTCCTGATGTGCCTCAGGGCCGGGCGTCGGC
The DNA here is from genome assembly GCA_035492535.1 of Acetobacteraceae bacterium. Taxonomy (GTDB): domain Bacteria; phylum Pseudomonadota; class Alphaproteobacteria; order Acetobacterales; family Acetobacteraceae; genus JAMXLO01. Next base: position 23,590 of record DATJJM010000450.1, on the reverse strand, counting down.
GAAGCCCAGGCTGCTCCGGCACAAATCGCCGTCAGCGCTGTTGCGGTGATACGCCCGAACCAGACCATTCTGTCCTCCTTTAACCAGGTGGAGGAAACAGCGGTCAGCGGGTCCGGTTCGCATGGAACGCAGGAGTGTGAACGTCAGCCCGTCGGTTTGGCGTCCTGCACCCGTGGCGGGATGATTGTCACCACGAAATCCTCGGGCCTGGCCGCGTGGCCCCAAAATGTATGCGCCACCGTGATCCCGGTCTTCGTGGTCTCTGGTGTCACGAACTTGGCAGTGTCGGCGAGGCAGGTGGCATCATTGGCCCGGCAGATCGACAGCAGCCCACGCTTCGCCAATCGCTCAGGCGTCACCCACAGGCTCCGGCTGTAGTCGAAATACGCAAATGCCGAGGGATGATCAGGGCTGTAGAACGCCGTCGCGTTCTCGTACCAAGGGGAACCCGCAACGAATCCCACGGGTTTTCCTGTCCGCTCGTGCCAGATCCGTGTCGCCTCGAGCGCGACCTCCTCGAATGGCATCACCTTCATCGCGACCGGCGAGGCCCAGGTGCGAATCGCCGCGATGGCGGGAGACAGCAGAACGGCCCCCAGCATCAGGGCCGTCGCCAGGTGCACACTGAGCCGGCCCAGGCGCTCGACCGGGCCGCGGCCGATCAGTTCGATCACCAGCAGCGGCACCAGCGGGAAGATCCCAACCGTCATCTCGTCGGTGAGGGGATTGCGCAGCACCAGCGCACTGACCAGGGTCAGGATGAAAGGCGCCAGCGCCAGCGTTGCCAATACACCGAACATCGGGCTGCGGATTTCGCGCATCGGCGCGGTCTGGCCGTTGCGCCGCGCAAGCCAGCCGCCGATAAGCACGATGGCGACGACGCTGAGATTCATTCCGACGGCGCCGGAAAAGGTCCTCCAGGTATGGTCGAGCACCATGGGCCACTCCTGGTCGGAGACGGCCGAGAGATAGCGCAGCGGTGGCGCGTTGTTGGCCAGCAGCCACCACGCGTGCGGGGCGAACATCACCACCGTGACCGCAATCGACACGTACGGCGATCTTGAGGCCAGATAACGCCACCTGGCGGGATGTTGCAGCAGCGCCAGGAAGCAGGTCGCGACCAGGATCAGTGCATAGTATTTCGATAGCAGCGCGAACGCGACACAGATGCCGAAGGCGATCGCGTCTCCCGGACGGCGGCTCTGCACTGACCGCATGAAGGTGTGCGCGGTCCACGGCCAGATCGACAGGAATATGATGTTGGCGTTGTACTTGTAAGCATAGGCGGTGTACAGCGGGGTCAGGATCAGCAACGACCATGCCGCGACCCGCTTGGGACCATCCGTGAAGTCGCCGATCAGGTGCCAGGCGCCCCACAGGCCAATGCCTGCATTGAGCGCACTCAGCAGCCCGAATGCCCATTGCGTATGAGGAAAGACCTCGAACCACAATGCGCATAGCCAGGCCCAGAATGGCGGATGCTGGTTGTAGCCGAGTTGGAATTCCTGTCCCCAGGCATACGCCTCCGACATGTCGTGCTTGATGGCCGTCGGTGCCTCGAGGAACGCGTAATAGCAGGCCAGACCCAGGACGAACGCGATGAAGATCGCCGCCACTTGAAGGGCTGGCGGATCCCAGCTGATGGCATCGTTCATCGCACGGCCCGGTGCGTCCCTTGGCCGGGTCCGCTCTGTGATGATCATTCTGTGGTGATTCTCGGTAACAAGCATCCGACGAAGACAACGGGCCGGGTGCACTTGTCAACATGCCTTCCGATTCGCCACGCGCGGCCGCGCTGGACCGCGCGTGGCGGCAGGCGTCAGCCGAGATGTTTGGTGAACAATTCCAGGGTTCGGCGTTGTGCCAGTTCGTAGTCGGCCTTGCTGAAACTGCCCCGCTCATCGCAGCCGAAGCCGTGGGCCGCTCCCATATAGACGTACGACTCGGCCTTCGGTTGTGCGGCGCGGATCGCATCGACATCGGTCATTGGTATCGAGGCATCCTTCTCGCCGAAGTGCATCTGCACCGGGCAGTTCGGTCGCTCGTCCTTGGTACCCGCGATGCCGCCACCATACCAGCAGGAGGAGGCTGCGAAGCTGTGGCTGCGCGTGGCGCCCCACCACGCAACCGTGCCGCCAAAGCAGTAGCCGACGATGCCGAGCTTCTTGCCGGCGAGGTGCTTGGCTGCCGCCTCGACGTCGACCATCACCTTGGTATCATCGAGCTTCATGCGATAGCCCCGACCGGCGTCGATGTCGCCCTGGGTGTAGCCGAGTTCCACGCCCTTCTCGACGCGGTCGAAGAGTGCCGGGGCGCACACCGCATAGCCCTGCGCGGCAAAGCGATCGCACATGTCGCGGATGTGGTGGTTGACGCCAAAAATCTCCTGGATGACCACGAGCCCCTTGGTTCCTGCCGCCGGCCCGGCGGTGTAGGCTGACAATGAAAATCCGTCGGCGGCTGTCAGGTTGATCGTGCTGCCCATAATGCTCCTCCTGGTGTTGCCGGATGTCCCGGAAAGCCAGAATGGCTTGACGGGTCAAGGCGTCAACCTTGGTTGCATGTCTGGCCGCCGCCGGCCCACAACATTCCAGCGCAGCGTCGCTACTTGCGTCAATACGCAGCAGAATGCCGGTTGCATATCGTCCGCCATTGCCAAGTGTTGCGCTGGCCGCGGATTCTGTCAGCGATAGCGCCGCTGGGTCGGTTTGACGACGCTCTGGTTGGATGATGCAGCGAGTCGAAGTGAATGCGCTGCCCAACCTGCAGATCGACATCCTTTCGGACACGAGCAGGTCGGCGGAGTGCGTCGGCTTCCTGTTCCATCATTTTTGATGGACGCAACATCGCGGCCGAGACGGTGCGCTCGACGATGGAGAGGATGGCGCTAAAGTGGCCTGATCGATATGTTCATTGGTCCATAGCGCTCGGATAGATCATGTCGTCCATCACCATGCCGGCCACTACGGCATACATCCGTGGCGCGCTTTACGGCATTGCGGCCGTGGCCAATTGGGCATCATGGATCGTGGCCGTGCGGCTTGGGATCAGGACAAGCCTCACACCCTGGGACATCGTGGCAATTCGTTCCGGTGTTGCTGGATTGATCTTGCTGCCATTTCTGCTGAAGAAGGGCTTGGCTGCCGACCGCTTGGGGTGGCCGGGACTGGCAGCGATCATTCTGGGCGGCGGGGCACCGATGGTGTTGGTTTCCTACGGCGGTCTGCTTTTCGCACCGGCAGCACACGCGGCGTCCCTGTATACGGCGCTTATACCACTCTATGTCGCGATGTCGGCCGCCGTCGTGCTTGGCGAGGCCTTCACCGTTGCCAAGCGGATCGGACTTGTCTTGATCGGCACAGGTGCCCTCGGAATCGTCTGGGGAGCAGGCGGCACGACCGGTTCGCGACAGAACATTGGCCACGCCATGTTCATCGCTGCGGGCATGTTGTGGGCCAGCTATATCGTGGCCATGCGGAAAGCAAGACTGGAAGGGCTTCACGCCGCTGCTATAGCTGCGGTCGGGTCATTGATCGCTTACGTGCCAGTCTACGCCAGCATTTTCGGGACCAGTCTGTTCAACGCGCCTTGGCGTGACCTTGTCGTGCAAGCATTTGTGCATGGATTTCTGGTAGCTGTGATTTCGTTCGTGTGTATCGGACGCGCGGTCAGCATTCTTGGCGCATCGAACGGCTCATCGTTCGCGGCCCTGGCTCCCGCAACTACCGCGATTTTGGCCATTCCGATCCTCGGCGAATGGCCAGCGGCGAACGATTGGATCGCAATGCTGCTGATGTCCGGCGGTGTCTACATTGTAAGTCGAGGCCCGCTCTCGGCTCGACTCAGCTCGAATTCATTTGCTGTGCGATAGGGGCCATAGAGAAGACCTGCGCACCTCGAGTGCTGCGCGCTACCCTGTGTGCAGCCTGCACGCACGATTGGCCTTGCCGCGGCCGTCGTTCAGATGCGGCTGGGAGGTGCGCGAGGAGTCTGTCCGCGTGGGTGAGCTGGCGAAAATAGCGGGGACTGGCCGGCGTCTCCGCCACCGACCGCGTGGCCGGTGCATGCTGTGAATGAGGCTACGGCGCCGTCACGAACCGCGCGAACTCGGTTGCCAGAATCCGGTAGATCGGCCGCTTGAAGTCCACCGCCAGTGCCGGCAGCTCAGCCAGATCGGCCCAGCGCCAGGCGTCGAATTCCGGGTGCGGATCGAGGTCCAGCCTGATGTCGGTATCATCACCGGTGAACCGGAGCGCGAACCAGCGCTGCCGCTGGCCGCGATAACGTCCCCTTAGCGCGACGCCGATCAACTCCGCCGGCAGGTCGTAGGTGAGCCACGCCGGGTGCTCGCCAATGATCTCGGCGCGGGCGGTGCCGATTTCCTCTTCCAGTTCCCGCAGCACCGCGGCCCGCGGATCCTCGTCGGCGTCGATGCCGCCCTGCGGCAGTTGCCAGCCGCCAGGCGCCCCCTCGGCATTCGGCAGATCGGCGCGCCGCGCGACGAACACCTTGCCAGCCGCGTTGAACAGCACAGCCCCGACATTGCGCCGATACGGCAGCGCGGCTGGATCGCTCATGGTCCTGTTCCCTTCGGTGGCGGCCGAACCAACGCACTGACGGGCGCCAACGCCAGACCATCCGCGGTCAATCCATCAGCCCAGGCGGCGATCCGCTGGATTGTGATCGGTCGCGGCGCCGTCGCCAGGCCGAGCGCGTTCCCCTTGCTGCGAGCCAGATTGCTGAGCTGAACCAGCTTGTCATCGATCGCGGTGGCGGCGTCGGGTTCGTCCAGGACGAGATCGACTGTCCGGCTCCAGACCATCGGCAGTCGCGCTGCGCCCACGCGCGGATCGACGTAGAGCAATCCCCGCTGTGCCAGCTCCGACAACACAGGCTGGAATTCTTCGGGCAGCGAGGCAAAGCGCTCGCCCAGCAACCCGGTGCCGAGGGCGGCGGTGGCGCCGACATAGCCGCGGATCCGCGACAGCGCCCATAGCAGCCGCGTGCGATCCTGTTCGACCGAAAGGTTGGTCATGAGCGCCTCGGGCCCTGGGTCGTTCAGCGAGAAGCCTTGTGGCTCCATCGGGATGGACAACAGGAATTCGTGCTCGGACAGCCGCGCGTCGGCCAGGAGCTTGGCCGGATTCTGTGCGTAAGGGGAGAATGCCAGCGTGATACCGCCCGGCAAAGAGTGGATCGCCGAGGTGCTGTCGCTCTGGCTGAGGCCGATGCCGGCGAGCAGGACTCCGACGCGCGGCCGACGCGAACTGGTGTCGAACCCCGCAGCATAGACTTGCATCGGCATACGCCCGTCATCGGCGATTCGTGGCAGCAGGTCGGACGTGCTTCCCGGCACCGGCTCCAGCAGCGCCGGATCAGGATCGGCGATCGGGCCAGGCGCGCTGCGGCCGGGGCGCTGGGCCGCAGGGACGGGCGCTGCCTGCTGTGCCTGCTTCGCCTGCTGCTCTGGTTGGGCCGGCTTGGCTGGCTGCGGCGCCACCTGGGCCAGCCCAGGGGAAGTCCCAGAAGGAGGCGTCGTGGTTGCAGCCTCCCGGTGCTGTCCGGCAGGTGGGCCGAGAATCTGCAGGGTGACGCCACCGGCTGCCAGCACTGCCACGACCAGCAGCCAGAAATACGCCAGCCCGCGCCAGCCCGCGAACAATGCGCCCAAATCTGGCACCGGCATCGCCGTTCCCCCGCGCGCCGCCAAGGCCCGGGCGTGTTACTTGGCGGAGACGCTGCTCTGCGCCGCCATTGCCTTGGCCAGGACGAGCGCCTGTTGCAACTGGAAGTCCGTCGCGTCCGGCTTTGTTGCATCGAATTTCGGGAAGCCCTCAGGCGGCTTGTCCGGGATGTCCTTGGCGATCGGCGGCAAGTCCGTCCGCGGCGGCGGGGCCGAATTCGGCGTGCCTCCCTGGTTCGTCAGGATGTGGTTCAGATCGGCTTCGCGCTCTGGACCGAACCGTGGCTCCGCATCGCGGGTCTCTGCCACCTTGACGTCTGGCGTGATGCCTTGACCTTGGATTGAGCGGCCGGACGGCGTGTAGTAGCGCGCTGTGGTCAGCCGCATCGCCCCATTGCCCGGCAGCGGGATAACGGTCTGCACCGAGCCCTTGCCAAAGCTCCGGGTGCCCAGCAGCACCGCGCGGTGATGATCCTGCAATGCACCCGAGACGATCTCGCTCGACGAGGCGGAGCCGCCATTGATCAAGACGACAAGCGGCACGCCATTGATGACGTCGTCACCTTTGGCATCCCAACGCTGCGAATCCTCGGAATGGCGGGCGCGAGTTGAAACGATCTCGCCCTGCGGGATGAAGTCCTCCGACACCGCTACGGCCTGGTCCAGCAACCCCCCGGGGTTGTTGCGCAGGTCCAGGATCACTGCGGTGAGTTTGCCGCCCGCCTGCTGCTTCAGGCGCTTGATCGCGTCGCGGATGCCGGCATCAGCCTGCTCGGTGAACTGCGTCAGACGGACATAGCCGATGTTGTTCGGTTCCAACCGATCTTTGACCACCTGGATGTGGATGACCTCGCGGAGCATCGAAACTTCGACCGGCTTGTCCACGCCCACACGCTTGATGGTCAGCGTGATCTTGGAATTCGGCGGCCCGCGCATCTTGTCCACCGCGTCCTGCAGCGACAGGCCCTCGACCGTCTTGCCGTCCAGCGCGGTGATGATGTCGCCCGCCTTGATGCCGGCCTTCGCCGCCGGCGTGTCGTCAATCGGACTGATCACCTTGATGAAGCCATTGTCCTGCGTGACTTCGATGCCAAGTCCGCCGAATTCGCCCTTGGTCTGCACCTGCATGTCGCGGAACTGCTTCGCGTTCATGTAGCTGGAATGCGGATCGAGCCCGGTCAGCATGCCGTTGATCGCGTTTTCCACCAGCTCCTTGTCGCTGGTTGGATCGACATAGTCGGCGCGCACCCGCTCGAATACGTCGCCGAACAAGGTAAGCAGGCGGTAAGTGTCGGCGCGGCTACCATCCTGGGCCAAGGCCATGGGAATGCCGAAACGATAGCCGAATTTCTCGGCGATCAGGCCAGAGGCCGGACCGATCGCGACGCCGGCCACGAACGCGGTGCCTAACAGGAGACCGGTGCGAATACCCCGGGAACGATAGTCCATTCTGCTCATCCTTCAAGCGCTGCCCTAGGGTCAGACGCAATTGCCAAAGCGTATGCCATATGTCGCGCGCGAGCGGCTCCCGCGTCCAGTATTCAAATCTTATCTTTATGACAGTTAACCACTCGATTTCAGCCATGGCGCCGGATTGACAGGTTTTCCCTGGCGCCACAGTTCGACATAAAGCGTCGGCCGGTCACCAGTGGATGCTGGGTCCCAGCCCGGCATCACGCCGACCGGCTCGCCGGCTGAAACGATCTGCCCGACCTTGACGTCGAGCCGTTCGAAGCCAGCCAACACGGTATGGTAGCCGCCACCGCAGTCGAGGATCAACAGCAACCCGTAGCTGCGGAAGGGCGCCGCGAACGCCACGCGCCCATTGCAGATCGCAACGACACGGGCCTCCGGAGCCGCCCGATACGAGACTCCGTTCGCTGGCCCGCCGGCGGTCGCCTCGCCCCAGGAACGCACCACCGTTCCGGCGACCGGCGCGGTCAATTGGCCTCGTGGTTGGGCCGCGCTGGCGAGCGCTCCGGCGCCGACGGGCGCCTGCGTCGCCGCCAGGCGCGCCTGCGCCGTGGCCTGTTCGTCCGCGCGCTTGTGCCGCTCGGCGCGGGCGGCCTCGGTGCGGGCGCGCTCAGCCTCGGCCGCACGCTGCGCCGCAAGCTCGCCCAGGACGCCGCGCAATGAATCCGCCTTGGCCGCTTCGGCCTGGGCGCGTTGGGCGGCAGCGGCCACCTCGCTTTGTGCCTGTTTCTGCCCGGCCTGGGCGGCGGCAATCTGCACGTCCAGCGCGGCCGCCTCGGCCTGCTGCCTGGCCTGGGCAGCGGCAAGTTTCGGCGCCTCGCCCTCCATCGCCTTGATCGCGGCGTTGAGCCGCCCCTGATCCCGCTTCAGCGCTGCGGCTTCCTGCTGGATCTCGTCGACGATGCCGCGCAGCACAAGCACGCCGCGCAGCGTGTCCTCTGACCGGCCAGGCACTGCCAGCAGAGTCTCGACCGGAAACAATGATAGCCGTTCGATCAACGGCAGCAGCGGCTCCATCGTCGCCGCGCGCTTGTCGAGCGCCTCCTGCGCCTTGTGCTTTTCCTCGACGAGCCGCCGCATGTTGTCGGCTGCCTGCGCGGTGGCAGCCTCGGCGTCTCGCAGCCTTGCAGCAGCTGCAATGCGTCCTGCGGCGAGACGGTGTTCCTCGTCGGCGGCTGCGGCGGCGCGGACGGCTGCGGCCTGTTCTGCCGCCTGCTCGGCGGCGTGCTGTTGCTCTGCCTGCTCGATCTGCTGGCGGGTTGCGGCTTCCTTGTCCGGCCGCGCCGGTTGCGCGGCGACCGTGAAGAGGGAAATCAGCGCGAGGAGATTATTCCGCCGCGCGCGCCGCATCGGCACGGATCAGGGAATGGCCCGTCATCTCCCGCGGTTGTTTCAATCCCATCAGTTGCAGCAATGTCGGTGCCACGTCCGCGAGCCTGCCATCCTGGATCGCGGTGGCGCCGCCGCCCATCAGGAACACGGGCACCGGGTTGGTGGTGTGCGCGGTGTGCGGCCCACCCGTCGCCGGATCACGCATCAGTTCGCAATTGCCGTGGTCGGCCGTGACCAGCAGTGCCCCACCTTGCTTCTGCACCGCCGCCGCGATGCGCCCCAGGCCAGCATCCACAGTCTCCACCGCCTTGATCGCCGCAGGCAGGCTGCCGGTATGGCCCACCATGTCGGGGTTCGCATAGTTCAGCACGATGAGGTCGTATGTCTGCGAATCGATTGCCGCCACCACCTTGTCGGTCAGTTCCGGTGCCGACATTTCCGGCTGGAGATCATAGGTCGCGACCTTGGGGGAGGGGACCAGGATGCGATCCTCGCCCGGGAACAGCGCTTCCTGCCCGCCATTCAAAAAGAAGGTGACGTGCGGATATTTCTCTGTCTCCGCCGTTCGGAGCTGTGTGCGGCCGGCTTCCGACACCACCTGGCCGAGGATGTGATCGAGCGATTCCGCCGGGAACAGCACGCCAAGGTATGGCGCGAGTTCATCCGAGTACCGTGTCATGCCCGCCGCGCCCGCGAACTTGATGATCCGCTTCCGATCGAACCCATCGAACGTCGGTTCCAGCAGGGCGCCGAGGATTTCCCGCACGCGATCCGCCCGGAAGTTGAAGCACAGAATGCAGTCCCCGTTCTGCATACCCTTGTAGTCACCGATGACGGCAGGCAAGACGAACTCGTCCGTCACGTCGTGAGCGTAGGCGTCCTTCATCACCTGTACCGGATCGTCGAAATGGGTACCCTCGGCTTCGGCAAGCGCAGCGTAGGCCTTGCCGACCCGGTCCCACCGCTTGTCGCGATCCATGGCGTAGTAGCGACCGATGACGGTGCCGATCTTCACGGTGTCAGGCAGCGCCGCATGCAGTTGTGTGATGAAATCGGCGGCCGCGCGCGGAGCTGTATCGCGACCATCGGTGAATGCGTGGACGACGGTGCGGATGCCGGCACCGTGCAAAATCTTCGCCAATGCGACCGCGTGGTCCTGGTGCGAATGCACGCCCCCGTCGGACACTAGCCCCATCAGGTGGCACGTGCCGCCCGACGCCTTCAACTTGCCAATCAGCTCCAGCAGGGCCGCTGCCTTGGCGATGCTGCCGTCCTGGCAGGCACGCGTGATGCGCGGCAGTTCCTGCATCACGACGCGGCCGGCGCCGATGTTCAGATGCCCGACCTCTGAATTCCCCATCTGCCCATCCGGGAGGCCGACATCCTCGCCCGACGTGCGCAGGAAGGCGTGCGGGCAGCTTCCCCACAGCCGGTCGAAATTGGGCTTGCGCGCCTGGCGGACGGCGTTGTCAGCGGCTTCCTCGCGCCAGCCGAAACCGTCGAGGATCACGAGCATTACCGGCCGAATCGCCTGCGCCATGGAGCAACTCCTCCTGCCAGCCGAGGCCCTGTAGCGCCCGGCCTGATGTCAAACAAGGGCAGTTCACGATGATGTCCTTTGCCATTGGCAAGGCAACGGACGCAGCGTGATCCCGTCAACCAAAAAAGGAGCGGAACAATGGCAGTCAAGGCCAAGCCCGATGGCTATCATTCGATCACGCCATACCTGGTGGTGGATGGTGCCGCTCATCTGATCGATTTCCTGGTCCAGGCGTTCGGCGCAAAGGAGGTCGAGCGCCTTGCCGCGCCCGATAACCGCGTTGGCCACGCAGAGCTGCGGATCGGGGATTCGGTGGTGATGCTGGGCGATGCGCGGCCCGAGCATCCGGCCATGCAGGCGATGCTCTACCTCTATGTGGATGATGTGGATGCGACCTATCAGGTCGCGCTGGCGTCTGGCGCCGAGACGGTGCAGCCGCCGCAGGATCATTTCTATGGCGATCGCAGCGGGGGTGTGAAGGATCCATGCGGGAACGTGTGGTACATCGCGACCCATATCGAGGATGTTTCACCATCGGAACTGAAGCGTCGAGCGCAGCAGGCGATGCACGGGCGCGCGGCGTAGCGTTACTCACGATGGGCTAATGCAAGCCCAATCCCCGCACCGATCAGGAAGCCGCCGGAGAGCCGGTTGCGCAACGTACCCCGAATGGCGAGCAGGCCGCGCAGCCGTCCCGCCAGCAGGGCCCACACGCTGTCCAGTCCTGCCGCGATAACGAAGAACGTCACCGAAAGCACCAGGACCTGCGGCGCGAACGGAGCCTCGGCCGACAGGAACTGCGGGAAGAAGGCGCCGTAGAACAGCAGCGTCTTCGGGTTGGTGAGCGAGATCAGGAAGCCGCGCAGTGCAATGACGCGCACCGAGCGCGGCTGTGGCTGCATGCGTGTCAGATCGACCGGCGGCGCGCACCATTGGCGGATGCCAAGCCAGAGCAGATACGCGACACCGATCCACCGCACCCATTCGAACCAGCTCGCCAGCATGCCCAGCGTGGCACTCAGACCAAGCACGGTCAGTGCCAGCTGCACGACGATCGCGGACGACGTACCGACCACCGTAAGCAACCCGTACCGTGTGCCATGTGCGATCGAGTTCGCCATGATCAGCGAGACATTTGGTCCCGGGATCAGGATCAGGATGGTCGATGCCAGGACGAAGCCAAAGTAGAGATCCAGGTGCATGTCCGTATCCTTCGCTCAGCGGCAGCATGCGACACGGACGAGCACCTGGACAATATGAGCGCTATGCCGCCCGATACTTCTCCACTACCTTCTCGTCGAACTTCAGCCCCAGCCCGTGCTTCTCCGACAGCACCAGCTGACCCTTCTCGATCGCCGGCGTCTCCTCATACAGCTTCAGCATCCACGGCATGTATTCCACTGTCAGCCCATTCGGGATGGCGGCAATCAGCTGCACATGCATCTCCGGCACCACGTGGCTCACCACCGGCAGGTTGAACGCCTGCGCCATGCCGGCGACCTTCATCCACGCCGTGATCCCGCCAACCCGCGCCAGGTCGATCATCACATAATCCACCGAGCCCGCCTCGATCATGTGCCGGAACGGCACGATCCCCCACACATACTCGCCACCCGCGATCGGCGTAGACAAAGCGGCATTGACCCGCGCGATCCCCTCATAGTCGTCGCAGGTCGTGACATCCTCCAGCCAGAACAGCCCCACATCGGCAACGCGATGCCCGATATCGATCGCCTGCTCGACGCGCCAGCGCTGGTTGATGTCGCACATCAGCTTGATGTCCGGCCCGATCGCATCGCGCACCACGCGCACGCGGCGCACTTCCTCGGCGGGCGACGGATTGCCCGGCAGCGCCATCTGCGTCTTCATCTCGACGAAGCCCTTGTCCACCAGCCGCCGCGCGGCCGTCGCTGCCTGCTGATCGGTCAGCCCCCGCCGCAACGAACCCGACGCATAGGTCGGCACGCGATCCCGCGCCCCACCCAGCAGCTTCCACAGCGGCATCTCCAGCGCCTTGCCCTTGATGTCCCACAGCGCGACGTCGATCGGCGCCTGGGCCAGCGTGTAGATACCGGAGCCGCAGTTATCCCCCGCCGCGGCACCCATCTTGCGCAGCAGCGCCTCGATTCGCAGCGGATCCTCGCCGACCAACAGGGCACCAAGCTCGTCGATCGCGGTGCGCAACGTGCCGGTCAGAGCGCCGCCGTACAGCGTAACGCCAATCCCTTCCAGACCGTTATCGGTTTGGATGCGGACGATGACGATCGGGCGCAGCCGGCCGGCTTCCTCCGGCATATCGGCCAGCGGATCGTCCTCCGGGATGCGCAGGATGTTGCTGACAACTTTGGTGATCTTCATGACGGCTCCTCCGCGAGTTGCCGCGGAGCATAACGGCCGTCAGGTCATGCGCAAGCCGCCGTGCCGCCGAAGCTATGTCAGCGCAACGCGCTACCTATTGTCCGTTCCGCTGCCGCGTCACCGCCCAGACGGTGATATCCCACGCGTTCCTGATACCCGCGATCAGCAGCAGCACGATCGCGCCTGTCAGCACCAATTCGGCATGTTCGACCTGCAGCGCTTCCGCGACGCCGGCTCCACTCAGCGTGAGATATCCAACGATCGGCAGCCCGGCGTACCAGATCCGATCGTCCCAATCGATGTGTTTCGCCAGGCCGTCGCGCACCGAATCGAGCACCACAATTCCGCAATAGATCATCCCGATGCAGCCGATCGCGGCGACCAGGCATCCGAACACCAGGACACCGGGCAGTGGCGCCAGGACGAACAGCGAGACACAGAGGACAGTGCTGAAATGCACCACGGTGGCCGACAGGAAAACGCGCAGCGCGGCGCGGCGACTCCAGTTGGTCGAACCCACCGAGGCCGCGACAAACATCAGGCCTACCAGAGTGGCACCGGCCGTGCCCGCCAGGGTATAGAACTCGTGCCACTCGCGCATACCTACCTGCTATGCTCCCCCTCAGCTGCGCCCACTCGAGCCAATCCCGAAGGAACCCGCGATGCCCTTCAAAGTTGAAGTCGGTCCTCCGCAGATCGCCATCCATCACGCACAGACGGTGCTTATCACCGATACCGACGGGCAGGTGAAATGGCCCTCGGAAAAGGGGCTCTATTTCCTCGACACGCGGGTGGTCTCCGCCTGGGCGATCTACGCCAATGGTGAGCTGTGGGACCTGCTGAATGGCGGCGCGGTCACCGGCGATACGGCTCGCATCCACCTCACCAACCGCAGCTTCCCCACCGAGGACGGCGCAGTCCCCGCCCAAACCTTGGGTTTCGTCATCGGCCGCCGCCTGACCGGCGGGATGCACGAGGACCTGGACATCACCAATCACGGCCGCAAGCACATCCGCTTCAACCTTGAAATCGCCATCCGCTCTGACTTCGCCGATGTGTTCGAAGTCAAGCAGCACCGCATCGTCCGGCGCGGACGGATCAGCACCGAATGGTCAGAGAGCCATCAGCGCCTCAGCACTGTCTATCGCAACCAGGACTTCGTCCGCGGCGTCCATATCGGCACGCGCAACAGCGATCAGCGTGCTGCCTACGCCAACGGACGCCTGAGTTTCGAGGTCAGTCTCGATCCCGGCGCCACCTGGCATTGCTGTCTGATCTACGACCTGATCGACGGGAACCGCCATTTCCACGCGCCGCATGAATGCACGCATGAAGCGCGGCACCAGACCGAATGGCAGGACGCGGTGCTGAAGATCCGCACCTCGAATGAAGAATTCTACCGGGCCTACCATCAGGCGATCGAGGACATGTCGGCCCTGCGTCTGCCGATCGCCGGAACGGATCACATGGTCTTCGTCCCGGCCGCAGGCCTGCCGTGGTTCATGGCGCCGTTCGGCCGCGACAGTCTGATCGTGTCGCTCCAGAACATGATCATCTACCCCGAGTTTGCGCGCGGCGCGCTCGATGTTCTTGGGCGCTGGCAGGCCAAGGAACGTGACGACTATCGCGACGCCGAACCCGGCAAGATCATGCACGAACTGCGCTATGGCGAACTCGCGCATTTCAAGCTGATCCCGCACACGCCGTATTACGGTACAGCCGATGCGACCATGCTCTATCTGATCACACTGCATGCGGCATGGCGCGCAACCGGCGATCAGGGAATCCTGGAGAGCTATCTGGAAACGGCGGAAGGCTGCCTGCGCTGGATCGACGAATGGGGCGACCGCGATGGCGATGGGTTCCAGGAGTATCAGACCCGCTCGCCCGTCGGCTACGAGAACATGGCGTGGAAGGACTCCGGCGATTCGATGATCAACGTCGATGGCACGCCGGTGAAGGGTCCGAAGGCGCTGTGTGAATTGCAAGGTTATGTCTACGACGCCTGGCTGCGCATGGCGGAGGTCTATGACGAGTTGCAGCGACCCGCTCGCGCCGCCGAGTTGCGCGCCAAGGCCGCTGCACTGTTCAAGCAATTCAACGACGTGTTCTGGAACGAGGAAGAAGGCTACTACGCCTACATGCTCGACGGCGAAAAGCGCAAAGTGCTGAGCGTCGCTTCCAATCCGGGACATCTCCTGTGGTCAGGCATCGTACCTCCCGATCGCGCGGCACGCGTCGTGGCGCGGCTGATGGCGCCCGACATGAACTCGGGATGGGGCATTCGCACGCTGTCGGCACTGCACCCGGCATTCAATCCGTATTCGTACCAGAATGGTTCGGTCTGGCCGCACGACAACAGCCTGATCGCGCTCGGCTTCAAGCGCTATGGCTATGCCGCCGAAGCGGGCCAGATCGCGCGCGATATCTCCCGCGCCGCGGGCCATTTCCTGGTGAATCAGTTGCCTGAACTCTATTCGGGCGTGCAACGCGGTAACTCCGAATTCCCCGTGCAATATCTCGGAGCGAACGTGCCGCAGGCCTGGGCAGCCGGCTCGGTGTTCGCGCTCCTTCAGGCAATCCTTGGCCTCTCGCTCGATGCGCCGCGCAGGAAGATCTTCGTCGATCCGGTCTTGCCGCATTGGCTGCCGGATATCACGCTCTCCGATCTGCGGCTCGGCCGCGGCAGATACGACATCCGTTTCTGGAGAGAGGATGAGGTGACACACTTCGAGGTGCTGCGTGGCGACGCACGCCACGTGGAGCAGCGCGCATTCAATCCGGTGGGCTGACCCGATGCCATATATGCGGACCGCCGACGCCGTGGTGGAAACGCTGATCCACCATGGGATCGACACGCTCTATGCATTGCCAGGCGTGCACAATGACCACCTGTTCGACGCAGCGTTCCGCGCGCAAGATCGTATCCGCGTGCTGCATCCCCGCCACGAGCAGACCGCCGCCTACATGGCGCTCGGCGCAGCCCTGGTCACAGGCAAGCCACAGGCCTTCGCAGTGGTACCCGGGCCTGGCATCCTGAATGCCTCCGCCGCGTTGCTGACTGCGTACGGCATGAACGCGCCGGTGATCGCAATCGCCGGACAGATCCCGTCCTTCGCCATAGATCGTGGCTACGGACATCTCCACGAAATCCATGACCAGATCGGTCTGCTGCGCCACATCACCAAGCACGCCGCTCGGATCACCGCGCCGCACGAAGCGCCTGGCCAGGTCTCAGATGCGATACGCGCGGCGACCAGCGGGCGGCCCGGGCCGGTGGCGCTCGAATGCGCGATCGATACCTGGGCTGTCACGGGGGAAGTGGCATTCCCGCAGGTCGTCCCGCCGGCGCTGCCGCCTGTCGATACAGAAGCAGTGACGCGGGCGGCAAAGATTCTCGCCCAGGCGGAGCGTCCGCTGATCGTTGTGGGCGCGGGCGCGTTGGACGCATGCGCCGAGGTCCAGGCTGTCGCCGAAGCCTTGCAGGCCCCCGTGTCCTCGTTCCGGCGCGGGCGCGGCGTCATTCCAACCACCCACCCGCTCGCGGTGTCGTTCACCGAAGGCCACACACTCTGGAAGAATGCCGATGCGGTGCTCGCCATCGGCACGCGCCTCTATTGGCAACAGAGCATCTGGGGCGTTGATGACAATCTGCCGATCGTGCGCCTGGATATCGACGCCGAGGAGATCAACCGCTTCCGTCGTCCCGCCTGCGCCCTGGTAGGCGACGCGGCGACCGTGCTGCGCGCTCTGATCGCCGCGCTCCCCGCGCACACCCACCGGAGCCGACGCGATGCGGAACTCGCTGCCGTCCGCCAGGCATTCAGCGATCGGCTCGCGCGGCAGGAACCGCCCATCAGCTTCCTGCGTGCCATCCGCGCCGCGCTGCCGGACAATGGTATCTACGTCGAGGAAGTCACCCAGATCGGCTTTGCCAGCCGCCTCGCGTTTCCGGTTCATGCGCCGCGCACGTTCCTGTCACCCGGGTATCAGGACACGCTCGGCTGGGGCTACGGTACCGCACTCGGCGCGCAGGCCGCATCGCCGGGACGCAAGGTGGTATTGGCGACCGGCGACGGTGGTTTCATGTTCCAGGGTGCCGAGCTGGCCACCGCCATGCGCCACAAACTGCCCGTCGTCGTCGTGGTGTTCGACGACGGCGCATTCGGCAACGTGCGCCGCATCCAGGAGCAGCAATATGGCAATCGCCTGATCGCCTGCGACCTAACCAACCCGGACTTCGTGAAATTCGCCGAGAGCTTCGGCATGGCGGCATTCCGCGCAGGCTCACCCGACGATCTGGAAAAAGCGCTGCGCCAGGCCTTCGCACTCAATGCGCCGGCACTGGTGCACGTCCCTGTCGGACCGATGCCCAGCCCGTGGGACATGATCCTGCTGCCCCGCGTGCGCGGCTTCGCCGATGCATGGCGCCCCGCGCTGCCATAGGCGCGCCTTCAACGAGGACCACACGATCTTCCGATCGTCGTATCTACGTTTCCTCTCCCAGCGCGTGCCGCTTCAGCTCCTTCAGCCGCTGGTCACCGCCAGGCGTCTTCGGATCGAGTTCCATCACCTTCTGCCAGGCCTCATAGGCGCCCATCCAGTTCTTCTGTGCCTCGGCGATTTCGCTCAGTGTCTGGAAGGCGGCGAAGCTCCGTGGTTCGTGCTGCAAAGCAGCCTGGATGTCACCGATGGCACCCTGGCTGTCGCCGGCTGTAAAGCGTGCAATGGCGCGCTGGTGGTAAGCCTCGGCCAGGTTCGGGTCGAGCGCGATCGCGTCAGAAAAATCCTCGATCGCATCGCTCGTCGCATCGGCCTTCATCTCACGCAGGCCGCGACTCATCAGCAGCGTCACCGCCGGCGTGCCCGAGTTCAGCCAGATCTGCTTGATCTGCATCTCCAGCGGTGCGGCAACCTCTTCATTCGGCGCTGTCCGCAACGCACCAAGCAGCCGGTCCAGCGTCGCTTTCCGGTCGTTTGCCGGCTGCGCCACTGCCGGCACTGCGGCAACCAGCAGGCAAGCAATCAGTGCAGGACGCATCATGCATCCTCCGCCATATCAGCAAGGGCGGCCGGTCGTGGCCCGCCTGCCATCCAGTCCAGCAATTCCACCGTGTGCACAATGGGCGTCCCGTCGCCGGCCAGCTGCGTGATGCAGCCGATATTGCCAGCGGCGATCACGTCCGCACCGGTGGCGCGCAGATTGCCAAGCTTGCGTGCGCGGAGCCGCGTTGCGATCTCGGGTTGCAGCATGTTGTAAGTGCCGGCCGAACCGCAGCAAATATGAGCCTCGGCAGGCTCCACCACGGTGAAGCCGGCGCGTTGCAGCAGAGCTTTCGGTTCCGTCGTCACTTGTTGCCCATGCTGCAGGCTGCACGCGGAATGATACGCCACGGTCAGGCGATGGCCCGGCCGTGTCGGCGCATAACCGATCCGTGTGAGGTACTCACTGATGTCGCACGCGAGGCCCGATACGGTCTCGGCCTGGCCGCGCCAGGGCTCCGGCTCGGAGCGGAACATGAAGCCGTAATCCTTCACGGTCGTACCACAACCCGAGGCGTTGACGATGATGGCGTCGAGACCTTCGCCGGCAATCTCGTTGTGCCACGCTGCAATGTTCGCACGGGCGCTGGCCATGGCATCTGCATGACGACCCATATGGTGCGTAAGAGAGCCGCAGCAACCGGCGCCCGGCGGCACCACAACCTCGACACCCAGCCTGGTCAGCAGCCGGATCGTCGCGTCATTGATCTGTGGTGCCAGCACCTGCTGCGCGCAACCCGCGAGCAACACCACGCGTCCCCGGCGTTCGGCCTGCGCGCGATGCACCCGCGGTCCGGCAAGCGCGCTTGGCGCAGCCACCCGGGCAGGCGCCAGATCGAGCATGGCGCGCAGGCGCCGCTCCGGGATCAGCCTGCCGAATGGCCGCGCCAGCCGCGCCGCGATCAATGCAAGACGGAACAGCGCCGGTCGCGGCAGAACCGTCGCCAGCATCGCGCGCAGAACGCGGTCGAACAGCGGACGACGATAGGTCTGCTCGATATAGCTCCGCGCATGATCGACCAGGTGCATGTAGTGCACGCCGGATGGGCACGTGGTCATGCAGGACAGGCACGACAGGCAACGATCGATGTGAGTCACAACATCGGGCGTTGCCGGACGGTTGGCCTCCAGCATGTCCTTGATCAGGTAGATACGCCCGCGGGGGCTGTCGAGTTCGTCACCCAGCAGCAGGAAGGTCGGACACGTCGCGGTGCAGAAACCGCAATGTACACAGGTCCGCAGCACCTGATTCGATGAGGCGGTGTCCGGGTCACGCAACTGCTCCGCCGTGAAGTTGGTCTGCATGGGTCAGTTCCTGGGTGGCGGCAGGTTGCGATGCAGGACCAGCGTCAGCCCCAACAAGGCCACGGCCAGCACAAGGTAAACAATGGATCCGCCCGGATAGAACACATCGGCCAGTGACAGAGCGATCGCCGTCACCATCAGGAGAAAATGCAGATTGAAGATGCGTCGATCAGGATTGATGCGGTAATACTGGAACAGCAGGATCACAAAGCTTGCCAGGCTGAACGGCGCGATCGCGTAATTGGATATATGAAATCGCATCTACAGCCCCGCATACATGCGGCCGGGATTGAGGATCGCATGCGGATCCAGCGCCATCTTCACCCGTCGCGTGATCCTTGCCAGCACCTCCTGCTCCGGCGGCAGCACATCGACCGCAACACGCAGAGGTTCCGGTGCGCGCATCAGCGTCCATGTGCCGCCGGCCAGTTTCGCCGCGGTCTCTACAGTCTGATGCGCCTCGGCCGTCGGCGGACCCGCGAGCCAGACCAGGCCGCCACCCCAATCGAGATAGCCTCGCATGCCGACGCCCTCCGCCAATGTCCGCAACACCGCCGGCCCAGCCGATGGGCGCACCGACACGCGCCAGACTGCATCATCGTGTTCGGTCGGCAGCGCCGCCATTGTGCGCAATTCTCGCCATACCTGGCGCGATGCCGCGTCATCCAGGATGTCCGTCTCAGCATGGCCAAGGTCATCGCGCAGCCGGCCGGTCCGGTAGCCGACAGACGCGGCGAAGTCCTCGATGCGGATCAACGCGACGGAGCCCGCGAATGGCCCGATCCGTGCCGCGGCCTCGCGCGGCAACCACACGGCACCCGACACGCTGTAAGGCGAACCCAGCGCCGCCGACAATTTCGCAACACCCGCCGTGGCGTCCAGATTGTGCAGCACCAACGTGCCCACCATTTCCGGCGCAGGCAGGACCTTCAGCGTGACCTCGGTGATCACGCCGAGCGTACCGTGGCTGCCGGCCAGCAGCTTGCACAGATCAAGCCCGGTGACGTTCTTCAGCACCCGCCCGCCCGATCGGATCACCTGGCCGGCGCCGGTGACCGCGCGTATGCCCAGCAGGTGGTCGCGCATCGCGCCCCAGGCGACCCGCCGCGGCCCCGACAGATTGGTCGCGATCACCCCGCCGATGGTCTGCGGTTCCTTCGCGCCAGTCACCGACGCAAGATCCGACGGTTCAGCGATGATGTGCTGGCCATGCTCGGCGAGCGCCGTCTCGATGTCCGCCAGAGGCGTGCCCGCACGGGCAGAGATGACCAGTTCGTTCGGCGAATAAAGCGTGATGCCGCCATGGTTGCGCGTGGACAGCGAGCGCGCCGCCTGCACCGGACGCAGCATGCAGGACTTGGTGCCCGCGCCGATGATCGACAGTGGCTCCTTCGCCGCCGCCGCTTCCGCGATGACAGCGGCGAACCCGGCCTCGTCCGATGGTGCGAGCATCGTGCTCATGGCGTCGATGCGATGCCTCGCTCGCGCGTCCGTCTCAGGCTGACGCAGCCGCCAACGGAAACACCTTGTTGGGATTCAGCAGCCAGCCCGGATCGAAAGCAGACTTGATGCGGCGCTGCTGCTCCAGTTCCTCAGCCGTGAACTGCACCGGCATCAACTCCCGCTTCTCCACACCAACACCGTGCTCCCCGGTCAGGCAACCGCCCACCTCCACACAGAGCTTCAGGATATCGGCCCCGAACTCCTCTGCCTTGTGGAAGCTCTCCGGATCGTTGGCGTCGAACATGATCAGCGGATGCAGATTGCCGTCGCCGGCATGGAAGATGTTGGCGACCTTCAATCCGAAGGTGTCCGACATCTCGCCTATGCGGCGCAGCACGTCGGGCAGGCGCGAGGTGGGAATCACGCCGTCCATACAGAGATAGTCCGGGCTGATCCGTCCGATCGCGCCGAACGCGCCCTTGCGACCCTTCCAGATCGCGAGCGACTCCTCCGCCGACTGCGACACCCTCATGCTGATCGGATCGTGCCGCTCGCAGATCGCGCGCAGCCGCGCCAGCAGATCGTCCTGTTCGGCCGGGCTGCCTTCCACCTCGATGATCAGCATCGCCTCGGCGTCGAGCGGATAGCCGGCGTGCGCGAAGGCCTCGCAGGCGTGGATGGCGGGGCGATCCATGAACTCCAGAGCCACTGGGATGATGCCGGACGAAATGATCGAATCCACGCAGGCTCCGGCGACCTCATTCGACCGGAACGCCGCCAGCATCGCTCGCGCACCCTCGGGGGAGTGCAGGATGCGCACCGTGACTTCGGTGATCACCGCCAGCTGGCCTTCGCTGCCGGTCAGCAATCCAAGCCAGTCATACCCTGCCGCATCCAGATGCGCGCCGCCGATGTCGAGGATTTCACCCTCCACCGTGACGATCTTCAGGCCGAGCAGGTTGTTGGCGGTGACGCCGTATTTCAGGCAGTGAGCGCCACCCGAATTCATGTTGACGTTGCCGCCGATCATGCAGGCCAGCTGGCTGGACGGGTCGGGCGCATAGAAGAACCCATGCGCCTGCACCGCATTGGTGATGCCGATATTGGTCACGCCCGCTTGCACCGTCGCGCAGCGATCGGCGTAGTCGATGTCGAGGATCTGGTTCATCCGCATCAGCCCGACCACCACCGCATCCGCCATCGGCAGCGCCCCGCCCGACAGCGACGTGCCGGCGCCACGCGGCACGACCCGCACGCCATTCGCATGGCAATGCCGCATCACCGCGGCGACCTGCTCTGTTGTCTCCGGCAGCACGACGGCGAGTGGCGGCTGGCGATACGCCGACAACCCGTCGGTCTCGTAGGGCCGCAGCAGCAGCGCCTCAGCGATCACCGCGTCTGGACGCAGCAGTGCGCGCAGCCCGGCCACGATCTCATCACGCCGCGCCAGGACGTCGGCCTTGGGTTCCGGTTGTCTGATCATGTCTGGAAAGATGGGCTGCGGGTCGCACAGTGGCAAGCGATCGGTATCACACCACCTGGTTCCGCAGCTCCGTCTCTCCCCGCCACATCCGCTCCAGGTTCTCCACCAGGATCTCATTGACGTTGGCTTCGTACTTGCGCGTCTCGCCGCCCGTATGAGGCGTGAGGAACACGTTCGGCATGCTCCACAGCGGCGAGGCCTCCTCGGCCGGCTCCGGGTCCGTCACATCCAGCGCCGCCCCTGCGATCCTGCCCGCTTGCAACGCCCCGATCAGCGCCGCCTCAACCACGCACCCACCGCGTGCGCAGTTCACCAGGAACGACGACGCCGGCATCAGGCCCAGAGCCTTCGCATCGATCACGCCGCGCGTCTCCGGCACCAGCGGGCAGGTCAGCACCACGAAGTCCGCGTTCGGCAGGAAAGCCGGCAGCTCGGTCAGCGGATGCACTGCGTCCGCGACACCCGCGCCAGACGCCGGATGGCGCCGGAACCCGATCACCCGCATCTCGAACGCCTTGGCGAGCTGCGCAAGCCGCCCGCCGATCCGCCCCAGACCGATGATCAGCACGGTCTTGCCTTGCAGCTCGTCCTCGCGCTGCGTGAGGTCACCGATCATGCCACGCCAGACGCGCTTCGCCTGGTTGTCGCGCGCCTCCGGCAGCCGGCGCGACAACGCCAGCATCAGCGACATTGCATGCTCCGCCACAGCCCGCGAATTCACCCCCGCCGCGCTGGCCAGCCGCATCCCCTTCGCAGCCAGCGCGTCCTTGTCGAACTGGTCGGTGCCGGATCCGATCGACTGGATGAACCGCAGGCGGCCGCCCAGGTCGATCAGCCCGTTGTGCCACATGCCGGAAACCACCAGCACATCGGCCTCGCCAATCCGCCGATCCAGCGCCTCCCGCTCTCGCAGCTCGAAGCTCGCGATGCCGGTGTTCAGCGCGTCGAAACTCGCCTTCATCTGGTACGCTGCGTGCGCGAAACAGATCTTGATCTGGTCCTTGGGCGGGATCATGGGTGCAACCTTGCTGCGGCGGGAATGAGTCGCGACAATACGGGCCATGGCGGGGAAGAAAAAGGTCGCGGTCATCGGTGCCGGCATCGTCGGCATGGTGACCGCAAGCTACCTGCAACGCGACGGCCACGAGGTGGTGGTGATCGATCCGCAGCCGCCAGGGCAGGGGGCCTCCTTCGGCAACGCTGGATGCTTCAACCCGTCCTCCGTCGTCCCTGTGGCGACACCGGATACCTGGAAGAACATCCCGAAATACCTGTCCGATCCGCTCGGGCCGCTGCGCATCCGCTGGAGCTATCTGCCCGTCCTGGCGCCCTGGCTTATCCGCCTCGTCCGCGCCGGCACGCCGCAACGCATCGAAGCGCAGGCGCGCGCCCTGAAGACGCTGCTGGCGCCGTGCCTCGATGCCCTGCTGCCGCTGGCGCGCGATGCCGGTGCCGACCATCTCGTGGCGCGCAACGGCATCCTGATCGCCTATCGCTCGCAGAAATCGTGGGACGCGGATGCTGCCGCCTGGGACATCCGTCGCCGTAACGGCACCCATTGGGAGGAACTCAACGCCGACGAACTGCGCCAGTTCGATCCCAACCTCTCGCGTGATTTCACGCGCGGCAAGCTGGTGCCGGAGAACGGCCATTGCCTCGATCCCGGCGGTCTGGTTGCCGCACTTGCCAGCGCGGTGCAGGCCAACGGCGCCACATTCCTGCGCCGCCGCGCCACCGGGTTCAGTTTCGACGGCGCTGCGCTCAAGGCGGTGCAGACGCCTGAAGGCGATGTCGTCGCCGACGCTGCCGTCATTGCCACCGGCGCGCATTCAAAACCCTTGGCTGCGACGCTAGGCGACAAGGTCCCGCTCGAGACGGAACGTGGCTATCACGCCATGCTGCGCGCACCGGAAATCATGCCGCGCGTGCC